>DASVBK010000047.1:0-15149 GCA_036375875.1 Candidatus Nanopelagicales bacterium
CCGCCGCACCGAGCGTGAGCAGCTCGCCGAACCCCATGGCGAACCCGCGCAGGCTGATGAGGGCCAGGCCGAGGGTCGCCAGGCCGACGGCGTACCAGACCGGTGGGGCCACGGGCTCGCCCAGCACGAGCCAACCGATCAACGGCGTGAACACCACGAACATCCCGGTGATGAAGCCCGAGACGGTCGCCGAGGTGTGCAGCAGGCCGAACGTCTGCAGCACGTACCCGCCGCCGAGCAGCAGCCCGAGCACCGCCCCCTGTCGCCGACGGTCCGGCGCCAGCTGCAGCACCGCGCGCGGCCGCAGCACCGCCAGCACCACCGTGGCCAGGGCGAAGCGCCACCACAGGAACGGCAACACGGGCATCTGCTCGACCGCGTCCTGCACCACCACGAAGGTGGCGCCCCACACGGCGGTGGCCGCGATGAGGGCGAGCAGGGCCAGCGTGTGGTGGCTGCGCGCCCAGGCGGGCAGGCTGGACATCGGCAGGGCGCCGGTCAGACCACGGTGATCGTGACGGTCGAGCCCTTCGGCGCCTGCGTGCCCCCGCGGGGGTTCTGGGAGTTCACCCCGAAGACCGCGAAGCCCAGGGGCTTGTCCACGGCCACCTTGAAGCCGGCCTCCTGCAGCTTGGCACTGGCCTCGCCCTCGCCCATCCCGACCACGTCGGGGACGGTCACCAGCGGCGGGCCATTCGAGACCACGAGGGTGACCGTGTCGCCGCGGTAGGCGGTCGTGCCGGCCTTGGGCTTCGTGCTGATGACCACGCCCTTGGCGACGTCCTCGCTGAACTCCTCGGCGCGGTCGACCTTGAGCCCGGCCTCCTTGAGCTGCTTCTGGGCCTCGTCCGCGTCCTTGCCCACCAGGTCGGGCATCTCCACCGGCTTGGGGCCGCTCGAGACGACGACCGCCACCGGGGTGTCGCGCTTCACCGAGGTACCGGCCTTCGGGTCGCTGCTGACGATCGTGCCCTTCTTGGCCTTGTCGTCGTAGGCCTTCTCCTGCTCGCCGAGCACGAGGTTCGCAGCACCCAGGGCGACCTCGGCCTCGTCGAGGGTCAGCCCGGCGAGCTTCGGCACGTCGTAGCGCTCAGGACCCAGGCTGACGGTGGCCAGCACCGTGCCCCCGGTCCGCAGCCGGCCGTCCGGGGCGGGATCGGTGGCCATGATCTGGCCCTTCGGGTAGTCCTCGCTGTACGACTCCTGCTCTGCGTCCAGGCGCAGGTTGGAGGTCGCGAGGATCGCGGTGGCCTCGTTCGGGGTCTTGCCGAGCAGGTCCGGCACGGTGACCCGGTTGAGCGGCCCGAGCAGCAGCCACGCGAGCCCGCCGATGCTCAGCAGGGCGACCAGGCCCACCCACATGCCCTTGCGCCCTCGTCGGACCCGGGTGCCGCCACCCTCGGGGGAGGTGCGGTACGAGGCCTGGGTGACGCTGCCCGGCCCGTTGCCGCCTGCCGCGGCGGGTCCGGCGGGAGGCTCGGCGGCGGGCGCTGCCGGCACCACGACGGGCCGCGGTGGCGCCTCGGTGCCGACACCGGCGGCGATGGCCGCACCGGCGGCACCGGCCGCGATCCCGGCAGCCGCGGCACCTGCTGCCGGAGCCGCCTCGGGCGAAGGCGCGGCCCCGGCGTTCACCCAGGCCGGGGCGTCCAGCGGGTCGACGTCGGCGCGCCGCTCGGGCAGCACCACGATCGTGTCGGTGGGCGTGGGCACCCACGGCGTGGCGGGCGGCAGGGTGGCGCGCTCCGCCCGCACGTCGGCCAGGAAGGCCGCGGCGTCCCCGTAGCGGTCGTCGGGCCAGCGGCGGGTGGCTCGGCCGACGATCGCGTCGATGCCTGCCGGCACCTCCGGCCGGATGCTCGAGGGCACCGGGACCTGCTCGTGGACGTGCTTGTAGGCGACCTGCATGGGTGCGGCGGCGGAGAACGGCACCTGCCCGGTGACCAGCTCGAACAGCAGGATGCCCGCGCTGTAGACGTCCGAGCGGGCGTCGGTGCGGTCGTGCTCGACCTGCTCCGGGGACAGGTAGGCGACGGTGCCGAGCAGCAGGCCGTGGGTGCGGCTGGAGTCGCCGCCCTCGATCGCTCGGGCCAGGCCGAAGTCGGTGACCTTGACCCGGCCGTCCTCGGAGATGAGCACGTTCTCAGGCTTCACGTCACGGTGCACGTAGCCGGCCCGGTGGGCCGCGGCGAGGGCCTCGAGCACCGGGTCGAGGATCGCCAGGGCCTGCGCGGGCGGCAGCGCGCCGTGGGCCCGCAGCACGTCCCGCACGGTGTGGCCGGGCACGTACTCCATGACCAGGTAGGTGACCCCGCCGTCGGTGCCCTGGTCGTGGACGGCGACCGCGTACGGGCTGTTCAGCCGCGCGGCGGCGCGGGCCTCGCGCTCGAAGCGCTCGACGAAGCCCGGGTCGCTGGCGAACGAGGGATGCATCACCTTGATCGCCACCGTGCGGTCCAGCCGCAGGTCGGCACCCCGGTAGATCGTGGCCATGCCTCCGCGGGCCAGGAACGCCTCGGTGCGGTAGCGGCCGTCGAGCACCCGGCCCAGCAGCGGGTCGGCTGCTGGGGGCGTCGGCGGCTGGCTCGTCACGCGCCAAGTCTAGGAGCCGAGTGCGGGGCAGCGGGCTAGGCTGCTTCGTCGTGGCGGATGTGCTGGTCGTCGGTGCTGGGCTGGCCGGTGCCCGCGTCGTCACCCTGCTGCGGGCCGCCGGGTTCGAGGGGGGGATCACGCTGGCGGGCGCCGAGGCGGACCCGCCGTACGACCGCCCCCCGCTGACCAAGGACCCCGGGGCCGAGGTGGACCTGCGCCCCGCCATGGGCATCGACGTGTGGGGCGCCGCGGACGAGGTGCTGCTGGGCGTGCCGGCGCGCGGGCTCGCCGTGGCGGCCGGCGCAGCGGTGGTGGACCTGGCCGCCGCGGGCGAGGTCGCTGCCGATGCCGTCGTGGTGGCGACCGGCGCGTCGCCGATCCGCCCGGCGGGGTGGGCCGGGCCGGGCGTGCACCTGCTGCACACGCGTGCCGACGCCGCCACGTTCTGGGGGGCCGTGCAGCCGGGCACCCGGCTGGCCGTCGTCGGTGGCGGCTGGATCGGCTGCGAGGTGGCCGCCACCGCAGCTGGTCGTGGGGCGCGCGTGACGGTGCTCGAGGGAGCCGAACGGCTGCTGGCCGGCCGGGTGCCGGGGCTGGTGTCGGACCGGATCGCGCAATGGCTGGCGGCCGCGGGGGTCGAGGCCCGCACTGGCTGCATGGTGACGGCAGTGCGCGACGGGGAGGGCGGCCCTCGGGTGATCCTCGGCGCGACGTCGGCCGGCGCGCCCGAGGTGCTCGCCCCCGACCTCGTGCTCGTCGCCCTCGGGGTGCGGCCTGCCACCGGCTGGCTGGGCGGCTGCGGCGTGGCGGTGTCCGGGGCCGGCGCCGTGCTCGTCGACCCGTGGGGTCGCTCCAGCGTCCCGGGCGTCTTCGCGGTGGGGGATGCCGCCGCGCGGTGGTCGCCGCGAGCCGGGCGCCACCTCGAGGGCGGGCACTGGTCCGGCGCGATGGACCATCCGGCGGCCCTCGTGCCCGCGCTGCAGGCATGGCTGACGGCCGGCCACCGGGACGCCGACCAACGGGCGTGGTCGGCGCCGCTGCCCGGCGCGGTGCCGGACCCCGTGCCGTCGCTGTTCAGCCATGTCGGCGAGCACGTGCTGCTGGCGGTCGGGGACGTGGGCGCCGCCGGCGAGGTCGCCTGGGACGAGGACGAGCACTCGTTCGCGGCGAGCGTGCGCGGCGCGGACGGACGGCTGCTCGGTGCCTGCGGCAGCGGTCGCCCCCGAGCCATCATGGCGGCGCGGCGCGCCCTGCGCGACGCCGCCCCTGCCGGCCCGGTGGCGCCGAGCCCGCCGGCGGGGGCGTGACCGGGATGGGGCAGTGGTCCTACCTGGCCGTGATGGCTTGCATCTTCCTGGGCACCGCGTGGCTGGAGCTCGGCCTGCGCACCCGGGTGTACCGCCGGTGGCGCCGCCTGCTGCTCACCGTGCTGCCCGTGGTCGCCCTGTTCTACCTGTGGGACGCCTACGCGATCGCCTCGGGTCACTGGTGGTTCGACGAGGCCAGGATCACAGGCGTCCGGCTGCCCCTGGACGTGCCGATCGACGAGCTGGTCTTCTTCGTGATGGTGCCGATCGCCGCCGTGCTCACCCTGGAGGCGGTCCGCTCCGCGACCGGGCTGCCGGTGGGCGACGAGGGCCCACCGGACGAGGCGCAGCCATGACGTACACGCAGCTGGCCGTCCTCGGCGTCGCGCTCGTCATCGCCTGGGACCTCTGGATCCTGCGCACCCGGCTGTTGACCCGGCAGGTCTTCTGGATGTCCTACGCGATCATCGTGTTCTTCCAGCTGCTCACGAACGGCGTGCTCACCGGGCTGCGGATCGTGCGCTACGACGGAGCGGCGATCCTCGGCTCGACGACCCCGGCCGAGGGCCCGCCGCCCATCGTCGGCGACGGCCGGCTGCTCTACGCCCCCATCGAGGACCTGCTCTTCGGCTTCGCCCTCGTCGTGCTCGCGATGACGCTGTGGGCGTGGTGGGGTCGGCGCGGCGTGCAGCGCGAGCCGAGGTCCGGACCGCCGCGACGTGCGCTCGTGCCGCTGCTGGCGAAGGTCGGCGGGCGGTCGCCCGAGGACTCCTGAGCGGGGCGCGCTCAGCGGCGCTGGTCGCGGCGGGCCCGCACCGCCTGCACCCACGCGGCCCCAGCGACCCGTGCGCGGCGGCCGTTGCCGACCCGGGCTCGCCGTCCGAACACCTGGTAGTCGATCGCCTCGACCGCGTCGACGATGCCGCAGTACAGCTCGCTGGCGGCTCGGATGCACGGCTGGGCCTCGGGCCGCAGCAGCGCGATGCCCGGATCTGCCCGCCGCTGCAGCCGGCGCACCCGGCGCACCTGCCACTCCAGGGCGAGGCGCAGCTGCGGCGTGAGCACCCGCCGCTCCAGGTCCCCGCGGTGGACCGAGAACGCGGCCAGCTCGTCCAGCGGCAGGTAGACCCGACCCCGGTCGAGGTCCTCGCCGACGTCCCGGATGAAGTTCGCCAGCTGGAACGCCACCCCGAGGTCGTCCGCACGGGCCAGGGCCTCGGGCAGGTCGGCGGCCTCGATGGTGCCGAGCACGTGCACCATCTGCCGGCCGATCACCGCGGCGGAGCCGTGCACGTAGACGGCGAGGTCGTCGTACGTGGGGTACTCGGTGACGGTGAGGTCCATCCGCATCGAGTGCAGGAAGTCGTGGAAGTGCTCGTGGGGGATCGCGAACCGCAGCGCGGTGTCGACCAGCGCGCGCGCGATCGGGTCCTGCGAGTGGCCCCGCGCGAGGTCGGCCAGCACCTGGTCGCCCCACGTGCCCAGGGCATCGGCGCGCTGGGCAGGGGTGAGGTCGGCGGCGAGGTCGTCGACGATCTCATCGGCATAGCGCGCGAACCCGTAGAGCGCGTGCACGAAGGGCCGCTTGCCCGGCGGCAGGAGTCGGGTCGCCAGGTAGTAGGTGCGGCCATGCTCGGCGTGCAGCTGGCGGCATGCCTCGTAGGCCGCGCGCATCGCCGGGTCGGTGATGCCCGCGGCGTCGAGCTCACGCCTGGACATGGCCGACATGATGGCATCGATGGGTCCGAGCGATGGTGCTGCCCACGATCGCGGGTGCGCTGAGCCGGTGTGCGATGCTGCGGCACGTGATGCGCCGCTGGATCGCTGCCGTGCTGCTGGGCGTGCTCGCCCTGGGCGGATGCGCGACCACCACGACCCAGCAGCCGGCGGCCCCGGCTGTCGCCCAGCAGCAGGCGCAGCTCGCGGACCTGGCGCCCGCCACGGCCACGACGGACCTGCCGACGATGACGGTGGCGCAGCTGCCGCCCGAGGGGATCCAGACCCTCGAGCTCATCGAGGCCGGGGGCCCGTTCCCCTACTCCAAGGATGGGGCCACGTTCGGCAACCGCGAGGGGATCCTGCCCGACCAGCCCACCGGGTTCTATGCCGAGTACACCGTCGAGACGCCGGGCTCCGACGACCGGGGTGCGCGGCGGATCGTCGGCGGCGACGATGGGTCGCGCTTCTACACCGACGACCACTACGCCAGCTTCCGGGAGGTGGTGTCCGGATGACCAACCGGATCGCGCTGTGGCGTGATGCGCCCGACGCCGACGCCGCGGTCGAGCTGGCCGCCCTGCTCGACTGGTCCTCGGTGGTCATCGAGGTGCCCGAGGGGGGCGGTCGCACGGCCTTCTTCGAGGCGTGCGCCACCGCGTTCGGGTTCCCGGACTACTTCGGCCACAACTGGGACGCGTTCGAGGAGTGCCTGTCCGCGCAGGAGTTCGACGAGGTCGAGGACCTCGACGATGCCGACGGCCTGCTCATCCTCTGGTCGGGCTGGGGCCACATGGCCGAGCACGAGCCCGAGCAGTTCGCCGTGGCCGTCGACGTGTTCCGCGACGTGCTCAGCGTGTGGGAGGAGGGCGACCTCGCGGCGCGCGTCGTGCTCATCGGGGAGGGACCCAAGCTCTCCCTGGCCCACGCCACCCGCACCAGCGCGGTGTTCGACGACGAGGACTACGAGCTCGAGGAGCCCGTCCGCTGAGGGCGGTGCACCACCAGCGAGCCGGCCCTGGCCCGGGCGGCGGCGGAGCTGGGCCGCAGGCCGCGGTCCACCGGCTGCCCCACGAGCAGCCGTCGCTCGCCGGGGCTGGAGAGCAGCACCACGCCGACCATCACGACGGCGAACACGCCGGCCAGGCCGTCGCGCACGTCCACCAGCGTGTCGGCGGTGGCGTTGGACTCCGCCATGCCGTGCACCACGAGGACCGCGGTGATCACCATGACCGCCCGCAGCTGGGCGCCGCTCAGTCCGGTGGCGGCCAGCACGGGCAGCGCCCAGAGCAGGTACCACGGCTGCACCACCGGGGCCAGCGCCACGATCGTGAGCAGCACCAGGCCCGCTCCACGCACCGGTGAGCGCCCCTCCGGCTTGAGCACGAGCCACAGCGCGATGAGGGCCCCCGCGGCCATGGCCACGAAGCGGAAGAACGAGATCGCACCGTCGACGGTGCCGATGCCCAGCCACTGCAGCAGGTTGCCGATGGCCATGCCCAGGGCCGTGGGCGGCGACAGCCAGGTGCGCACGGTGCCGGGGGTGCTCAGCGAGGCAACCCAGCCGAGGTCCACCCCGGCGATCCAGGACAGCACCGCGAAGACCGCCAGGACCAGCACGCTGGCCCGGATCCAGGCCCAGATCCGCTGCGGCCAGCCCGCGCGCACCCCGGCCCAGAGCAGGCCGGCGAACGGCAGCACGACCAGCGCGATCGGCTTGACCGCGCCGGCCAGGCCGATGAGCAGCACGCCCTGCACCGGGTGGCGCTCTGCGGCCAGCGCCAGGCCGGCGACCATGAGCCCGACCATGAGCGCGTCGTTGTGCGCGCCGGCCACGAAGTGCATGAGCACCAGGGGGTTGAGCACGGCCAGCCACAGCGCCTTCTGCGGGCCGATGCCGTGGGCGTGCGCCAGCCGCGGCACGGTGACGGCCAGCAGCACCACGCCCGCCAGGGCGATGAGCCGGAACATGACCGCGCCGAGGAAGGGGTAGGGCCCCACCACGGCGGCCACCCCCTGCTCGAGCAGCAGGAAGGCCGGCCCGTAGGGCGTGGGGGACTCCGACCAGAGCGGGTCCGCCCCCGTCAGGAACCACCCCGGCAGCGCCGAGACCCCGTTCTGGTACGGGTTGAGGCCCTCGAGCATGAGCTGGCCCTGGGCGAAGTACGAGTAGGCGTCACGGCTGAACAGCGGGGGCATGAGCAGCAGCGGCGCGGTCCACAGCGCGAGGATGCCCAGCAGGCGCCGTGGGCTGCGCTCGAGGTCGTCGAGCACGTCGTGGCCGAGCACGAGCCAGGCCTGCAGCAGCATCGCCACGCCCGCGAAGACGGCGATGCGTGAGAGCACCGCGCCGGCGGTCGTCGAGCGCAGGATGCCGATGACGTGCTGGTCGAGCAGGGCCGAGGTGGCGGGCAGCCAGCCCACGCCCAGCGCGCCCAGCGCCAGGAACGTGCTGCCCAGGAACCCGGGGATGCCGTAGTGCAGCAGGCTGGTCCGGTCGAGTCCGGCCGCGGGGGTCCGGACTCGGGTCGCCATGAGGGCGAGGGTACGCCCCGGCCAGCCGCCGCTGGCCCGGCCCGAGCGGGGTCCCTCAGGCCCGTGACAGTGAGCGCGGCAGCGGCCCGACGATGCGCTCCGCGGCGATCCGGCCGGAGACCAGGACCATGGGCACGCCCACCCCTGGCTGCGTCCCGGAGCCCACGAACACGACGTTCTCGCCCCAGCGGTTGCCCGGGCGGAAGGGCCCGGTCTGCAGGAACGAGTGGGCCGAGGCGAACGGGGCGCCGCGTTCCATGCCGCGTGCCGCCCAGTCCAGGGGCGTGGTGAGGTGCTCGACCTCGATCGCGTCGCCGAAGCCGACGTAGCCCCGCTGCTCGAGGGTCGCCACCATCTGGTCGCGGTAGCGCGGGCCCTCGACCTGCCAGTCGATCGGGGCGTCCAGGTTCGGCGTGGGGAACAGCACGTAGTACGACTGCTTGCCCGCCGGGGCCAGGCTCGGGTCGCCGTGGCTCGGGTTGGTGACCAGCAGGCTCGGGTCGGCCATGAGCCGGCCGCGATCGATGAGGTCGGTGAACACGCCGTCCCACGTGCGGCCGAAGTGGATGTTGTGGTGGGCGATCCGCGAGTACTGCGCGCTCGAGCCGACGAGCAGGACCGCGCAGCTCGGCGAGTAGCTCAGCCGGCGGACCGACCACGGCTCGACGCCCAGCAGGTCGCGGTAGGCGACCGGCAGGTCGGGGTTGAGCACCACGACGTCGGCGGGGATCCGCTCACCGTCCGCGGTGATGACCGCGCTGGCACGGCTGCCGTCGTGCTGCACGCGCGCCACCGTGGTGCCGTAGCGGATCGTCACGCCGTGCTTCTCGGCAGCACCCGCCAGCGCGGTGGGCACCGCGTGCATACCGCCCTTGGGGAAGTACACGCCGGCCACCGAGTCCATGTAGGCGATCACCGCGTAGATGGCCAGGGCGTCCTGGGGGCTCAGGCCGGCGTACATCGCCTGGAACGAGAACACGCGCTGGGTGCGCGGGTCGCGCAGGTACTGCTCGACCTTGGGGGCCAGGCGCCGGAAGCCCCCGATCGCGGCGAGCCGGGCGAGGTTCGAGGTCAGCAGGTCGAGCGGGGTGTCGATGTTGCGGTCGATGAAGTCGGCCATCTCGAGCTTGTAGAGCTCGGTGACGAAGTCGACGTAGCGGCGGTACCCGGCGGCCTCCTGGGGCCCGATGACCACCGCGATCTCGTCGGCCATCGCATCGACGTCCGGGTGCACGTCCAGCTGGGAGCCGTCGGGGTAGAACGCGCGGTACAGCGGGCTCACCGGCTGCAGGTCCAGCCAGTCGGCCAGCTCCTCGCCGACGGCGTTGAGGGCGTCCTCGATGAGGCCGGGCATCGTGAGCACGGTCGGGCCGGTGTCGAACCGGTAGCCGGCGTCCTCGATGAGCCCCGCGCGCCCGCCCGGGACCGGCTCGCGCTCGAGGATGGTCACCTCGCGGCCCGCACCGGCCAGGCGCAGCGCGGCGGAGAGCCCACCCAGTCCGGCGCCGACGATGACGACGCGCTCGGTGGGACCGGTCACCGCGCCCGGTCGGCGCAACAGCGAGTTCAGCATGGTGGCAACGGTAGGCGCACGCGCCCGGGCCGGCGAACGGGCGGTCGGGGCCTCCCGGCACGAGGGCCGCGGGGGCGCCGGATCGTGAAGCAGCACGGGCGCGACGCCCTAGGCTGTCGGCCATGACGCCAGCGCCCCGCCTCACCGCTGAGCAGCTGCGCGGCTCGGTGCAGGCGACGCTCGACGCCTTCCTCGCCGAGCAGGCGGCCATCCTCGCCGGGATCTCCGAGGACCTCGCCCCGTTCCCCTCGTGGCTGGGCGAGCTGCTGGCGGGGGGCAAGCGGCTGCGTCCGGCGTTCTGCGCCTGGGCCTACCTGGGCTCCGGCGGCGAGGACCTCGACGCCGGCCTGCGCGCGGCCGCCTCGCTGGAGCTGCTGCAGGCCTGCGCCCTCGTGCACGACGACGTGATGGACGACTCCGACCTGCGTCGCGGCAGGCCCGCCGCGCACCGTCGCTTCGCGACCCTGCACCGGGGTGCCGAGTGGCTGGGGGACGCCGGGCGATTCGGCGACGGCGCCGCGATCCTGCTGGGCGACCTGTGCCTGAGCTGGGCCGACGAGCTGCTGTTCCGCTCCGGCTTCGAGGCCGCCGCGCTGGCGCGCGCGAAGGTCGTCTACGACGTGATGCGCACCGAGCTCATGGCGGGGCAGTACCTCGACCTGCTCGAGCAGGCGCGCGGCGGCGGCTCGGTCGAACGGGCGATGCTCGTGGTGCGCTACAAGAGCGCGAAGTACACCATCGAGCGGCCGCTGCACCTCGGCGCGGCCCTGGCCGCTGCTGACGAGGCGACGTTCGCCGCGCTCTCGGGCTACGGCCTGCCCCTGGGGGAGGCGTTCCAGCTGCGCGACGACGTGCTCGGGGTCTTCGGTGATCCCGCCGAGACCGGCAAGCCCGCCGGCGATGACCTGCGCGAGGGCAAGCGCACCCTGCTGGTGGGCACCGCCATGGAGCGGGCGACCCCCGAGCAGGCGTTCCACCTGCGCGAGGGCCTCGGCGACCCGCACCTGTCGGTCGGTGCCATCGACGAGCTGCGCGCCATCATCCTGGCCACCGGGGCGCTCGAGGAGATCGAGGCGCTCATCACGCAGCGCACCCAGCAGGCGGTCCGCGCCCTGGACGCCGCAGGGCTGCCCGCCGACGCCCGTGCGGCGCTCGAGGAGCTGGCGGTCGCGGCCACCGCCAGGAAGCTGTGATGGTGCACGTGCCAGGGGGGAGGTCCTGATGTCCGAGGCGCTGGCGACCAGCCTGAGCTCCGGTGAGCCCGTGTTCTCCTTCGAGTTCTTCCCGCCGAAGACCGACGCGGGGGAGCGGCAGCTGTGGTCGGCGATCTCCGAGCTCGCCCCGTTGGCACCCACGTTCGTCTCCGTGACCTATGGCGCAGGGGGCTCCACGCGTGACCGCACGGTCCGCATCACCAGCCGGATCCTCGAGGAGACCGGGATGGACGCGGTGGCGCACCTCACCTGCGTCGGAGCGACGCAGGACCAACTGCGCGAGGTGCTCGTGCGCTACCAGCTGGCGGGCATCACGAACCTGCTGGCGCTGCGCGGCGACCCACCGGGCGGACCCGGCAGCCCGTGGGCCCCGGTGCCCGGGGGGTTGACCCACGCCGACGAGCTCGTGCGCCTCGCGCGGCGCACCGGCGACTTCACGATCGGGGTGGCGGCCTTCCCCGAGGGGCATCCGGAGTCCCCGGACCTCGATGCCGACGCCCGCGTCCTCCTGGCCAAGGAGCAGGCCGGGGCGACGTTCGCGATCACCCAGTTCTTCTTCCGGGTCGACGACTACCACGCGCTGGTCGCCCGCGCCCGCGAGCACGGGGTCACCATGCCGATCCTGCCCGGCATCATGCCGGTCACCGACGCCCGGCAGATCGAGCGCTTCGCCGTGCTCTCCGGGGCGGCGTTCCCCGAGGAGCTCGCGGCCCGGTTCCGGGCGATCGCCGAGGACCGCGAGGCGGTCGTGGCGCTGGGCATCGAGGTGGCCACGGAGCTCTGCGAGAAGCTGCTGGCCGGGGGCGCGCCGGGCCTGCACTTCTACACGCTCAACCGGTCCACCGCGACCCGGGAGATCTTCCGCCGGCTCACGGGCTGACGGGGCGCGCGGCGACCGCCGACCGCGACGAGGCATCAGCACGACGATCCGCGAGGGAGGCAGCCGCGATGGACAAGGGAATCTGGGTGACCGGCTCGGGCAGCGCCGCTGGCCCGCGCGACGAGTGCTCGATCACGGTCGGCGCCGAGGTGCGCCGGGCCACCGCCGATGCCGCCCTGCAGGCCGTGGCCGAGGCCACCGCAGCCCTGCGCGGGGTGCTCGAGGACGCGGCGATCCCCGCCGCGGCGATCGCCACCTCCGCCGTCTCGCTGAACCCGGTGTACGAGCAGTACCCCACCGTCGCGGGCTACCAGGCCGCGATCCAGCTCACGGCGCGCACCGCGGACCTCGACGGCGTCGGCCCGCTGCTGACCGCGTTGGTGGTCGCCGGGGGCGACGCCGCCCGGATCTCCGAGGTGGCCTACCGGCACCGGGACTCCACCGGGCTGCTGCGCGCGGCCCGGGACGCCGCCTGGGCCGATGCCGTGGCGAAGGCGAGCCAGCTGGCGGGCCTCGCCGGTCGTGAGCTCGGCGACGTGCTGGCGATCGACGAGACCGTCGGCGCCGCCAGGCCACCGATGCCGGTGCGCATGGCCGCTGCGGCGGCCGATGCCGAGGGCACGCGACTCGCCCTGGATGCCGGCGAGGGTGCGGTCAGCGTCACGCTCACCGTCGGCTGGTCGATGCGCTGAGGCGGGCAGCGTGGATCAAGCGACCTACCTCGAGCGCTGGTCGGCGCTGCACGGCGGCACCGCGCCCGCGGGGGTGGTCGGCGGCTGGCTGCGGATCGTGCATGCCACGGCCACGCCGTTCGTGCGGCTTCGCGTGCCGCCCGACGTGGTCACGCTGCTGGGCCTGCTCGTCGCAGCGCTCGCGCCGTGGCTGGCCGGGCAGGGCCGTGCTGGGCTCGTCGCCGCGGCCGGCGTCATCGTCGCCAGCGGCCTGGTCGACTCGCTCGACGGGGCGGTCGCGGTGATGACCGATCGCGTCACCCGCTGGGGCGCGGTGCTCGACGCCGTGGTCGACCGGGTGTCCGACGCGGTCATCGTCGGGGCACTGTGGGTCGCGGGGGCGCCCCCGGCGCTGTGCGTGGCCGGGGTCGCGGTCGGGTGGCTCCACGAGTACCTGCGCGCTCGCGCCGGCGCCGCGGGGATGGCCGGCGTCGGGCGGATCACCGTCGCCGAGCGGCCCACCCGGATCATCGTGGTGGTGATGAGCCTGCTCGCCGCGGCGACCCGCCCGGACGACGAGCGCTGGGCCTGGTTCGGGGCGCTGCTGCTGCTGGTGGTCGGGCTGGTCGGGTTCGTCCAGCTGGTGCTCGTGGTGCGCCGCGCGCTGGCGGCCGGGCCGGGCTGAGGCGGCGGATCGTGGACGTTGGGACCGCCGCCTGGGTCAGCCTCATCGTGGGCGTGATCGTGCTGGCCGCGATCGCCGGCGTGCGCGTGGCCGACCGGTTCGGCCTGCCCGGCCTGCTGTTCTACCTGATCCTGGGCCTGCTGCTGGGCTCGGACGGGCCCGGCGGCATCCCGTTCGACGACGCCCAGCTGGCCACGGTGCTGGGCTGGGCGGCGCTGGTCGTGATCCTGGCCGAGGGCGGTCTCACGACCCGCCCGGCGACGGTCCGACCGGTGCTGGCACCCGCCCTGGTGCTGGCCTCGGTCGGCGTGGCGATCAGCATCGCGGTGGTCGCGCTGCCGCTGCACTGGCTGGCCGGCGTGGACATGGGCACCGCGATCCTCATCGGCGCGGTGCTCGCGCCCACGGACGCCGCCGCGGTGTTCACGGTGGCCCGGCGGCTGCACCTGCCGCCCCGGCTGCAGACCGTCCTCGAGGCGGAGTCGGGGTTCAACGACGCCCCTGTCGTCGTGCTCGTGGTGCTGCTCACGACCGGCACCGCCCAGGACTGGCCGTGGTGGCTGGTGGCGGTCGTGGTGGTCGCCGAGCTGGTCGGCGGCGTGCTCGTGGGTGGCGCGATGGGGTTGTTCGCCCGCTGGATGCTGCCACGGCTTGCGCTGCCGGCCGCGGGGCTCTACCCGGTCGCGGTCATCGCGCTGTTCATGCTCACCTACGGCCTGGCTGTCGTGCTGCACACCTCGGGGTTCGCGGCGGTGTACCTGCTCGCCCTGATCCTGGCCGCCTCCCCGCTGCCGCACCGCCGGGCGGTGCTGGGGTTCGTCGAGGGCCTGGCGTGGACCGTGCAGATCGGGCTGTTCGTGATGCTCGGCCTGCTGGCGTTCCCGAGCCGGCTCGGCGACGCGGTGGGCCTGGCACTCATCGCCGGCGTGGTGCTGCTCGTGCTCGCGCGGCCGCTGAGCGTGCTGGTGAGCCTGGCGCCGTTCACCTGGGCGAACTGGCTCACGCAGCGCACCGGCACCACCCCGATGCCGTGGCGGTGGGTGGGGTTCACCTCGTGGGCCGGGCTGCGCGGCGCAGTGCCGATCATCTTCGCCACGATCCCGCTGGGCGCCGGGGACCCTGACGGTGAGCTCATCTTCGACGTGACGCTGCTGCTGGTGATCGTGCTGACGCTGGTGCAGGCCCCGACGATGGGCCGGTTCGCCAGCGGGTTGGGACTGTCCCAGCCGGACCGGGCCGCCGAGCTGACCGTCGAGGCCGCGCCCCTGGACACCCTCCGCGCCGCCCTGCTCGACCTGGACGTGGGGCCCGGCTCACGCCTGGCCGGCACGTACGTGGGAGAGCTGCCGCTGCCGCGCGGCGCCGTGGTCTCGCTCGTGGTGCGCGGCGGCCACTCGCTGGCGCCTGATCGCGCCACCCGGATCCGGGTGGGGGACCGGCTGCTGGTCGTGACCACCGAGTCGTCGCGTGCGGCCACCGAGCAGGCGCTGCGCTCGGTCTCGCGCAGCGGCCGGCTCGCGGACTGGGCCGGCGGTGGGGTGGGCGACGACGAGCCGCGGTGAGACCGTGCGTGGGGCGTCGGGTTGCGCGGCGTCGATCGCGTCGGGGCGGCGTCCTCAGGCCCGCCCGACGAGCCCGGCCACGATCTCGGCGGAGAGGCCCACCAGCGGCAGGCCGCCGCCTGGGTGCGCGCTGCCCCCCACGAGGAACAGCCCCGGCACCGGCGAGGCGTTCTGCGGGCGCAGGAACGCAGCGCGGGCACCGTTGGACGAGGTGCCGTAGATCGCCCCGCCGGGGGCGCCCGTCGCGCGCTCGAGGTCCGCAGGAGTCCGCACCACCCGCCACAGCAGGCGCTCGCGCAGGTCGGTGCCGCGCTCGGCCAGCCGTGCCAGCACCTGGTCGGCGTAGCGCTGCGCCAGGCCGGGGGCGTCCCAGTCGATGGTGCCGCGCTGCCCGGCCGCGCCGTGGCGCGGCGC
>DASVBK010000070.1:0-37429 GCA_036375875.1 Candidatus Nanopelagicales bacterium
CCCGGGGCCGCGCGGCGGCCAGGGCCCCGACGACCCCCGCGCCGGCACCCACCCGCGGCGGGTCGAGGACCACGAGGTCCGTCCCAGCCAGCGCCCCCGGTCGCGCCACCCACCGATCGACCGGGGCCCGGACCACCGTCACCGGCAGGTCCCCGGCGTTCAGCGCGGCCAGCTCGCTCGCGCGGCGGTCGCCCTCGACGAGCGTCACTGCCAGGCTCTGCCCTTGGGCATCCGAGCCGACCAGGCGGGACAGGCTCAGGCCGAACAGCCCCACGCCGGCGTAGAGGTCGACCAGCCGCTCACCGGGCCGGGGCGCCAGCATCGCCGCGACGTGCTGGACCAGGGCTGCCGCGGCCCCCGGGTGCACCTGCCAGAACCCGTCGGCGGCCACCTGCCAGCGCGCCCCCACCGCCTGCTCGGCGACCGGCTCGGCGGGCGCGTTGCCGGCCTCGAACA
Organism: Candidatus Nanopelagicales bacterium; assembly: GCA_036375875.1. Classification (GTDB taxonomy): domain Bacteria; phylum Actinomycetota; class Actinomycetes; order S36-B12; family CAIYMF01; genus Prado023. The sequence goes on from DASVBK010000070.1 coordinate 457, forward strand.
CCAGCGGCGCCGCACCTGTCGGGGCGACGAAGCCGACCCGCGAGCCCGGCTCCCAGCGCCGTTCGAAGAGCCCGAGGGGCGCCAACGAGGCATGCAGCTGGGGGCAGCCCGGCCCGACCACGACCTCGTGGCTGTGCTTGGCGCGCATCCCGGCCCGACCGGCAGCATCGACCGAGAGGGTCCCGCGCGTGCGCCAGCCCAGCCAGTCCAAGGGCTCGCCCGACGCCGGATCCCCCACCGGCTCGACGACGAACCCGGGCCCTATCGTCACGCCGGCGAACCGCCCGAGGGCCTCGCGCACGACCTGCGCCTTGAGCCCGCGGGCGGCCGCCGGGGTGGTGTGCTGCCAGTCGCAGCCGCCGCACCGATCGGCCACCGGGCAGATCGGCACCCGGCGCTGCGGGCTGGCCTCGAGCACGTCGACGACGTCGGCGTGCACCGAGCGGCCCTTGCGGCCCAGCGCCGTCACCTCGGCGACGACCCGTTCCCCCGGCAGTGCGTGGCGCACGAACAGCACCTGCCCCTCGTGCCGCGCGACGCAGTGCCCACCGTGCGCGACCGTGGTGACCTCGACGGCCACCCGGTCGCCGACCTGCAGGCCCGGGCGCGCCTCGCGGCCTATGACAGCGCCCCCTGCTCCCGCGCGACGTACTCCTCGGCCTCCTCGGCCGTCGGCTCGCCGCGGCGCAGCGCGCCCGGCGCGGGCATCTCGGGGGCGTCGGCGATCCGCTCGCTCGACAGCAGCTGCCAGGGCACGCTGACGACCATCACGCCTGGCGTGAACAGCAGCCGGGTCTTCAGGCGCAGGGCGCTCTGGTTGTGCAGCGCCTGCTCCCACCAGTGCCCCACCACGTACTCCGGCACGTACACGCACACCAGGTCCCGTGGCGACGAGCGGCTCAGCCCACGCACGTACTCGACGATGGGCCGGGTGATCTCGCGGTAGGGCGAGTCGAGCACCTTGAGCGTCACCGGGATGTTGCGCCGGTCCCACTCCGCCGACAGCCGCCGCGTGCCGTCGTCGTCGACGTTCACCGTCACCGCCTCGAGCACCGTCGGGCGAGTCGCCCGCGCGTAGGCCAGCGCCCGCAGGGTCGGCTTGTGGATCTTGGAGACCAGCACGATCGCGTGCACCCGACTGGGCAGGGTGACGACCTCCTGGTCGCCGGCCATGAGCTCCTCGGAGACCCGCTCGTAGTGGCCATGGATCGCCTGCATGATCAGGTAGAGCACCGGCATCGCCACCACGACGATCCAGGCCCCGTGGGTGAACTTCGTGGCCAGCACGATGATCAGGACCGTGCCGGTCATGACGAACCCGATCGTGTTCACCACGCGGCTGCGGACCATGTGCCGGCGCGCCGCCCGGTCGCTCTCGGTGCGCAGGTGCCGGGTCCAGTGGCGGATCATCCCCAGCTGGCTGAGGGTGAACGAGACGAAGACGCCGATGATGTAGAGCTGGATCAGCGACGAGACGTCGGCCTGGTAGACGTAGACCAGCACGCAGGCCAGCACTGCCAGCGTCACGATGCCGTTGCTGAACGCCAGCCGGTCGCCGCGGGTGTGCAGCTGTCGTGGCAGGTAGCCGTCGCGGGCCAGGATCGAACCCATCACGGGGAACCCGTTGTACGCGGTGTTGGCGGCCAGGACGAGGATGAGCGCGGTCACGACCGAGACGATCACGAACATCACGGTGAAGTTGGAGAACACTGCCTGGGCGACCTGGGCGATGACGGTCTTCTGGTCCTGGCCCGGCGGCAGGCCGATGAGGTCGCTGTTGTTCTCGGCGACCTTCACCTGCGTCTCGATCGCCAGCCACGTGATGCCCCCGAACATCGTGGTCGCGATGAGCCCGAGCATGAGCAGCGTCGTCGCCGCGTTACGGCTCTTGGGCTTGCGGAAGGCCGGCACGCCGTTGCTGATCGCCTCGATGCCCGTGAGCGCAGTGGTGCCCGACGAGAACGCGCGGGCGAGCAGGAAGACCAGGGCGGCCCCGGTGTACGCGTCCTCGGGCTTCAGGATCCAGTCCGCGGACTCCGCCCGGAGCACGTCGCCCGAGGCCATCCGCACGATCGCCCAGATGAGCATGGTGAAGATGGCCAGGATGAAGGCGTAGGTGGGGATCGCGAACGCCGTGCCCGACTCGCGCACGCCCCGCAGGTTCATGACGGCCAGCAGCAGGATCAGGCTGATCGCGATGAGCACCGAGTGCCGGCCGATGAACGGGATCGCGGAGGCCGCGTTGGCCACCGCCGAGGAGATCGAGACGGCGACGGTGAGGATGTAGTCGACCATGAGGGCGCTGGCCACGAAGACCCCGGAGCGGGGCCCGAGGTTGGTCGAGACCACCTCGTAGTCGCCGCCCCCGGAGGGGTAGGCGTGCACGTTCTGGCGGTAGGAGGCGACCACGACGAGGAAGACCAGGATCACGCAGGCGGCGATCCAGGGCGCGTAGTGGAACAGCGCGAACCCGCCCAGCGACAGGACCAGCAGGATCTCCTGCGTGGCGTAGCCGTTGGACGACAGCGCGTCGGAGGCGAACACCGGCAGCGCCACGCGCTTGGGCAGCAGGGTCTCGCCCAGTTGGTTGCTGTGCAGTGCCCGGCCGAAGAGGACCCGTTTGGCCGAGTCGGAGAAGGACCCCACGGGCGCCCATGGTACGCAGGGCCCACGGCGGACCGGCGCGTGTAGCGTTGCCGCGTGCACATCGTGATCCTGGGCTGTGGGCGCGTCGGCTCGGCGCTGGCCCACACCCTCGACAAGCAGGGCCATTCGGTGGCCATCGTCGACATGGATCCGGAGGCGTTCCGCAAGCTGCACCCGGACTTCGGCGGCGCGACGGTGGTGGGGGTCGGGTTCGACCGCGACACCCTCATCGAGGCCGGCATCTCCCGGGCCCAGGCGTTCGCGGCCTGCAGCAGCGGCGACAACACGAACATCATCGCCGCGCGGGTGGCGCGCGAGACGTTCGGCGTCGAGAACGTCGTGGCCCGCATCTACGACCCGCGGCGCGCCGAGGTCTACCAGCGCCTGGGCATCCCGACGGTCGCCAGCGTCGCGTGGAGCACCGACCAGATGCTGCGGCGGCTGCTGCCGCTGGGCGCCCAGGAGGAGTGGACCGACCCGAGCGGGATGATCGCGCTGGCCGAGATGCAGGTGCATCCCGGCTGGTACGGCCGGCTCGTGCACGACCTGCAGGACGCCACGGGGGCACGCATCGCCTTCCTCACCCGCTTCGGCACGGCCCTGCTGCCGACCCGAGAGACCGTGCTGCAGGACGGCGACATCGTGCACGTGCTGCTCCTGCGTGACGATGAGGACCAGGTCCAGCAGGGCTTCCGCCAAGCGCCGGAGGAGCATCGATGAGGGTCTGCATCGCGGGAGCCGGCAAGGTGGGCAAGGCCATCGCCCGCGAGCTGCTCGGCAATGGCCACGAGGTCCTCATGATCGACAAGGACCCCGAGATCGCGCGGGTGGGCTCGGTCGACGGTGCCCACATGCTCTGCGCGGACGCCTGTGAGGTCTCGGCCCTCGAGGAGGCCCAGCTGCACACGTGCCAAGTGGTCGTCTGCGCCACCGGCGACGACAAGGTGAACCTCGTGGTCTCGCTGCTGGCCAAGACCGAGTACGGCGTGCCGCGCGTCGTCGCGCGGGTGAACCATCCCAAGAACGAGTGGCTGTTCAACGAGGCATGGGGCGTCGACGTGGCGGTCTCGACCCCGCAGATGCTCTCCGCCCTGGTCGAGGAGGCCGTCACGGTCGGCGACCTGGTGCGGCTGTTCACGTTCCGCCAGAGCAACGCCAACCTCGTGGAGCTCACCCTCTCGCCGGACTCCCCCGTGGTCGGCAACCGGGTCGGCGACGTCGCATGGCCGCCGGACACCTCGCTCGTCGCGATCCTGCGCAGCGGCCAGGTGATCGCACCGAGCCCCGACGATCCGCTGGAGAGCGGCGACGAGCTGCTGTTCGTCTCGACGCCGGACCAGGAGGCGGCGATCGAGGAGCTGCTCAGCCTCTGAGGGGTCTCCCCCGTCTCTGAGGGGTCTCCCCCGTGGTGCGGCGTGCTCGTCAGCCGGCCTCGGGCTCCAGGCCCCGGGCACCGAGCCCCTCGTCGGGCTCCTCGTCGCGCTCCCGTGCGGCCTGCCGCTCGCTCGCGGCGCTGAGCACCGGGTGCAGCACGCGGTACGTGAGGTAGGCCGCGAGCAGGAACATGGGCCACCCCATGAGCAGCCGGGCGGCGCCGAGGAGGCCCACCGCACCCGCCAGGTAGAGCGGCACCTGCACCAGCAGCCGCAGCGCGAACATGGCCACCCAGATCCACGAGGCCGTGACGTAGGCGACGTACTGCTGGCGGTCACCCCGCCAGGCCGTCCCGTCGCCGCGCAGGTAGCCGATGATGAGGCCCATGAGCGGCCAGCGCACCAGGATCGAGACCAGGTAGGCCAGCCCGTAGCCCACGTTCACGACCAGGCCGATGAGGAAGTAGTTCTCGGCGCGCCCGGTGCGCGCGGCCACGAAGGCGGAGATCGCCACGCCGACGAAGCCGGCCAGCACCTGCTGCAGCGACTCGCGCCGCAGCAGCCGCACCACCACGATGACCAGGCCGGTGACCACGGCGGCCACCAGGGCGGGTCGCAGCGACTGCCCGGTGAGCACGTAGGCCAGCACGAACACCGCGGTCGGCACCCCGGAGTCGATGAGCCCGCGCCACCCACCGAGCGCCTTGTCGAGCAGCTGGCGGTCCACGCCGAGGTCGGGCGTGGCCGGTGGTGGGGCGTGGTGGGGGTGGTGGGGGTGGTCCTCGGCTGCCGGCTGGGCGACGGCGTCGGGGGTCTGCGCCGCCTGGCTCGGGAGGGCGTCGCCGGAGGGCTCCCGCGCGTCACTCACGCGGCGCTCGCCGGCGGACGCAGCTCGTACCGGGGGTTGAAGATGATGGGCTGGTCGTGGTGCCCGGTGATCCGGCCATGCACCACGATGGCGCGGCCCGGCTCGATGCCCCGGATCCGACGGCGGCCCAGCCAGACCACGGTGAGCCGGCCCGTGCCGTCGAAGAGCTCGGCCTCCACGGCTGGCACCCCCTCGCGCGGTCGCAGGGTCACCGAGCGCAGCACGCCGGAGACCGTGGCGGGCATCCCCGCGGAGCACCGCTCGATCGGCGTCGCACCGAGGTCGCGCAGGCCGGTCCGCAGCTCCGCGGCGTGCTGGTCGGCCTTGGTCTGCGACAGGGAGGCCGCGAGGCGGCGCAGGACGCCGGTCCGATGCTCGGAGGCGGTGGGCACAGCAGCAGGGTACCTGCCTGCCACCGCTCAGCGGGTCTCGGTGATCTCCGGCCCGCGCTCGAAGGGATCGAGCTCCGCGTACCGGCTGGGCCGGTCGGCGGCGTCGTCTTCCTCGGCGTCGTCGCGCTCGCCGTCGGCGAGCTCGGCCACGCCGGCCGGCGGCTGCTCCGGGAGTCGCAGCGGCAGCGGGTCGCGCGGCGCCATGGCGTCCGGGCCGCGCACCACGATCGTCTGGCGGACCAGGTCGTGCAGCAGGTCGTCGGGGTCGGGCTCCACCGCTGCGCGGCCGAGGAACACCACGCGCAGGAACCACCGCGGGCCGTCGATGCCGGCGAACCGCAGGGGCTGCAGCACCTGCTGGCCGTCGGGCGTGCGCGCCGGGATGACGGCGCGCAGCTCGGGGCCGTAGGGCCCCTCCGCCTCGGCCACCTGGGTGTCGGCGGTGCCCCGGATCTCGGCGAGCATCTCGTCGCGGATCTCGGCCCAGAGCCCCTCGGAGCGCGGCGCCGCGAACGCCTGCAGCTGCACCGCGGCGTCCTCGACGACCGCGGTGACGGCGCGCACCTCATTCGTGGCCTGGTCGGCCTCGACCTGCACGCCGACGCCGGGCAGGCCCGGGATGCGCAGGCTGCCGAGGTCCAGCCGGGGCAGCTCCTGGTCGGCGCTGTCGGCCTCGGTCACGTCGAACGGGCCCTGGGTTCGCAGGTCGATCCCGTCATGCCCGGGGCCACCGCCGCCGTGCTCCTGGCCCGCGGGGTCCGCCTCCTCGTCAACCATGGCGTCCAGGTCGTCGCGCAGCTCCTCCGGCGGGACCTCGTCGGGGGTGGCGCGACGGCGGAACAGGGCCATGGGGGCCTCCGGGCTCGGGGACGGGCGTCGCCGTGAAGGCTACCCCGACCGTGCCCCCACGTGGCCGCCGGTCGAGCCGAAGCCGCCCTCGCCACGGGCGGTCCCGGGCAGCCGGTCGACCTCGTGGAAGCGGGCCCTGGCCACCTGCTGGATCACCAGCTGGGCGATGCGATCGCCGCGTCGGAAGCTCACTGCCCGGCTGGCGTCGAGGTTGATGACGCTGACCTGGATCTCGCCCCGATAGCCGGCGTCGACCGTGCCGGGGGCGTTCACCAGCGAGACCCCGTGGCGCACGGCCAGGCCGCTGCGCGGGTGCACGAAGGCCGCGTACCCGGGCGGCAGCGCGATCGCCACCCCAGTGGGCAGCAGGGTGCGCTCGCCGGGGGCGAGCGTGGCGTCCACGGTGGTCACCAGGTCCGCGCCGGCGTCGCCCGGGTGCTCGTAGGCCGGGAGGGGCACCTCCGGGTCGAGCCTGGTGAGCAGCACGTCGACCTCGTCGGGCCAGGCGGTCACGGGTTCATCTCCGCCCGCGCCCCGACACCCTCGGCGATCGCCGCTGCCACCTCCTGGGCGCGACCGTGCTTGCGGAAGTGCCCGATCCCGACCTGGATGAACAGCGCCGAGGCCGTGACCGCGACCGGGCCGTGCGCCCCGAGCCGACCGATCGCGGCGGTGTACACCTTGCGGCCGTCGACCCCGACGATGCGGGCATCGAGCACCAGGTCGGTGCCCACCGGGACCGGCCGCACGAAGTTGGTCTCCAGCCGGGCGGTCACCGCCGGCTCCATGAGCAACCAGTTCAAGGCTCCCAGCGCCTCGTCGATGGCTGCGGTGAGCAGCCCGCCGTGGGCCAGGCCGGGGGCCCCCTGGTGCATGGCGCCGACCTCGAAGCTGGCACGCAGCGTGAGTCCCTCGCCGGCGAACACCTGCATGTGCAGCCCACACGGGTGCTTCGCCCCGCAGCCGTAGCAGCCGCTGTAGTGGGAGGCGATCTCCTCCCCGGGGCTGGCGGCGTCACGGTGGCGCGCCGGGAGCTGGGCATCGGGGCCGGGCGTGGTGCCCGGACCGATGGGCTGGGGCTGGTCGGGGGGGCTGGCCCCCGGAGCGGCCGCGGCCGCCTGCGGATCGGTCACGGCTGCGACCATACCGAGCGGTGCGGGCACCGGTCGGCGCACCCCGGCGGGGCGGGAACGGGCCTCGGATGCGACAGTGGCTCCCGTGGGCAGCACCGACGACACGCGGGCCGACACGGGCATCGGGGCGGGCGAGCAGGTGCTCGAGCGGCTGTGGCCCGGCGCCTGGTTCTGGCTGCTGGGAGCCGGTGGTGCGGTCTCGCTCGGCGTCGCCTATGGCGCCGCGCTCGAGCCGGCGATCGGCTGGTTCGTGGGCGCCGTCGCCGCGCTCGGGGTGGTCGTGCTCGGCGTGCGGTGGGCGGCACGGGTGGCCGTCGGCCCCCGGGGGGTCCGCGCCGGTCGGGCGGTCCTGCCGTGGTCGGCGATCGGCCGGGTGCTGGCCGTCGACGGCGAGCACGCCCGGCTGGCGCGGGGACCGCAGGGTGACGCTTCCGCCTGGATGGTGCTGCGCCCGGGCGTGGGGCCGGGGGCCGTGGTCGTCGAGGTCACCGATCCCGAGGACCCTCACCACACCTGGCTGATCGCCTCCCGCGACGCCACAGCACTGGCAAGCGCGATCACGCGCGCCCGTGGCAGGCTGTCGCCATGAGCAGCCAGCCCGCCCTCCACGACGCCCGGACGACTGCGCGCACCCTCGCGCCGCTCATCACGATGGGTGCCGCCTTCGGCGCCCGCAAGGTCATGGTGAAGGGCTACGAGAGCAGGACCGGCAGGCCGGCCCCGCTCGTCCGCTCAGCCAACGGCACGATCGTCGAGAAGATCCTGTGGGCCGCGACCATGGCCGCGGTCCTCGCCCTCATCGAGGCGATCGTCTGGAAGGTGATCGGCGAGGACGAGGACTGATCGGAACCGCGGCTCGGCACCGCGGTCGGATCGTCAGGCTGCGCGTCCGCTCGCGGCGCGCTGCAGGACTGCCGGTGACCCGCTCAGGAGTCGCACTCCTTGCAGATGAGCACGCCATCGCGCTCACGGGAGAGCTGGCTGCGGTGATGCACCAGGAAGCAGCGGCCGCAGGTGAACTCGTCGGCCTGGCGCGGCAGCACGCGCACGCTCAGGCTCTCGTCCGAGAGGTCCGCCCCGGGCAGCTCGAGGTTCTCAGCGAGCTCGGTCTCGTCGACGTCGACCGTCGAGGCGGCCTTGTCCACGCGCCGTGCCTTCAACTCCTCGATGGAGTCCTCGGCAAGGCCGTCGTCGTCGGTCTTGCGCGGCGCGTCGTAGTCGGTGGCCATCGGTGGCAACACTCCCTCATGCTGGGATTCGGCTGATCTCGGCACGTGCAACGCCGAACGGTGCGGCAGTATGCCCGAAGCGGCTGCGTTTCGCGTCAGGGACCCACCCTGCCCAGCCCATCGCCCGCCCGCCAGGAGGAGAACGTGCCGCTCTACGCCATCGGCGACCGTGTCCCGACCATCGACCCGACCGCCTTCGTGCACCCCGACGCCGTGCTCATCGGCGCCGTCGTCGTCGGCCCGGAGTCCTCGATCTGGCCCACGGCGGTGCTGCGCGGGGACTCCGGACGGGTGGTGGTCGGCGCGCGCACGTCGATCCAGGACGGCTCGGTGCTGCACTGCACCTCGGAGCTCGACACGCTGGTCGGGGACCGCTGCGTGGTCGGCCACCGGGTGCACCTCGAGGGCTGCACCCTGGAGGACGACACCCTGGCGGGGTCGGGCTCGGTGATCCTGCACGGTGCGGTGGTGCGCGCCTGGGGGTTCGTCGCGGCCGGTGCCGTGGTGGCGCCACGCACCGAGGTGCCCAGCGGGGCGATGGCGATGGGGGTGCCGGCCCGGATCCGCCTCGACGCCGCGCCCCGCGAGCTCATCGAGGCCTCGGTCGCCTCGTACGTGGGCAAGACCCACTGGTACAACGCCGAGCTGCGCCGGCTCGGCTGAGCCGACCCCCGCGCCAATGCCTGCGCTCGCCCCCGGGTGACGCCCAGCCCAGGTCAGTCGTGGTCCGCGCCGGCACGGGCCAGCAGCGCCCGCCACGCGTCCGCCAGGTCCGGCGGGGCCAGCCACGTGAGCTCCGGGGAGGCCGGACCGGCGCCCGGCCCGCCGGCCACCAACCCTGCCTCGGTGGCCACGAGCACCCCCGCAGCGAGATCCCACGGGTTCAGGCCGCGTTCGTAGTAGCAGTCGACGTGCCCGGCGGCCGTCCAGCACAGGTCGATGGCCGCCGCCCCGGCGCGGCGGATGTCGCGCACCTCCGGCAGCACGACGGCCAACGCGCGGGCCTGGCCGGCCCGACGGTCGCGGGCGTAGCCGAACCCGGTCGCGACCAGGCACTGCCCGAGTTCGGCAGGCCGGTTGGGCACCACCCGGCTCACGGATCCCGGGTGACCGGGGCGCAGCAGCGCGGCACCCTGCCCGCGGACCGCCACGTACGTCTCGCCCAGCATCGGCGCCGCGACGACACCCACCTCGACGACGCCGTCGACCTCCACCGCCACGCTCACCGCCCAGCCGGGCAGCCGGTAGAGGTAGTTCACCGTGCCGTCGAGCGGGTCGATGATCCAGCGCACGCCGCTGGTGCCAGCGCGGTCGGACCCCTCCTCGCCGAGCAGGCCGTCCTCCGGGCGCTCGGCCAGGATCGTGCGCACCAGCAGAGCCTCGGCAGCGGTGTCCATCTGGGTGACCACGTCGGTGCGGCTGCTCTTGGTGCTCACCTCGAGGTGCTCACCGACCCCCTCGACCAGGAGGTCGGCCGCCGCGGTGGCGGCCCGCAGCGCCAGCCCCAGCTGGGGATGGGACAGGTCGAGGCCGACGGGCGCGGCGGGACCGGAGGAGGCGTCGTGGTGGGCGCTCATGCCGGGTCCGATCCGCACAGCGCCGGCCGGGGGCCCCGCGGGTTGGGGCAGCAGCCGGCGACGCAGGGCGAGACCCGCGGGCCCAGCGCGCCGAGGGCTGGCCGCGCCACAGCCTGCTGTCCGTCCGCGGCCGCCCGGGACTCCACCAGCAGGTCGGCGACCATCGCCACGAACCGCTGGTCGGTGCCCGCGGTCGCCGCCCGGGCCACGGGCAGGCCCAGCTCCCCGGCGGTCTGCATCGCGACGGTGTCGAGGTCCCAGATCACCTCCATGTGGTCGCTGACGAACCCGATCGGCACCATGACGGCCCCCGGGACGCTGCGCGCGCGCAGCGCCGCGAGGTGTTCGGAGATGTCGGGTTCCAGCCACGGGATGTGCGGGGCGCCCGAGCGGGACTGGTAGACGAGGTCCCACGCGGGTGCGCCGACCTCGTCGGCCACGAGGGCGGCCAGGTCGCGGTGCTGGGCGACGTAGTCGCACCGTTCCGCGTCGGCGGTGGGGATGGAGTGCGTCGTGAACACGAGGCGGCTGCCCGGCGGCACCTCCCCCAGCGCTGCGCGCGTGGCGTCGACGTTGGCGGCCACGAACGCCGGGTGGTTCCAGTACGTGCGCAGCTTGTGGACCTGCGGCTGCCAGCTTGGGTCCTCGTCCTGCACCGCCGCCAGCGCGTCGGCGAGGTTCTCGCGGTACTGCCGGCAGCCCGAGTACGACGAGTACGCCGAGGTCAGGAAGGCGAACAGCCGGGTCACGCCGAGGTCGCGAGCCTCCCGCATCGCGTCGGCCAGGAACGGCTGCCAGTTGCGGTTGCCCCACAGCACCGGCACGTCGACCTGTCGGGCAGCGAGCTCGCCGCGCACCGCGGCCACGAGGTCACGGTTCAGCGCGTTGATGGGCGACACCCCGCCGAAGTGGGCGTAGTGGGCGCCGACCTCGACCAGGCGTTCGCGGGGGATCCCCCGGCCACGGGTCACGTGCTCGAGGAACGGCACCACGTCGTCGGGCCCCTCCGGGCCGCCGAACGAGACGATCAGCAGGGCATCCACGGGCTCGATCCTTGCCGACCGGCCCGCCGGCGGCCACCGCGGGCGGCGCTGCGGCACAATGTGCGGGGTTGTCGCACGGGACCGGGCTTGGACAGGCTTCGAGGAGACGCATGCGCGAGTTGACGTTCGACGGGCTGTCGCCCGACGGCTCCCGCCTGGTGCTGGCGGGCAAGGACGGCCAGCGCTACACGGTGGAGATCGACGAGCGACTGGCCGCGGCCGTGCGCCGCGACCGCGCGCGGATCGGCCAGGTCGAGATCGAGCAGTCCGGGCAGCTGCGGCCGCGGGAGATCCAGGCCCGGATCCGCGCCGGCGCCACCGCCGAGGACGTCGCCGCGGCCAGCGGGCTGCCGCTGGAGCACATCCGTCGCTTCGAGGGGCCCGTGCTCACGGAGCGCGCCTGGGTGGCGCAGCAGGCGCAGGCGACCGAGGTGCGCCGGCCCGGGGGCGACATCGAACTCGGCGACATGGTGGCCGAGCGGCTGCAGGCCGCCGGGGTGGACCCCGCCGACATCGCGTGGGACGCCTGGCGTCGCGACGACGGCCTATGGGTCGTGATCGCGACGTTCCCGATGCCGCCGAACGTGCACATGGCGACCTGGACCTATGACAGCAGCAGCCGGACGATGACGGTGGCCGACGACAACGCCCGGGAGCTCTCGGCCATCACCAGCGAGCAGCCGCTGCGCCTGGCGCCCGCCCGGCCGCTGCTGGCGGCCGTCCCGGTGGTCGACGCGGACGAGTCCGACGACGAGGACGAGGGGGTGGCGATCCTCACCCCGATGCCCTCGCGCGACGCCGCTGAGGACCGCGACGACGACGCGGACGACGACGCGCTGCCCGACCTCGAGGACCTGACGGTCGCCGAGGAGCTGTCGGAGGACGACGACGCCCGCGAGGCGGCTCCTGCACCCTGGGGGCTGCGGCTCGCCGAGGAGGCCGGGGACGCCGAGGAGGCCGGGCAGCGTGTCGAGGACGCGGAGCACCCCGACCTCGGAGCGGACGAGGCTGCCGACGACGAGCCCGGGGACGCCGACGACGCCCTGCCCGACCTCGAGGACCTGACGGTCGCCGAGGCGGACCTCGACTCCGACCAGCGCGACGCGCAGCCCGCGCAGGACGAGCAGGAGCCCGCCGACGACCATCCGGCGCCGACCTCGGACGCGCAGGACGTGCCGCTGTTCGAGGCCCCTCGCCCCAAGCCCCAGCCGAGGCCCGGGGCCCGCAAGGCGGTGCCGAGCTTCGACGACATCCTGTTCGGGCCCGGGCCCGCGCCGAAGGACTGACGCAGCCGGGCCAACGGACCGCCGACGGCCGCGAGACCGGATCCACAGGGCGGCTGGGCCCGCCTCCCACGCGGCGCGCCACGGGCAGCGGGAAGCGCGGGCGGTCAGCGCCCCAGCAGCAGCGGCACCCGCACCTCGGCCGGCTCGCGGCCGCCGTGCTGGCCGCGCAGCGACGACACCATCCGGTCCACCCGCTCGGAGACCAGCGCCCAGTCCTCGCCGGCAATGGCCACCACGTCGCCGATCCTGTCGGCGTGCCACTCGTCGACCGGTCCCAGCAGCGCCGCGACCTCCGCCCGGGAGCGCACCTCGGCGCGCCCGGCCAGGAGGCGCCGCCATCGCGCCAGGACCGCCTCGGCCTGCCCCGGCTCGGCGTAGACGTGCCGCACACGCGGCTCGCCGAGGATGGCCTCGACGCCGACCCGCAGGGCAGGATCCGCCTCGAGGTCGACGCGCCGGTCGTCCGGGACGTCGACGAGTCCGTGGTCGGCCGTCACCAGCAGGGCGGCGTCCGGGGGCAGCACGTCCACGATGCCCGCGACCAGCCGATCGACCGCGGCCAGTGCCTGGCGGTACTGGGCGGAGGCCACCCCATGGACGTGTCCGGCCTTGTCCAGATCCGGCCAGTAGACGTAGGTGAGGCTGCACCGGCCGGCCGCCGCGGCGGCTGCGAGCGCCTCGGCGGTCACCCGGATGCGATCGGCCGCCGTCTCGGCCCCCGGGTACTCGCCGCCCCGCAGCGCGGCGCGCGTCAGGCCGCTGGACCGATGGGCCAGCGGTGCGGCACTGACGACCCGGATGCCGGCCGCCGCGGCACGCTCCAGGAGGGTGGGCTCCGGCTGGGTGGCGATCGGGTTGGGGTCGTCCTTCCAGCTCAGCGGCGCCAGCACGGTGCCGTCGTCGAGCCGGAAGGCCGTGCCGACGATGCCGTGCATCCCCGGCGGCAGGCCGGTGCCCAGGCTCGTCAGCGACACGCACGTGGTCGAGGGGAACGGCGCGTCCAGCGGGCCCAGCTCGGTCAGGCCGGCAAGCGTGGGAGCGTGGCTTCGGCGCTCGGCCAGCTGCTCGGCACCGAGCCCGTCGACGAGCAGCACGACGGCGTGGCGGACCCCGGCCAGGGGCGCCTCGAGCCAGGCGCAGCCCGGTGGCAGGCCGGGCAGGCCCAGCACGTGGCACACCGCGGGCAGCAGGTCGGCCAGCGGGCGGCCCGCGGCGACGCCCGCACCCGACTCCCCCGCCGCCCCGTCGAGCGCGACCATCAGCCGTGCCGCGACACGGCCTCGGACAGCTTCGCCGCGAACTCCAGCGTGCGTGCCACCGCCGCCGCGCCGTCACCGGCCTCGGAGACCCGGACCGAGAAGTCGTCGTTCGACGAGCTGCCGGTGAACCCGTGGTCGGCCGTGCACTCCGGGTCCCCGCAGCTGGCCGGCTCGAGGTCCAGGCGGGCCACGGCCCCCCAGCCGATCGTGAGCATCACCTCGCGGACCGCGCCGCCCGGCTTGTGCAGGGCGGGGTTGCCGACGATGCGGTTGACCACCACGGAGGTCACGTCAGCCAGGCGCACGGCTTCGGAGTTGGCCGAGGCGTAGGGCACCGGGCAGGTCTCGTCCGGCGGGAAGTCGTCGATGTGCAGCACGAGCAGCCGGGTCCCGGTGAGCAGCAGCAGCGAGATGTGCCGGCGCAGCTCGTCACGGTCGAAGGTGGCCTCGTGCTGGATCACGTAGCTGATCGGTTCCTCGCCGGCCAGGGCAGTGGCCATCGTGTCGGCGACCAGCTCCGGGTAGTAGCCGGAGGCGGCGATCTCGGCGCGCAGGTTCGACGCAGCAGGGTTCACGGCCCCGATCCTCCCACGCCCCGCAGCGGTCAGGCGTCGAGCAGCCGCCGCACCCCGACGTCGAGGCGCTCCCACTGCATGCGCACCCTCGCCGCGGCGCCGAGCACGACGGCACCCGATCCGGACACCACGATGGGGTTCATGTCCACCGAGGCGATGGCCGGGCACTCGTCGATGAGCAGGCCCAGGCGCGCGATGAGCTCACACAGCGCGTCGATGTCGACGGGATCCGCGCCGCGATAGCCGCGCAGCAGCGGGGCGGCCTTCGGCGTGGCCACGAGTCGACGGGCCTCCCCCAGGCTCAGCGGCGGGATCCGGTACGCGTGGTCGCCGAGCAGCTCGGAGGCAACCCCGCCCACCCCGAACCGCACCACCGGGCCGAACAGCGCGTCGTCGACCGCGCCGAGCACGCACGCGACACCGGGCGCTGCCATCGACTGCACCACCAACCGCCGGCCCGCCAGCTCGTCGAGCTGCGCGACCATCGACAGGTAGGCCGTGCGAACCGCCCGCTCGGACTCCAGGTTGAGCCGGACGCTGCCCAGGTCCACGCGATGCGCGAGCCACGGCGCGGTCGTCTTGAGCACGACCGGATAGCCCAGCTGCTCGGCGGCGGCGACGGCGGCCTCCTCGGAGTCCACGTGCACCGAGGGCCAGACGCGGATGCCGTAGCAGGCCAGCAGCTCACGCACCTGCTCGGCCTCGAGGTCGAAGCCCGGCGCGGTGGGGTCGGGCGTGCCGGGCACGTGCTCCTCCTCGACCAGCACGCCGGTGATGTCCTGCCCGGCCTCCCGCAGCCAGCCCGCCACCAGCGCTCGGGCCCGCTCGGGGTCCACATCCGGGAACTCGGGAACCTCGGTCGTCTCGCTGTCGCGCCAGCGGGCGTAGCCGCGCACCAGCGCCAGCGCCCGCACCGCATCCTCGACGTTGGAGAACGTGGGCACCGAGCCGTGCTCCGGCCTGCCGTCCCCACCGGTCACCGGCAGCAGGCCCATGCCCGCAGGGATGAGCCCGGTGCCGTCGGCGGCCGGCATCACCGCCAGCACGGGCTTGGTGGAGTCGACGCTCGCCGCGGTGATCGCGGCATGGACATCCGCCTGCTCGGCACCGACGCTCGGGATGTGCACGAACAGCACGGCGTCGCACGAGCCGTGCTCGGTCGCGGCGCGCAGGGCCGCACCGATCTGCTCGGCGCTCGCCGACTGCGCCAGGGTCGGCTGGCCGTAGCTGACCGTCAGCCGCGCGGACTCCACGGCATCGGCGGCCAGGATCTCCAGCGCGTTCGACGTGCCCAGCACCGCGATGCGGTCCCCGCGCGGCAGCGGCTGGTAGGCCAGCACGGCCGCCACGTCGAAGAGCTCGCCCAGCGACGAGGTCTGCACCACCCCGCTCTGCTCGAACACCGCGTCGACGGCCGCCGGTGGCAGCGAGGTCCGGCGCACGTGGTGGCCCAGCGGCAGGGCCTGGGAGTAGCGCCCCGAGCGCACCGCCACGACCGGCTTGGCGTGGCTCAGGCGCCGGGTGATCCGGGTGAACTTGCGAGGATTGCCGATGCTCTCCAGGTACAGCAGGATCAGGCTCGTCGCCTCGTCGGACTCCCAGTACTGCAACAGGTCGTTCGCCGAGACGTCGGCGCGGTTGCCAGCCGAGACGAAGCTGCTGAGGCCCAGCCCCCGCCGGGCCACGGTCTCGAGCACCGTGACGCCCAGCGCCCCCGACTGGCAGAACAGCCCGACCCGCCCACGCCGGGGCACCAGCGGCGACAGCGAGGCGTTGAGCTGCACTCGCGGGTCCGTGTTGATGATGCCGAGGCAGTTCGGGCCCACGACCCGCATGCCGGCCTCGCGGGCGGTGCGGACCAGGGCACGCTGCCGGGCCCGACCCTCCTCGCTGGCGGTGTCCGCGAAACCGGAGGAGACCACGACCAGCCCGCCGACCTCGGTGTCCGCAGCCTCCTGCACCACTCCCAGCACGGTGTCGGCCGGCACGGCCACGACGGCCAGGTCGACCTCCTCGGGCAGGTCGCCGATGTGGCGGAACGCCGGCACGCCCAGGATCTCGTCGGCCTCCGGATGGATCGCGTAGAGCGGGCCCCGCACCCCGTAGTCGCGCAGGTGGCGCAGCAGCTCGTGGCCGATGCGCCCGGGTGTCCTCGACGCACCGATCACGGCGACTCCGACCGGGTTGAGCAGCCGTTCCACCGACCGCGCCTCGCTGCGGTGCTCACGCGCGGCGCGCACCGAGAGCACCTGCTCGGTCGGCTCGAGGTCGAAGGTCAGGTGGAAGACCCCGTCCTCCATCCGCTGGCTCACCACGTAGCCGGCCTCGCGGAAGGTCATGAGCATCTTGCGGTTGTTCGGCAGCACCTCGGCGACGAACCGCCGCACGCCCCGCTCCCAGGCCGCGGCGGCGAGGTGCTCGAGCAGCACGGCACCGAGCCCGCGACCCTGGTGGTCGTCGCGGACGACGAACGCCACCTCGGCGTCACGGGCGTCGAGGCGGTCGTAGCGGGCCACGCCGATGAGCTCGCCGGCCTCGGTCGCGACCAGCGCCACCCGGTCGTCGTAGTCGACGTTCGTGAAGCGCCGGACGTCGCGCTCGGTGAGCTCCGGGTAGGGCGCGAAGAACCTGAAGTAGATGGTCTCGGCCGAGAGCTGGCCGTGGAACGTGACGAGCCGATCGGCGTCGGCCGGGGTGATCGGCCGCACGTGGCACGTGTAGCCGTCACGCAGCACGACGTCGGCCTCCCAGTGGGCCGGGTAGGCGGAGTGCACGGACGACACCCTAGGACCACTCGGTGACGGTGCTCGGGCTGGACCGGCGCGTCGGGGAGAATGCAGCCCTGCCAAGCCCTCAGGAGCCCCATGTCCCGCCGCACCACCCCGCCCCGCGAGCCGGTCGCCGACCACATCGTCGACATCGACGTCACGACCGAGATGCAGGGCTCGTTCCTGGAGTACGCCTACTCGGTCATCTACTCGCGGGCCCTGCCGGATGCCCGTGACGGCCTCAAGCCGGTGCAGCGCCGGATCCTGTACACGATGCACGAGATGGGCCTGCGCCCCGACCGCGCGCACGTGAAGAGCGCGCGGGTGGTCGGTGAGGTCATGGGCAAGCTGCACCCGCACGGCGACGCCGCGATCTACGACGCCCTCGTGCGCATGGCGCAGCCGTTCTCGCTGCGGATGCCGCTCGTGGACGGCCACGGCAACTTCGGCTCGCCCGACGACGGGCCTGCCGCGTACCGGTACACCGAGTGCCGGCTGGACCCGGCCGCGCTGCCGATGGTGGCCGGCATCGACGAGGAGGTCGTCGACTTCGGGCCCAACTACGACGGCCGCGAGCTCGAGCCGGTCGTGCTGCCGGCGGCGTTCCCGAACCTGCTGGTGAACGGCGCCTCGGGGATCGCCGTGGGCATGGCCACGAACATGGCGCCGCACAACCTGGGCGAGGTGGTGGCCGCCGCCCGGCACCTGTTGGCGCATCCGACGGCGTCGGTCGGCGACCTCATGCGCTTCGTGCCCGGGCCGGACCTGCCCACCGGCGGGCGGATCGTGGGCCTCGACGGGGTGCGCGAGGCCTACGAGACCGGCCGTGGCACGTTCCGCATGCGCGCGACGGTCCGCGTGGAGCAGGTGACGGCCCGCAAGATGGGGCTGGTCGTCACCGAGCTGCCGTGGAACGTGGGCCCGGAGAAGGTCATCGAGAAGATCCGCGAGCTGCACAACGCCAAGAGGATCGCTGGCATCGCGGGGGTCACCGACCTCACGGACGGCGAGAAGGGCCTGCAGCTGGTCATCGAGCTCAAGAGCGGGTTCGTGCCCGAGGCCGTGCTGGAGCAGCTCTACCGGCTCACCCCCCTGGAGGAGTCGTTCGGCGTCAACAACGTCACGCTCGTCGACGGCCAGCCGCGCACGCTGGGGCTCAGGCCGCTGCTCGAGGTGTACCTGGCCCACCGGCTCGAGGTCGTCCGCCGCCGCTCGGAGTTCCGCCGCCGCAGGGCCGCCGACCGGCTGCACCTGGTCGACGGCCTGCTCGTGGCGATCCTCGACATCGACGAGGTGATCGCGGTGATCCGCTCGTCAGAGGACACCGCCGAGGCGCGTGCCCGGTTGATGAGCGTGTTCGACCTCTCGGAGATCCAGGCCAGCTACATCCTCGAGATGCCGCTGCGGCGCCTGACCAAGTTCAGCCGCATCGAGCTCGAGGCCGAGCGCGACGAGCTGGCGCGCACGATCGCCGACCTCGACCGGATCCTCGGCGACCCGGCGGTGCTGCGCGACCTGGTCTCCACCGAGCTCGCAGAGGTCGCGGCCGCCCACGCGACCCCGCGGCGGACGGTCCTGCTCGAGGGACCGGTGCCACTGCGGACCGCTGCTGCCGCCGCCCCGCTGGAGGTGGCCGACGACCCCTGTGAGGTGCTGCTGTCGAGCACCGGGCTCATGGCACGGCGCGCGGTCGAGGCGGCCGATGGTGCGACCGGCGTGACCGGTCCCCGCGGCACCCACGACGTGGTCGTGGCGCGGGCGGCCGCCACCGTGCGCGGCCACGTCGGGGTGCTCACCTCGACCGGTCGCGTGCACCGCGTGCACGTGCTCGACCTGCCCGCCCTTCCGGGCACGGCCGGGGCGGTGAGCCTCGCCGGTGGCGTGCCGCTGGGGGCGTTCCTCACCCTCGACCCCGGTGAGGGCGTCGTGGGACTGACCAGCCTGCTGCCCGATGCCCCGACGCTGGCCCTCGCGACGACCGGCGGGACGATCAAGCGCGTGGCGCACGAGGCCGCCCCTGCCAAGGACGTTTGGGAGGTGATCCGGCTCGCGCCGGGGGACGCGGTGGTCGGCGCGCTGCCGGTCCGCGAGGACGACGAGCTGGTGCTGCTCGCCGACGATGCGCAGCTGCTGCGGTTCGCCGCCTCGTCGGTGCGACCGCAGGGCCGCGCCGCGGGGGGCATGGCGGGGATCAAGCTCGGGTCCGGCGCCCGGGTGCTCGCCCTCGGCGTGTGGCGACCGGGCGAGCACGGCGTGGTCGTCACGCTCGCCGGGGACTCCGCGGCGCTGCTGGACGCGGGCGGCTCGCTCAAGGTGACCCACGACGACGTCTTCCCCGCGAAGGGCCGTGCGACGGGCGGGGTGCGCGCCCATCGGTTCCTCAAGGGCGAGGACGCCCTGCGCCGGGGCTGGATCACGACCTGGCCGGCCGTGGCCGCCTCGGGCAGCGGCGAGCCGATCGACCTGCCCGAGCCCGATCGCAAGCGGGACGGCTCCGGCACGGCCGTGGCCAGCGCGCCGGCCGCGGTCGCGGCCCGGGCGTGACGATGGCCGGGGAGGGGCCGGCGGCCCCCTCCCCGACACCGGATGCGCCGGACGATGCGCGCTGCTCGGCGCTCTCGCGCGCGGCCGGGGAACCGATGGCCGGGACCGCCCCGCGGGCCGACGCCTGGGTGGTGGTCGAGCATCCCGAGGGCTGGGGTGATGCGCCGCTGGCCCGCAGCGAGCACGGCACCCGGGTGCTCATGGCACGGGCGTCCCGGGAGGCGACCGCTGCTGCCGGCGGCCGGACACGGGTCTGGGTCGCCCACTGCACCCCCCCGCTCGGGCCGATGCTCCGGGTGGGGGTCGTGGACGACCCGCGGCAGGTCGCCGGATGGGACCTGGCTGGGTTCGCGGCGGGGTCGCACCGGCAGTGGGGCGAGCCTGACGAGGATCCCCTCCTGCTGGTCTGCGCCAACGGCCGGCGCGACCGGTGCTGCGGGCACGCGGGCGGACGGCTGGCCGATCGGCTCTGGGCGCTGCCGGAGGGGGACCGCGTGCTCACCTCCACGCACCTCGGGGGGCACCGGTTCGCGCCCACCGCGCTGCTGCTGCCCTGGGGCCAGCTGCACGGACGCCTCGACGAGGCCACCGCCGCGGCGCTGGTCCCGGACGCCCGGCAGGGCTGGACGGCCACCGCGTCGCTGCGCGGCGCGAGCACCCTGGACGCCCCGGCCCAGGTGGCCGAGGTCCGGGCCCGGCAGGTCGCCGGCTACCGCAGCCTGCAGCCGCTGGCGGTCACGCTCGAGGGCGATGCCACTGGCGACCACCTCGACGCGCGCGTGACGCTGCCCGACGCCGGCGTCCTGGACGTCGGGCTCACCCGGGTGACGCGCACCCTCGCCGTCTCGTGCGGCCAGCCGCCCCGGCGGACCGAGCACTGGGTGGTCAGGGACTGACGGGGGACGGCGTTGCGCGGGGCGACACCACCGGTGCCCTCTCGTGCGGTGGATCCGCCGGCGCGCCGCCTGTGGGAGCATCGCGGCCATGGACCTCGGACTCGCCGGCCGGACGTACCTGCTCACCGGAGCCTCGCGGGGCCTGGGCCTCGCGGCAGCCCAGGCGCTCGCCGCCGAGGGCGCCCAGGTGGTGCTCAGCGCTCGCGACGAGGCCTCGCTCGCGGACGCCGTGGCGAGCATCGGCGGCACCACGGCACCAGTCGGCCTGCCCGGTGACCTCGCCGACCCCGCCACCGCCGAGCGGCTGGTGGCCGGCACGATCGCGCGGTTCGGCCGGCTCGACGGGGCGCTGATCAGCGTGGGCGGCCCGGCGACCGGCACCCCCATGACGGTGACCGACGACCAGTGGCGCGCTGGCTTCGAGTCGGTGCACCTCGGCGCCGTGCGGATGCTGCGCGCCGTGGCCTCCGCGGCCACCGTGGACCCCGACGCCCCGCTGGGTTCCGGCGCCTCGCTGCTGGCGGTGCTGTCCACCTCGGCCAAGTCGCCGATCCACGGCCTCACGACGTCGAACGGCCTGCGCCCCGGCCTGGCGATGCTGGTCAAGGACTTCGCCGACGAGCTCGGGCCCCGCGGCATCCGGGTCAACGGCGTGCTGCCCGGACGCATCGCGACCGACCGCACCCTCGCCCTGGACGGCGCGGCGGGCAACGCCGCGGCGGCCCGTCGTCGCAACGAGGCCGCCATCCCGCTGGGCCGCTACGGCGACCCGCTGGAGTTCGGCCGCCTCGCCGCGTTCCTGCTCTCGCCGGCGGCCTCGTACATCACCGGCAGCCTCATCCCGATCGACGGCGGGTCGCTGCGCGCGCTCTGAGCAGCAGGGACGCTCGCGGTCAGCGGGCGGGGGCAGGCACGGGCTCGGCGACCTCGTCCAGCGCGTCGGTCGCCTCGTCCGCGGTCCCCTGCATCCCGAACTGCTGCCGGGAGAGGTCGGCGTAGAGCCCGCCGGCGGCCATCAGCTCGTCGTGCGTGCCGCGCTGCACCACCCGGCCGTCGTCGATGACCAGGATCTGGTCGGCTGCGCGGATGGTGGACAGCCGGTGGGCCACCACGAGCGACGTGCGCCCGGCCAGGGCCGTGGCCAGCGCTCGCTGCACCGCCGCCTCGCTCTCGCTGTCGAGGTGGGCGGTGGCCTCGTCCAGCACCACGACCGCCGGCGCCTTGAGCAGCAGCCGCGCGATGGCCAGCCGCTGCTTCTCACCCCCCGAGAGCCGGTAGCCGCGCTCCCCCACCACGGTGTCCAGGCCCTCGGGCAACGAGGCGATGAGCTCGCCGATCTGGGCGTCCCGGCAGGCCGCGAGCAGCTCCTCGTCAGTGGCGTCGGGCTGGGCGTACTGGAGGTTGCCACGGATGGTGTCGTGGAACATGTGGGCATCCTGGGTGACGACCCCGATCGCATCGGTCAGGCTGGCCAATGTCGCCTCGCGCACGTCCACGCCGCCCACCAGCACCGCGCCGCTGGTCACGTCGTAGAGCCGGGTCACCAGTGAGGTGATCGTCGACTTGCCGGCGCCGGAGGGCCCGACGAGCGCCACCATCTGGCCGGGGCGCACCGCGAAGTCCACGCCCGTCAGCACCGGTTCGCCGCGCCCGCGCGCGTCCGGCTTCGCGACCGACTCCAGCGAGGCCAGCGACACCTCGTCGGCACCCGGGTAGGTGAAGTGCACGTCGCGGAACTCGACGCCCGTCGGGCCGGTGGGGATCGGCCGAGCGTCCGGCGCCTCCGCCACGAGCGGCTCGAGGTCGAGCACCTCGAAGACGCGCTCGAAGGAGACCAGCGCGGTCATCACGTCGACGCGCACGTTGCTCAGGGCGGTGAGCGGCCCGTAGAGCCGGGCCAGCAGTGCGGTGATCGCCAGCAGCGTGCCGATGGTGAGCGTGCCGCTGATCACGAACTGGCCCCCCACGCCATACGCGATCGCGGTCGCGACGGACGCCACCAGGGTCAGCGCGGTGAAGAAGTAGCGGTTGGACATCGCGATCTCCACGCCGATGTCGCGCACCCGCGCGGCCTTGCCGGAGAAGGCGCCCTGCTCCTGGGCCGGCCGGCCGAACAGCTTCACGAGCAGCGCACCGGAGACGTTGAACCGCTCGGTCATCATCGAGCTCATGTCAGCGTTCAG
The DNA here is from genome assembly GCA_036375875.1 of Candidatus Nanopelagicales bacterium. GTDB lineage: Bacteria > Actinomycetota > Actinomycetes > S36-B12 > CAIYMF01 > Prado023. The sequence goes on from DASVBK010000070.1 coordinate 23,078, forward strand.
CTGCATCTGCTCCCGGGTCTGCGCCTGCAGCCGTCGGCCCATCCAGCGCGCCGGCAGCAGGAACAGCGGCAGCAGCACGAGGCTGATCAGCGTGATCGGCCACGACAGCGCGAACATCGCGATGAGCACGACCACGACGCTGATCACGTTGCCGACGACGCCACCCAGCGTGGAGGTGAAGGCCTGTTGCGCGCCGATGACGTCGCTGTTGAGCCGCGAGATGAGCGCGCCGGTCTGCGTGCGGGTGAAGAAGGCCAGGGGCTGGGCCTGCACGTGGCCGAACACCTGCGTGCGCAAGTCGTAGATCAGGCCCTCGCCGATGCGTGCCGAGAACCACCGGCCGACCAGGCCGATCGCGGCATCGGCCAACGCGAGCACGAGCACGAGCACCGCGCACACGGTCACGACGGTGCGGTTGCCCGGGGTGATGCCGTCGTCGATGATCCGCCGGAACAGCAGCGGCTGGGCGACGACGAGCAGCGAGGCCACGACCATCGTGGCCAGGAACCACCCGATGAACACCTTGTACGGCCGCGCGAAGCCCAGGATCCGACGCACCGTCTCGCGGCTGACCTTCTCCCCGGCCACTGAGCGATCGCGCGTGAACGAGCGATAGGTCTGCCACGGGCCACCGCCGCCCATGCCCATCGACATGCTCACGTCCCTCCCCGGCCCGTGACGGCCGCCATGCGGTCCTCCGGCGGGCCGCCGGCCTGCGCATTGTCGTCGCGCACGCGCCGCCTCGCCAACACCCCGTGCGGCCCCCGGCATTCCCGGGTGCCCCGGTCCGATCCTCGCCCGGGGGCGCACATGCTCCCGCTGCTGTCAGGTGCTCCCGGCGTGGCGGGGAGCACCTGACTCGTGCGGGAGCACCCGGGCAGGGCCGCGCGGGTGACCGAGAGCGGGGCCGCGGGTGAGCGCGGAAGGCGGCGACCCCTTCCGCGGCCGTCAGCGGCCGGACTGCCCCGCCAGCATCGTCACGAGCTCACGGATCCGCACGCCCTGGGCACCGCGCTCCGCTGCCACCTGGCGCTCGTGCGCCGCTGCCCAGTCGCCGCCGCCGGCCGCGTCGCGCAGCAGGGCCTTCGTACCCGCGACCGCCCCCGGCAGCGCCGTCGCACAGCCAGCGGCCACCTCCCGGGCCGCCGCCTCGAGCTCGCCCACCGGCACCGAGCGCAGGGCCAGGCCGATCCGCACGGCCTCCTCCGCGCCCACCCACCGACCGCTGACCACCAGCTCGAGCGCCCGCGAGTAGCCGACCGCCTCGACCAGCGGCAGCGTGCCGCCGAGATCGGGCACGAGGCCCAGGCTCGGCTCCTTCATCGACAGCGCCACGTCGTCGGCCACCACCATCACGTCGCAGCCGAGCGCGAGCTGGAACCCCGCACCCACCGCGTGCCCCTGCACCGCCGCCACCGTGACCACGTCGGCGCGACGCCACCACGTGAACGCCTGCTGGAACGTGGCGATGAGCGCGTCGAGCTCGTCGGGCTGCATCCGGGCGAAGTCGAGCATCGAGCCCTCACCGGGGATGCCCTCCGGGGTGAGCATCCGGCGGTCCAGGCCGGCGGAGAACGACGGGCCCTCGGCACACAGCACCACGGCGCGCACGGCCGGGTCCAGGCTCGAGCCGATGGCAGCCAGCTCGCGCCACAGGGCAGGGCCCTGGGCGTTGCGCGTGGCGGGGCGGTTGAGCCGGACCGTCAGGATGCCGTCGGTGCGTTCGGTCAGGATGGCGGGGGCGTCAGTCATGCCCGCAGTCAACCAGCAGCCAACCGCTTGGCCCGATTGCGGGTGGCCCCACCGCGGCCGCGCAGCTCCACGCCGGCGTCGGTGAGCAGCCGATGCACGAAGCCGTAGGAGCGCCCGAGCTCCGCTGCCAGCTCCCGGATGCTCGCCCCCGCCCGGTACTGGCTCACCACCTGGCGGGTCATCGCGTCCCGCGCCTCCCCCGTCACACGCGTGGCACGCGGCTTGCCCACCATCGACCTGTCCCTCCGTCTGTGCCGTGTTCACCGGCCCTTCACCCACTATGACGACCCAGTTTCAAGATCGCACGCGGACGGTGACGCTGCGTACCCGCACTTTCGCCCAGCGCCATGGGCGATTCCGCCGTCTGGGTGGGTGACGGCGCTGCGCTCGGACCAGCTCAGGCGAGCGCGACCAGGTCGAGGTAGTCCTCGCGCCACAGGTCCTCGGCCGCGTCGGGCAGCAGCAGCACCTTCTCGGGAGCCAGGGCCTGCACCGCGCCCTCGTCGTGCGTCACCAGCACGACGGCGCCCTCGTAGCGGGCGAGCGCGCCCAGGACCTCCTCCCGGCTGGCGGGGTCCAGGTTGTTGGTGGGCTCGTCGAGCAGCAGCACGTTGGCCCCCGACACCACGAGCGTCGCCAGGGCCAGGCGGGTCTTCTCGCCCCCGGAGAGCACCCGTGTCGGCTTGGCCACGTCGTCGCCGGTGAACAGGAACGAGCCCAGCACGTTGCGGCACTCGGTCTCGGTGAGGTCGGCCGCGGCCCGCTGCATCGCCTCCAGCACCGTGGCCCCGGGATCGAGGGTCTCGTGCTCCTGGGCGTAGTAGCCCAGCCGCAGGCCATGCCCGGGCTCGACCTGGCCGGTGTCCGGCGCCTCGATGCCCGCCAGCAGCCGCAGCAGCGTGGTCTTGCCCGCGCCGTTGAGGCCCAGCACCACCACCCGGGCGCCGCGGTCGACGGCGAGCTCCACGTCGACGAACACCTCCAGCGACCCGTAGGACTTGCTCAGCTCACTGGCGCGCAGCGGCGTTCGCCCGCACGGCGCCGGCTTCGGGAAGCGCAGCTTGGCCACACGGTCGCCGGCACGCTGCTCCTCCAGCCCGGCCAGCAGCCGCTCGGCGCGACGCTCCATCGAGTGGGCGGCGCGGGCCTTCGTGGCCTTCGCGCGCATCCGGTCGGCCTGCGACTGCAGCACCGCGGCCTGCTTCTCGGCGTTCGCGCGCTCCCGGTGGCGGCGGCGCTCGTCGGTCTCGCGCTGCTGCAGGTAGGTCGACCAGCCCACGTTGTACACGTCGATGACGCAGCGGTTGGCGTCGAGGTGGAACACCTTGGTGACCACCGTGTCGAGCAGTCCGACGTCGTGGCTGATCACCACGAGCCCGCCCTTGTGCGCGGCCAGGAACTGGCGAAGCCACACGATGGAGTCCGCGTCGAGGTGGTTCGTCGGCTCGTCGAGCAGCAGGGTCTCGGCCTCGCCGAACAGGATCCGGGCGAGCTCCACGCGCCGGCGCTGGCCGCCGGACAGGGTCCGCAGCGGCTGGCCCAAGGTGCGCTCCGTGATGCCCAGGCCCGCTGCGACGGCGGCGGCCTGCGCCTCGGCGGCGTACCCGTCGAGGGCGAGGAATTCCGCCTGCGCCCGGTCGTAGCGGCGCATCGCGTCGGACCGGCGCTCGGGATCGCTGTCGGCCATCGCCTGCTCGGCCCGCCGGATCCGGCGCACCACGTCCCGCAGGCCACGCGCCTCCAGGATCCGCTCCCTGGCGCTCTGCTCGAGGTTGCCGGTGCGCGGGTCCTGCGGCAGGTACCCGATCGTGCCCGAGCGGCTGACCGATCCCGCCTCGGGCGCCGTCTCGCCCGCCAGGATCCGCATCAGCGTCGTCTTGCCGGCACCGTTGCGCCCGACGAGGCCGACGCGATCACCCGCCGCGATCCGGATCGACACGTCGGACATGAGCAGGCGCGCCCCGGCGCGCACCTCGAGCCCAGCCGTCGCGATCACCGGGTGAGGGTACCCGCCGGTGCGGGTGCCCCCGGTCCGGCAGCGGCGGCCCAGGGGGATGCCGAGCAGCCGTGGCGGCGTACGGGGCATCATCCGCCGCGTGCGGGGAAGGAGCGGCACAGGCGAGAGGGCTCCCGGTCCTGCACGGTGGGTCGCGACACCCGACCCACGAGACGCCGCCCAAGGAGCGCACCATGCAGTTCGATGACAACCGGGTCGACACCAGCCGCGTCGACGACCTGCGGGATGGCCGCGGCGGCAGCCCGTTCGGCGGCGGTGGTGGTGGTGGCATGGGCGGGATGGCGTTGGCCGGCATCCTGTCGATGCTGCTGCGTGGCCGGGGCGGCAAGGGCACGCTGCTCGTGCTCCTGCTGCTGGGCGCCTTCATGGTCTTCGGCGGTGGTGGGCTCTTCGGCAGCTCGGGGCAGCAGGCCGTGAACCCCGGGACCGACACCAGCGCCATCAGCGGCGCCAGCCAGGACCTGGAGGCCCGGTGCAACACGGCCGGGGCGATCCAGCAGTACCCCGACTGCCTGCTCACGAAGGCCTTCAACGAGACCGACGAGGTCTGGGCGCAGGAGTTCGCTCGCCGGGGCCAGCCGTACCAGGCGCCCCGGCTTGCGTTCTTCGACGGCTCGGTCACCACCGCGTGCGGAACGGCCAGCACCGAGGTGGGGCCGTTCTACTGCCCGGGCGACCAGCGCATCTACTTCGACCTCGGCTTCGCCCAGCAGCTGCAGCAGCTCGGCGTCTCCGGCGACTACGCCAACGTCTACATCATGGCCCACGAGTTCGGCCACCACCTGCAGAGCATCAGCGGCATCGAGTCCGAGGTGCGCCGCGCGCAGCAGCAGGACCGGGGCAACGCCAACGAGTACGGCATCGCGATGGAGCTGCAGGCCGACTGCTACGCCGGGGTGTGGGGCCGGATGGCCGACGACCGGGGCAACCTCACGGTGACCGCGCAGGAGGTGCGCGACGCCCAGAGCGCCGCCGCCGCCGTCGGCGACGACCGCATCCAGGCAGGTGCCGGCCAGCGCGTGAACCCCGAGTCGTGGACCCACGGGTCGGCCGCACAGCGCCAGCAGTGGTTCACGACCGGCTTCAACAGCGGTGACATGGACCGCTGCAACACCTTCGCCCAGCTGGGCTGACCGGGGCCCGAGCCGCGAGCGTCACGCCGAGGCAGGCAGCCCGAGCTGGGCCAGCGCTGCGTCCGCGCCGCGCCGCGCACTGGCCAGCGCGCCCTGGATGGAGGGGCCCTGCCGATGGTCGCCGATGACGACCAGCCCATCGCCGAGGTCCACCGGCAGCGGCACCCGGGTGGGTGGCACGAATGCGGGCAGCGCGTTGCGGATCGGGTGCCGGGCGACCTCGGTGAGCTCCGAGGCGTTCAAGCCCACCAGGGCTGCAGCCTCCCGGCGGGCCCGCGCGGCCGCGGCGGCGTCCGGGAGATGGCCAACGGCCGACGCGGCGACGAGCGCCAGCCCCGGCGGGGCGTAGCCGGGCACCGCATCGCTGACGACGGCCACGTTGGCCAGCCAAGGCGCACCGCCGCCGTCCACGACCAGGCGGGGATGGCGGCCGGGCTCGAGGCCGCGGCTGGTGAACCACCAGGTGGTGAGGCTGCGCATCGCCGGCACGTCGAGGCTCGGCACGAGCGCTGCGGCGGCCGGTGCGTCCGTGGCGAGCACGACGACGCGTGCCCGCACGGCGCCGTCGTCCGTGGTCACCGACCCGGCGGCCAGCGAGTGGACCGGGGTGTGCAGCGACACGACGCCCCCGGGCAGCCGCTCGGCCAGGTCGGCCGGCAGCGCGGCCATGCCGGCGGCGGGCAGGCTGGGGGTGCCCCGGCCGAACGCGGCCAGCAGCGGATCGGCCACCCGCCGGGCCGTCGCCAGGCCGGTCTCCCCCAGCACGCCGCTGAGGAACGGCTGCACCAGCCGATCCAGCACGGCCCCCCGCACCCCGGCAGCTGCCAGGGCGTCGCCCAGCGCCACGTCCGGGCGATGCGCGAGGCGCTGCGGCGAGGCTGCCGCGCAACCTGCCACGTAGGCGGCGAACGCAGCGAGCTCCCACGGCCGGCCCACGGATCCACTGGCGGCTGCGCGCAGCGACGCCAGCAGGCCGGCTGGGGCACGACGCGGGTCCTCCACGCGTGCCACCCTGCCCTGGGGCAGGGCGACGTCGACCCCGGCGCGCAAGGGGCGCAGGTCCAGCCGCTCGGTCCGCAGCGCCCTGCGGCCCTCCGGGTACGCGGGGTTGTAGAGCTGGAAGCCGTGGTCGACGGTCGCCCCGTCTGCCACGTCGCTGGCCACCCGGCCGCCCACCCGTCCGCCGGCTTCGAGCACCCGGACGGCCACCCCCGCCTGCGTCAGCAGCACGGCGGCATGCAGGCCAGCCAGTCCCGCCCCGATGATCACCACGTCCACGTCACGCTCCACCCGCCTGACGGTAGGCGACCTCACGCCGGCGCGCAGCGGGCCCGCGGGACCCATCGGATTGCGGCAGCCTCCTCAGCCCGCGACGATGCTGCGATGAGCGACATCACCGTGGCCGACAACCCGGATCGCATGCGGTACGAGCTGCGCACCGCCGACGGCGAGGTCGCCGGCTCGGCCACCTACGCGCGTCGGGGTCGCAGCGTCGTCATCGACCACACCACGATCCGCGACGCCTACGAGGGGCGCGGCTACGGGTCGGCATTGGCGCGCGGCGCCCTCGACGACATCAGGGCGCGTGGGCTCCAGGTCGTGCCTGTCTGCGAGTTCCTCGCCGGCTGGATCGATCGCAACCCCGACTACGCCGACCTCGTCGACACCGCGCTGGCCGAGGAGTACGCCGCGGCCGCGGGCGGTCCGCCGAGCTGACCCGGTCGATCAGGTGCCCAGCACGACGATCGAGCGCGGCGCCACCGTGACCGGCCCGTCGCCGAGCGGCGGCGCCTGCCCCACGTCGAGCATCCCCAGGGCTGAGGGCAGGGCGGTGTCGACGATCCGCCGCCAGGTGCCCGGCACCTGCACGTCGAAGGCCAGCGGCTCCCAGAAGGCGTTCACCAGCACGTACAGGTCGCCCTCGCCGTAGCGCTGCCCCGACAACCACCATGCGACGCTGTGCGACCACGGCTCCTCGTCGGGCGCCCCGCTCGTGCCGAACCAGCGGACGTCCTCGCGCCAGTAGCGGCTGCGCGCGATGCTCCGGCGCGCCCTACGCAGCGCGATCATCCCCTTGGTGAACGCGAACAGGTCGCGATGGGAGTCCAGGCGGTCCCAGTCCAGCCAGGTGAGCTCGTTGTCCTGGTTGTAGGGGTTGTTGTTGCCGCACTGGGAGTTGGCGAACTCGTCGCCCGCCACCAGCATCGGCGTGCCGTTGCTGAGCATGAGCAGCGCGATGAAGTTCTTCATCTGCCGCATCCGCAGGGCGAGCACCTCGGGGGGTGCGCCGTCGTCGCCCTCCCAGCCGCAGTTCCAGCTGCGGTTGTCCGAGGCGCCGTCGGTGCCACCGTGGCCGTTGGCCTCGTTGTGCGGCTCGTCGTACGACACCAGGTCGTAGAGGCAGAACCCGTCGTGCGCCGTCACGAAGTTGACGCTCTGCGCCGGCCGGTACATGTCCCCCGGGCCGTCCGGGAACAGGTCGTCGCTGCCGTACACCCGCCGCATGAGTGCCGGCACCAGGCCCTCGTCGCCCTTGACGAAGGAGCGGACATCGTCGCGGAACCGGCCGTTCCACTGCCGCCACATCAAGCCCGGGAACGCGCGACCCAGCAGGTAGGCGCCCAGGTCCCACGCCTCGGCCACGAGGCGCACGTCGCCGCGCGCGGCGAGCACCCCGATCTCGCTGACCAGGGGCGGCGCGTCGGCGCTCACGTGCCCGTCGGCATCTCTGGTGAGGATCGAGGCCAGGTCGAACCGGAACCCGTCCACGCCCAGCCGCACCCAGTGCGCCAGGCTGGCAAGGATCAGGCCGCGGCTTGCCACGTCGGCGCCCTGCACGGTGTTGCCGGTGCCGGTGTCGTTCCAGTACGAGCCGTCCTCGCCCACGATGTAGTACGCGTCGTTGTCGATGCCCTTGAGGTTGTAGACCGGGCCGTGCCCGTCGCCCTCGGCGGTGTGGTTGTAGACCACGTCGAGCCAGAGCTCGATGCCCGCGGCGTGCAGCGCGTCGACCAGCTCACGGAACTCGCGCACCGGGTCGTCCTGTGCGTAGTCGGCGTGCGGGGCGAAGAAGTTCAGGGTCATGTAGCCCCAGTAGTTGCCCTCCTGGGGGTCGAACTGATGCACCGGCAGCAGCTCGACGACGGTCACCCCGAGCTCCTGCAGGTAGGGGATCTTGTCGATGAGGCCGCGGAACGTGCCGCGCCGCTCGCGGGCCACCCCGCTGTTCGCCCGGGCGGTGAACCCGCGCACGTGCACCTCGTAGACCACGGCCTCGTGGGCGTGGCGCGGCCCGGCGCTGGGCGGTGCGTCCCAGTGGGTGTCGGCCGCCGTCGGCAGCACGCCCAGCGGCGCCTGGCCGTCGTTCGCTGCGTCGCCGCAGGCCGCCGCCCGCGAGAACGCGGGCGGGAAGTGCAGCCGCCTGGCGAACGGGTCCGAGAGCACCTTCGTGGGCCTGAAGTGGTTGCGCGGCTCGTCGGGCCCCTCGATGCGGTAGGCGTAGTAGCGCGCCCCCGGAGCCTCGGCGGCAGGCACCATGACGTGCCAGATCCGACCCGTCTTGTTCACCAGCGGGTCCAGCGGCAGCGTGAGCACCGGCCTGACCAGGTCCTGCGGTGCGTAGAGCAGCAGGGTCACGGCCGTGGCACGGCGCGAGTAGAGCGCGAAGTTCCACGCCTCGAGGGCGTCCACCCAGGTGACCCCCTGGGGCGCGGGGGCGCCCTCGGCCCGCTCCCACTCGTCGAGGATCCGCAGGTGGCCCGGCTCACGGACCGCGGCACGATCCTCGATCGGTGGGGCGGCCGGGACGGTGCGGGTGGGCACCGCGGGGAGCACGGGCGGCGTGGGCTGGGCGTACTGGGGCACCTCGGGCCTCCTGGCGGGTGTGCGCCACCGGCCGGCCCTCGCCGGCCCTGCAACGGAGGCTAGCCCGACCCGCGCCCTGGGCGCCCGCGCCCGTCACCCGCCCAGCCAAAGCCACCCCGCCCGGCCGCCCGCCCCGGACTCGCTCCAGGTCCGGTGCGCCGCCACCCCTCGTGCGCCAGGTCTCGACCCGCCGACCGCACCAGGACCTGGAGCAGATCGCCGGGAGGTCAGACGTTGAACCCCAGGGCGCGCAGCATCTCGCGGCCGTCCTCGGTGATCTTGTCCGGCCCCCACGGCGGCATCCAGACCCAGTTCAGGCGGAAGTCGTCGACGATCCCGTCGAGCGCGGCGCGGGTCTGGTCCTCGATCACATCGGTGAGCGGGCAGGCCGCGGAGGTCAGCGTCATGTCGAGGGTGGCGACGTTGCTGTCGTCGACGTGCACGCCATACACGAGCCCGAGGTCCACGACGTTGATCCCCAGCTCGGGGTCCACCACGTCGTGCAGGGCCTCCATGACGTCCTCGTCCGTTGCGGTGCTCATCGGGCTCCTCCATGGGCCAGGGCCTGGCTGGTCGCGTCCTTCCACGCCATCCAGGACAGCAGGGCGCACTTCACGCGCGCCGGGTACTTGGCCACGCCGGCGAACGCGATGGCGTCGCCGAGGGCCTCCTCGTCGGGCTCGTCGCCATCGGGGCCGGTGGCCGAGTTCATGAGGGCCAGGAACTGCTCCTGAGTGGCCATCGCCTCCGCGACCGTGTGGTGCAGCAGCTGCTCGTACATGACGCTGGCGCTGGCCTGCGAGATGGAGCAGCCCTGGTTGTCGTACGAGATGTCCTCGATCGTGGCGGCGTCGCCCTCACCGACCAGGTGCACCCGCAGCGTGATCTCGTCCCCGCACGTCGGGTTCACGTGGTGCACCTCGGCCTCGTAGGGCTCGCGCAGGCCACGGCCCTCCGGGTTGCGGTAGTGGTCGAGGATGATCTCCTGGTACAGCGACTCGACCATCACGGCACCCCGAAGAACTGCTGGGCCCGGCGGATGCCCGCGACCAGCGCATCGACCTCGTGCGGCTGGTTGTAGACGTGGAAGCTGGCGCGCGTCGTCGCCGGCACCCCGTACCGGCGGCACGTCGGCCAGGCGCAGTGGTGGCCCACCCGCACGGCGATGCCCTCGTCGTCGAGCACCTGGCCCACGTCGTGCGGGTGCAGGCCGTCGACGGCGAAGGAGATGGCGCCGCCCCGGTCGACTGCCGTCGTCGGGCCGATGATCGTGACCCCCGGTGCCTCGGCCAGCGCGGCCAGCGCGTACTCGGTCAGGGCATGCTCGTGCGCAGCGACCGCCGGCATCCCGAGCTTCTCCAGGTACTGCACCGCCGCGGCCAGCCCGACCGCCTGCGCCACGTTCGGCGAGCCGGCCTCGAACCGCTGCGGCGGGTCGGCGAAGGTGGAGCGCTCCATGGTGACCACGCCGATCATCGAGCCGCCGGTGTTGAACGGCGGCATCGCCTCGAGCACCTCCGAGCGGCCCCAGAGGCACCCCACGCCCGTGGGTCCGAGCATCTTGTGCCCGGAGAACGCCACGAGGTCGACGCCGAGCTCATGGACGTCCACGGGCATGTGCGGCACCGACTGGCAGGAGTCCAGCACGACCAGCGCGCCGACCTCCCGGGCGCGGGCCACGATCGGCCCGACCGGGTTCACCGTGCCGAGCAGGTTGGACTGGTGCACGAACGCCACGACCCGCGCCCGCTCGGTGATGACCGCGTCGAGGTCGGCCAGGTCGAGCCGGCCATCGTCGGTCAGGCCGATCCAGCGCAGCACGGCACCGGTCTTGTCGCACAGCTCCTGCCAGGGCACGAGGTTGGCGTGGTGCTCCATCTCGGTCACGACGACCTCGTCGCCGGGTGACAGCACGAACCGCTCGGCGCCGTCCGGCAGCGGCGCACCGTGGGCGGCCTTGGCCGTCGCGGACGAGAAGGCGTGGGCGACCAGGTTGATGGCCTCGGTCGCGTTGCGCGTGAACACGAGCTCCTGCGCCCGGCCCCCCACGAACCCGGCGATGATGGAGCGCGCGGACTCGAACGCGTCGGTCGCCTGCTCAGCCAGGAAGTGCGCCCCGCGGTGCACCGCGGCGTTGTGCAGCTCGTAGAACTCCCGCTCCGCGTCGAGCACCGCCACCGGCTTCTGCGAGGTGGCCGCCGAGTCGAGGTACACCAGGGGCCGCCCGCCGCGCACGGTGCGCGCCAGGATCGGGAAGTCCGCCCGGAGGGCGGGGTCGAGCAGGATCACGCCGTCGCCGCCCCTGCCGGCGTGTACGCCGCGTAGCCCTCGGCCTCGATCTGCTCGGCCAGCTCAGGGCCGCCCTGGCCGGCGATCCGGCCGTCGACGAAGACGTGCACGTGGTCGGGCTTGACGTAGCGCAGGATGCGGGTGAAGTGGGTGATGAGCAGCACGCCCGTGTCGCCGGTCTCGCGCACCCGGTTGATGCCCTCGCTCACCACGCGCAGGGCGTCGACGTCCAGGCCCGAGTCGGTCTCGTCGAGGATCGCCATCTTGGGCGCGAGCAGCTCCAGCTGCAGGATCTCGCTGCGCTTGCGCTCACCGCCGGAGAAGCCCTCGTTCACGTTGCGCTGGGCGAACGAGGGGTCGATCTGCAGGCGCTCCATCGCGCCCTTCATCTCCTTGAGCCACAGCCGCAGCTTCGGTGCCTCACCGCGGATCGCGGTGGCCGAGGTGCGCAGGAAGTTCGACGTGGACACGCCGGGCACCTCGACGGGGTGCTGCATGGCCAGGAACAGTCCCGCGCGGGCGCGCTCGTCGACGCTCATCGCCAGCAGGTCCTCGCCGTCGAGGGTGACGCTGCCGCTGGCAACCGTGTACTTCGGGTGCCCGGCGACGGCGTAGGCCAGGGTCGACTTCCCCGAGCCGTTCGGCCCCATGAGGGCGTGGGTCTCGCCGGCGTTCACCGTGAGGTTGACCCCGGTGAGGATCTCCTTCGTGCCGCCGTCGGCCTCGACGGTGACGTGCAGGTCCCGGATCTCCAGGGTGGACATGGGTGCTCCAGTTCTCGCCGGTCAGGCGACGGTCACGAAGACGGTGTCGTCTTCGACGGAAACGGGGTGGACGGGGACGGGCGTGGTGGCCGGCGGGCCACTCGGGTTGCCGGTGCGCAGGTCGAAGCGCGAGCCGTGCAGCCAGCACTCGAGGGTGCAGCCGTCCACCTCGCCCTCCGACAGCGGCACGTCGGCGTGCGAGCAGACGTCGTCGATGGCGAACCACTCACCCTCGGTGTGGACGACCGCGACGGCACGGCCACCGTCGAGCACGACGCGGCGCGCCGTGCCCTCGGGGACGTCGGCGACCGAACAGGCGGGCTGGGCGGTCACGCGCGCACCTCGGCTGGCTCTCCAGCATCGTCGCTGAAGTCGTACAGCGGATCGACCGAGCCCAGCTCGGCGTCGACCGCGGCCAGCAGCTGGGCCTCCACGGCAGGCACCCCGATCCGGTCGATCACGTCGGCGAAGAAGCCGCGCACGACCAGGCGACGCGCGACGGCCTCGGGCACGCCGCGGCTCATCAGGTAGAACAGCTGCTCGTCGTCGAACCGTCCCGTGGCGCTGGCGTGGCCGGCCCCCTCGATCTGCCCGGTCTCGATCTCGAGGTTGGGCACCGAGTCGGCGCGGGCGCCCTCGGTCAGCACCAGGTTGCGGTTGAGCTCGTAGGTGTCGGTCCCCGTCGCGGCGGCACGGATGAGCACGTCGCCGACCCAGACCGTGTGGGCGCCGGCGCCCTGCAGCGCGCCCTTGTAGAGCACGTTGCTGCGGCAGTTGGGCACTGCGTGGTCCACGAAGAGCCGGTGCTCGATGTGCTGGCCGGCGTCGGCGAAGTACACGCCGATGAGCTCGGCGTCGCCGCCGGGCCCGGCATACTCCACGGTCTCGACGAGGCGGATCGCCGCGCCGCCGAGGCTGACCTGCGTGGAGCGGATGCGCGCGTCGCGGCCCAGCCGGATCGCCACCTGGCCGGCGTGCACCGCCGCGTCGTCCCAGGTCTGCACGTGCACGAGCTCGAGGGCGGCCCCGTCGCCCACGAGCACCGAGGTGTGCTCGGCGTAGTCCGCGACGCCCTCGTGCTGCAGCACGACCGTGGCCCGGGCGTGCGCGCCGAGCTCGACCACGAGCTGGCCATGCGCGAGGTCACCCTGGCCCGCGAAGCGGACGACGACGGGGTCGGCGAGCTCGGCCTCGGCAGGCACGGCCAGGCGCAGCACCGTCGTTGCATGGGCCTGCGCCAGCGCGGCTGGGCGGTCCACGGGCAGCGGCAGGTCGGCCAGCGAGGGGTCACCGGCGGGCACCTCGTCGAGCGTGACACCGTGGGGCAGCTCGGCGGCCCACTGCAGCGGCGCCACGGTGGCCTCGTCGGCCAGCACTCGGGCGAAGGCGGTGAGCGGCGTGAACCGCCACACCTCCTCGCGGCCGTTCGGCAGCGGGAACTGGGCGAGGTCACGGCTGGTGACCCGGGGCAGCAGGTCGTTGGCGGGGGTCAGGCTGACCTCCCGCTCCTCGATCGCCGACATCAGCCGACCGCTCCTTCCATCTGCAGCTCGATGAGCCGGTTGAGCTCGAGGGCGTACTCCATGGGCAGCTCGCGCGCGATGGGCTCGATGAACCCGCGCACGATCATCGCCATGGCCTCCTCCTCGGTCATGCCGCGGCTCATGAGGTAGAACAGCTGGTCCTCGGAGACCTTGCTGACGGTCGCCTCGTGGCCCATGGACACGTCATCGACCCGGACGTCGACATAGGGGTACGTGTCGGACCGGGAGATGTCGTCGACCAGCAGGGCGTCGCAGCGCACCGTGGACCTCGAGTGGTGCGCCTGCTCCTGCACCTGCACCAGGCCGCGGTAGCTCGTGCGGCCACCCCCGCGCGCCACCGACTTCGACACGATCGCCGAGCTCGTGTAGGGCGCTGCGTGCACCATCTTCGAGCCCGCGTCCTGGTGCTGGCCCTCGCCGGCGAACGCGATGGACAGGGTCTCGCCCTTGGCGTGGGGGCCCATGAGCCACACCGCCGGGTACTTCATGGTGACCTTCGAGCCGATGTTGCCGTCGATCCACTCCATGGTGGCGCCCTCGTGGGCCACGGCCCGCTTGGTCACCAGGTTGTAGACGTTGTTCGACCAGTTCTGGATGGTCGTGTACCGGCAGCGGGCGTCCTTCTTCACGATGATCTCCACCACCGCGGAGTGCAGCGAGTCGCTCGAGTAGATCGGCGCGGTGCACCCCTCGACGTAGTGCACGTACGCGCCCTCGTCGACGATGATCAGCGTCCGCTCGAACTGGCCCATGTTCTCGGTGTTGATCCGGAAGTACGCCTGCAGCGGGATCTCGACGTTGACCCCCGGGGGCACGTAGATGAACGAGCCCCCGGACCACACCGCGGTGTTGAGCGCGGAGAACTTGTTGTCCCCGACCGGGATGACCGTCGCGAAGTACTCGCGGAAGAGCTCCTCGTGCTGCTTCAGCGCGGTGTCGGTGTCGAGGAAGATCACGCCCTGCTGCTCGAGGTCCTCGCGGATCGAGTG
>DASVBK010000085.1:0-17181 GCA_036375875.1 Candidatus Nanopelagicales bacterium
CAGGTTGGGGTCGCGCTCGACGTTGAAGCGCTCGCGCACGGCGGCGAACACCTCGGCCTGCTTGACGGTGTCGACACCGAGGTCGGCCTCGAGGTCGAGGTCGACGTCGAGCAGCTCCGGCGGGTAGCCGGTCATCTCCGAGACGATCGCAACGATCGCGTCGGTGACCTCGTCGCCGGGGGCGGCAGCCGCGGGTGCCGGGGCGGCAGCGGGGGCCACAGCCGGAGCAGGGGCAGCGGTCACCGTGACGGGGGCAGCGGCCGTGGGCGCGGCGATGCCGGTCTTGTCGCGCACCCAGGCGATCACGTGCGTGAGCGTCGGGAAGTCGCGCAGGGCGACGTTCTCGTCGCGCTCGACGTCGAACCGTTCGCGGACCGCGGCGAACACCTCGGCCTGCTTCACGGTGTCGACGCCCAGGTCGGCCTCGAGGTCGAGGTCCACGTCGAGCAGCTCCGGCGGGTAGCCGGTCATCTCCGAGACGATCGCCACGACGGCGTCGGCGACCGGGTCAGCCGTGGGGGCGGGCGCGACGGGGGCCGGCGCCGCGACGGGAGCGGCGACGACCGGCGCCGGAGCGGCCGGGACCGGGGCGGCCGTCGGCGCCGGGGTGGGTGCCACTGGCATCGGGGCCGGAGCAGCGACGGGTGCCGGGGCGACCCGGGCGGCCGGCGCAGCGGCGGGTGCGAACGCTGGGGCACCGGCGTCCACGATGCGCAGCCGGCGGCGGTCGACCTCCACCTGGGGGTTGGGTCGACCGGCGGCGTCCGCCAGCCAGCGCTGCCAGGCGGCCGGGTCGATGATCCGCGAGGCGTACCCGAGCTCGCTGGGGTGGCGGTGCCGGCCGTCGGGCATGGGCGTCCAGCGCAGCAGCGACATCGCGATCTGCGAGCCGAAGCCGGCGGCCAGGCGCAGCGCGTACTGCACCGGGTAGGCACCGCCGACCGACAGGTTGAGCTGGCCCAGGTCCGGGTCGGGCTCCTTGTAGTTGGGCACCGGCGGCACGATGCCGGTCTCCAGCGCCTTCACCGCGACGACGTCCTCGATGCCCGCGCCCATGGCGTGGCCGGTGAAGCCCTTCGTGTTGGTGATCACGATGGAGTCCGCCGCTGGGCCGAACACCCGGCGCAGCGCGTTGATCTCGGCCGCTGCCGAGCCACCCCGGGCCGGGGTGTAGGTCTCGTGCGAGACGAAGACGGTGCTCGGGGCGATGGCGGTGCGGTCGATGCCGCGCGCCTCGGCCTGGCTGACGAGCTGCTCCATGACCTGCCCGACGTGGTCGACGTCCAGGCGGGTGCCGTGGAAGGCGCTGTTGGCGGTGACCGACGCCAGCACCTCGCAGATGGGCTGCAGGCCGCGCTCGCGGGCGGCGTCCGAGGCCTCGACGACCATTGCGGCGGCGCCCATGCCGACGACCATCCCGTGGCGCCGGCGGTCGAACGGCGTGGCCACCTCGGCCACGACGTCCTCGGTCGCGGCGGCACCGGAGGCGAGGAAGCCCGAGCCGACCCAGGGCAGCAGGACGTCGCTGCTCACGTCGTCGGCGGAGACGATGATCACGCGGCGCGCGCGCCCGGTCGTGATCCAGTCCTGGGCCAGCGAGACGGCCTGGGTCGTGGAGGCGCACGCGGCGTTGATCTGGGTGTTCGGCCCCCGGGCGCCGATCAGCTCGGCGAACTGGGAGTGGCCCATGGACAGGCAGCGGAACAGGAACCGCCGGTCGAACGTGAACGGCTCCGTGGCCAGTTGGTGGCGCAGCTCGGCGATGCGCCGCTCCACCTCGGCCGCGGCGGGCTCAGCGCCGGTCATCCGGGCGCGCACCGCCTCGAGGGCGAGCAGCTGCTCGCGACGGCCGCGATCGACCATGTACCGCTCGATGTCCGTGGCGAACTCGCCGTAGCCCGGGAACGCGGAGGCGAAGATGACGCCCGTGTCGTCGCGCATGGACTCCGGCAGCCCCCAGCGGTCGGGCAGCATCGTGCCGAGCGTGGTGGGCCGGTAGCGCATCACCAACGGGATGCCGGCATCGCGCAGGGCGTCGAGCCCCGCGCCCAGCGCCAGGCGGGTGGTGCGATCGAGGGCCAGGTCGCGTGCGCTCTCGACGCCGAACTCCTCGACGACGTCGAGGGGCGCCCCGCGCCCCGCGAGCTTGATGACCTCGGCCTCGTCGTCGATCGTCTCGAAGACGGGGTCCTGGCCGGCCTTCTTGACCAGCCGGGTGATGCGCTTGTCGACCATCGCCGCGCGGTGCTTCTGCGGGATGAGGTCGATGAACTGCTGGCCGTCGAGGATGCGGCCGAGGTTCTCGTCGTCGAAGACGTGGTCGACGCCGGGAAGGCCGAGGGCCGCCCCGGTGATCGCGACGGGTGCGGTCGAGACCGCCCCAGCCGGCGCGGGCGACCCGCCGTACACCCGCAGGCCCTGCTCCAGCACGTCGGCGAACAGCCGACCCAGTTCCTCGTAGCGCGCGGTCGTCATGGGGGTCCTCGGGTTCGGTGATGCGGTGGGAGCCGGGGCGGTGCTGGTGGTGATGGGGCGTGCGACGACCGGGCTGGTGACCGGCGGGCTCGCGACGGTGGCGGGTGCCGCCGTCGTGCTCACCGCCGTCGTTGGCTCGGCGATGGCCGGGGCGGGGGCGCCGAAGCCGAGGCCGGCTGCGTACAGCCCGCACAGCGCCTGGTTGAACGAGGCGATGTCGCCGAGCTTGGGGTGGTTGGTGAACAGCGCGAGCACGTCGTCGTGCGTCGAGCCGAGCACCTCCTCGACGAAGCCGTGCAGGGCCTTCTTGGGCCCGACCTCGACGAACACCCTCGCGCCCGCCTCGTACAGGGTGTGGAGGCCCTTCACGAACTGCACCGGCTCGGCGATCTGGCGGCCGAGGATCTCGAGCATCGTCTCGGTGGTGGCGTCGCTGGGGTAGAACTCGCCGGTCACGTTGGCCACGATCGGCAGCTGGGGGCCACGGACCTCGAGGCGGCGCATCGCGACCTTCAGCGGCTCACTGGCGCCGGCCACGATCTGGGTGTGGAAGGCGTGGGAGACCGGGATGCGCATCGCGGTGATGCCGGCCGCCTGGAAGGCGTCCACGGCGGCCTCGACGGCCTTGGTGGCGCCGCCGATCACGGCCTGGCTGTTGGAGTTGATGTTGGCGACCACGACGTAGCCGTCGACCTCGTCGACGATCCGCTCGATGTCGGGCAGCGGGCCGAACACGGCGGCCATGGCGCCGTTGTCCTCCTGCGAGACGTGGGCCATCTCGCGGCCGCGGGCGCTCACGGCCTCCAGCGCGGCGTCGAACGACAGCGCGCGCGCGGCGACCAGGGCCCCGTACTCGCCGAGGCTGTGGCCCATCACGACGTCCGGGGTGATGCCGTACGCCGCGAGCAGCTCGGTCATGGCGGCGTCGGTGGTGAGCACCGCTGGCTGGGTGATCTCGGTCTGCAGCAGCTGGCCGTGCAGGCGCTTGAGCGTGGCCTCGTCCTGCGCGTCGGAGAACACGAAGTCCGACAGCGGCTTGCCCAGCAGCGGGGTCATGATGCGGTCGGCCTCGTCGTAGACCTCGCGCACGATGGGCTCGCTGTCGCGCAGCTCGCGCAGCATGTTGACGTACTGCGAGCCCTGACCGGTGAACAGGAACGCCACCTTCGGCGCGGGGCCGCGGCCGACGAACACGCCCTGCGAGCGCAGCAGCTTGAACATGGCGGGGTTGCCGGCCTGCAGGGCCTGCACGGCCTTGCCGGCCTTCTTCGCCAGGTCGGCGGCGTTGGCGTAGTCGATCGCGACACGCACGGCCGCGCCGGCCAGCGCGGGGTGGGGCGGGGCCTGGGTCGGCGTGCGGCCGGCCTCGGCTGCGGCGGCGAGCCCCTGCAGCTGGGCGATCACGGCGGCGTCGTCGGCGCCGCCGACGACCGCAGCGCCGCGCAGCGGTGCCTTGCGCTCGGCGGGAGCAACGGCGGCGCTCGCTGCAGCTGGCTGGGTGGCAGCAGGGGTCGTGGCCGTCCGGGGCACCTCAGCGCCCGCGTACACCCGGGCGGTGTCCTCGGCACGGTAGCGGCCGGGCACGTGCTCCTCGAGGGCCACGTGGAAGTTGGTGCCGCCGAAGCCGAACGCGCTGACGCCCGCGCGGCGCGGGTCGCCGTCGCGGGGCTCCCACTCGCGCAGCTCGGTGTTCACGCGGAACGGCGTGCTGGCCCAGTCGACGTTGGGGTTCGGGTCCTGGAAGTGCAGGCTCGGGGGCAGCACCTTGTCGTGCAGGCTCATCACGGCCTTGAACAGCCCGGCCGCACCGGCGGCTGCCTTGAGGTGGCCGATGTTGGACTTCACGGAGCCCAGCGCGATGGAGCCGGGGGCGGCACCGTGCCCGGCGAAGATCTCGTCGAGCGCGCCGAGCTCGGTGGCGTCGCCCACGCGGGTGGAGGTGCCGTGCGCCTCGAGCATCCCGATGGTCGCCGGATCGATGCCGGCGAGCTCCCAGGCGCGACGGACCGCCAGCTTCTGGCCGATCGGGTTGGGCGCGGTGATGCCCTTGCCCTTGCCGTCCGACGAGCCGGCGATCCCGAGGATGACCGCGTACACGCGGTCGCCCGCGCGCTCGGCGTCGGAGAGGCGCTTGAGCACGAACAGCGCGGCGCCCTCGCCCATCACGAAGCCGTCGGCCCCGGCGTCGAAGGGACGGGTCCCGGTCGCGGAGAGCGCGCCGATCTTGCAGAAGCGGACGTAGGCCCCCGGGCCCATGTTGTGGTCCAGGCCGCCGGTCACGACGGCGTCCACCTGCCGGCTGTGCAGCTGCCCGATCGCCGCGCTGATGCCAGCCAGTGCCGACGCGCACGCGGCATCGGTGGTGAAGTTGGGCCCGCGGAAGTTGAACAGGGCCGCGACGCGGCCGGCGAGGATGTTCGCCAGCTCACCGGGCATGGTGTCCTCGGTGATGGTCGGCAGGCCGGCCACGAACCGCTCGTGGGCCTCCGCGCGGATGGTCGCCTGCACGTCGGCGGGCAGGGCCGCGAACGCCGGGACGGCGGCGAGGTGTGCGTCGAACTCGGGGTAGGCGATGCGCAACGTGGTGCGCACGTACTTGTCCCCGCCGAGGGCGTTGCCCAGGATGACCGCCACCCGCTCCGGGTCGACCTGCCAGTCCGGCCATCCGGCGTCCAGCAGCGCCGAGCGCGCCGCGCTGATGGACCACATCTGGCCGTCGTCGAAGTGGGCCGAGACGTTCGGCGGGATGGGCAGCTTCCAGCGGATCGGGTCCCACGGGAAGTCCCGCACCCAGCCGCCGATCTTCGAGTACGTCCGGTCCGTCGCCATGGGGTCGGGGTCGTAGTAGAGCTCCGGGTCCCACCGATCCGTGGGGACGTCGCTGATCGAGTACCGGCCCCCCCGGATGTTGGCCCAGAAGTCGGGGCCGGTCGGGGCGTCGGGCATGATCGCGCTGACCCCCACGATGGCGATCGGCTCGGTGTGCGTCATTGCTGTGCCTCCTCGAGATCGCCGGGCTGCTCAGGCGTAGAGCACGTCGGCGAGTGCGGTCATGTCGGCGATCAGGCCGGCCTGCGACGCGCGGATCGCGTCGAGGCGCAGCGTCGCCGGGAGTGTCTGGTCCAGGCCCAGCGCAGGATCGGCGGAGCCGGCGACCCAGCGCAGGCCCTCCTCGCCGACCTTCATCGCGGCCTCGCGGGCGAAGATCCGCGAGATCGTCGCCAGCGCGTCGGCGTCGAAGCGGCGGTTGGCCTTCGGGTGCAGCGTGCCGTCGGCCGCGGCGGCTGCCCGCTTGGCCATCGTGCCCGCGCACTCGGCGTGCGCCACGAGCTCGCCGAGGCGGAACAGCACGTGCTGGTTGCGGGTCAGCCTGCCCTGCTGGCAGGCGTTGAACACCCCGGCCAGGGCCTCGAGGGCGAGGGCCGCCGTGTCGGCGCCCACGCGCGGGTTCGTCGCGTGCAGCGCCCGCAGCTCGGCGGCCTGGGCGACGTAGTAGCCGCCGCGGCTCTTCAGGTGCTCCTGCCAGCGGTCGCGGGCGATCGTCATCTCGAGGATCTCCGAGGTGCCCTCGTAGATGGTGGTGATCCGCACGTCGCGCTTGATCTTCTCGACCACGTACTCGCGGGTGTAGCCGTAGCCGCCGTGGGCCTGGATGGCGTCCTCGGCCGCCCGGTTGCCCGACTCGGTGGCCAGGTACTTGGCGATCGCGCCCTCGGTGTTCAGGGCGCCGTCGTGTCCGGCCCCGGCGTCGATGCGCAGCGCAGTCTCCTCGATGAACGCCCGCGCGGCCTCGAGCCGGGCCACGTGGGGGACGATCAGCTTGTGGGTGTAGCCCTGCTTCTCCGACAGCGGTGAGCCACCGGCCACGCGCTCCTTCGAGTAGGCGATCGCGCGGTCGACGGCCTCCCAGCCACCGCCCAGGCCGAACGCGGCGACCATGACGCGGGTGTAGCCGAAGACCTGCTGGGCCTGCACGAGGCCGCGGCCCTCGACGCCGCCGATGAGCGCCTCGACCGGCACCTCGACGTTGTCCAGGAACAGCGCGGCGGTGTTCGACAGCCGGATGCCGTGCTTGTCCTCCGGCTTGGCGCTGGTGAACCCGGGGGTGTCCTTCTCGACCACGAACCACGTCGGTCCAGCCGGCGTGAGCGCCAGGATCGTGGTGGCGTCGGCGATCGTGCCGTTGGAGATCCACTGCTTGGCGCCGCTGATCCGGTAGCCGGTCACGGTGCCGTCCTCGGCCTCGATCGGCACGGCGCGGGTCTTCATCGCGCCCAGGTCCGAGCCGGCCTCGGGCTCGGTGGCGCCATAGGCGAAGACGATGCCCTCCTCGGCGATCGCGCCGAGCCAGCGCTGCTTCTGCTCCTCGGTGGCGCCCACCAGGATCGGGTCGCTGCCGAGGAACGTGGCGAAGATCGCGGTGGCCAGGCCGATGTCCTTGCGGGCCATGACCTCGCAGAGCAGGTAGGAGTCCATCGCGCCGCCGCCCATGCCGCCGTAGGCCTCGGGCACGAACACCAACTGGATGCCCAGGTCGGCCGACATCGCCCGCACCGTGTCCTCGGGGCAGATGTCCTCGTGGTCCAGCTCGAGCTGGCGATCCAGCGGCAGCGCATCGGCCAGGTACTCCTGCAGGCCCTGCAGCATCAGGCCGAGGGTCTCGGCGTCCAGTCCCTGTGCGGTGCCCTGCTCGATGTCGGTGCTCATGGGTCCTCCTGGCCAGCCGCGCCCGCGCGGGCGCACGTGCCGTTCACGCTAGGGGTGCGCGGTGGACCCGACGTGGGGCGAACAGGCCGGGTTGGAGGGACCTTGGACAGTTACCCGCCGGTAGCGCGCGGTGGATGCGGGAGGGGGTATCGCCCTGCGTCAAACGCGGCCGCCGGCGGGACACGCCCGGGGCCCGGAGCGCAGACTGCCCGAGGCGTTCGGGGTGGCCGGGCGGGGTTGCGCGGGAGGGAGTCGACTCGTGGACCGAGACCTCGTGGACCAGGTGGTGGACGCGGCCAACCGGCTCGCGGCCAGCGGTGCGATCGGGCCCAACATGCACGGCAACGTGAGCATCCGCGTCCCGGGCGCGGACGAGTGCTACTTCACGGCGGGCACCTCGATGCGGGACCACCCCCGGGAGCTGGTGGTGCGCCTGGGCCTCGACGGCAGCCTGCGCGAGGGGCAGCTGCCACCGATCCAGGGCGCCGTCGTGGACATGCACGCCTCGCGCTACGTCGACGACCCGGCAGTGGGCTGCGTGGTGCACACCCACGCGCCGTTCGCGACCGCCTACGCGACGGCACAGCAGCCGATCGGCTGCTGGATCGAGGCCCTGGCCATGTTCGGGCTGCCCTCCGGCGTGCCCCTCGCAGGCTATGCCCCGCGCGGCTCGGCCAAGGCGCTCGCCGAGATCCGCCGGGCGGTCGTGCCGGGCGTGCCGGCGGTGCTGCTGGCCAACCACGGGGTGCTGGTGTTCCACCGCACCCCGGAGCTGGCCATCCTCGTCAACGGCGTCGTCGAGGAGGCTGCCGCCGCCGGCTACCACGCCAGCGCGCTGGGCGGTCCGGTGGCGCTCCCCGAGCCCATGCGGGCAGCCGCCCTGCAGCGGGTGATGTCGTTCGACACGGCGGGCACCCGGCGGGCCTGAGCCCGACGCCGGCGCCGACGCCGTGCTACACCCCAGCCGTGGCGCTGACGCCGATGACGCTGCGCAGGAGGGTGATCGCGGCCGCGGCGGGATAGGGGGCGGGACCGCCGGGCATCGCCGCGGCCAGTGCGCGCACGGCGCGGAAGTCCTCCCCCGAGGTGACCAGCGGCGGCTCGACGACGCCGCCCTTGCGCCGCTGGCCCATGCCCGCGGCGGCGAGCAGGCTGTTGCACAGGCACACCCGGCCCTCGGCGTTCTGGGCGCGCCCGCCCTTGCGCGCGTACATCGCGGGCGGCTCCGAGGGGCAGCGGAAGTCGACCTCGCCGTCGGCACGGACGAACGGCGTGCGCAAGTGGCCCAGGTCGCACACGGGGCGACGCTGGGCCCGGACGGCGGGGTCGGTCAGGGTGCCATCGAGCTCGATGACCCGGAACGGGAACCCGGTCGGCGAGGCCCGCCAATCGCTGCGCACCACCAGCTCGTTGGCGACGGCAGCCTCGATCACCCGCTGCTTGATGTCGGTGGCGAACCCCGACTCCTGGGTGTACGCGAACACGGTGCCGGCCTGGATGCCGGCCGCGCCCAGCGCTTGCGCGAGGTGCAGGCCCTCCGGCGTGGCCCAGGAGCCGGCCAGCCAGAAGGGCAGGCCGAGGTCGGCCAGTGCGGCGAGGTCCGGCTCGTCGCGCTCGTCGTAGACCGGCTGGCCGCGCTCGTCCATGCGGCGCGGCCCACGCGGCGGGGCGTTGTGGCCACCAGCGCTGGGCCCCTCGACCACGAACCCGAACGGACGCGTCTCGGGGTCCGACGCGAGCCCGGCCGCCAGCTCGGTGGAGGCGACGATCGCAAGGAAGCGCGGCTCGGGCAGTGCCGGCCATCCGTCCCGGGCCAGTGCCGGCAGCAGCTCGGTGGGGCTGCAGCGCACGGTGACGGGCGGCTGGTCTGAGCCCAGTCCCTGGGTGCGGATCGGCATGGTCACGTCGTGGCCAGCCGCCAGTGCCCGGATCGTCGCGGGCAGCTCGGCTGGGTTGCCGGCCCCGACGAGCACGTAGTCGACCCCGGCGAGCATCGCTCCGAGCAGCACCCACGGCACGGGCATCTCGATCTTGCGAAGCAGGTTGATGCCCACGGGGGCCTCGTGGCCGGACCTGGCGAGGTGCACCTCGACGAAGGCCGCGACGACGGTGAGCTCCTGCAGCGCGATCGGCGGGTCGGGGCTGAAGCGCGTGACGGCGGCGAACGGGGCGTCGTCGGCGATGCCGCCGTGCACGTAGAAGGCGCGCATCACGCGGCGGGCCATGGCCGCGTCGGGGAAGGCGGCCAGCGCGCGGCGCATGTCGCCCTGCGGATCGCCCTGCTGCAGCCGGCGGGCGAGCACGACGTCGAGCGCGGTGCCCGAGACCACGCCGAGCTCCCCGGTCTGGGCCACGGCACGCGCCAGCTGCCAGCCGGAGACGGCCACGCCCATGCCGCCCTGGATGATCGAGGGCAGCGGATGGACCTCTGCGCGCCGCGGCGCCTCGGGCGCCAGGAGTCCCAGCTGCGGTCGGCTCATCGGGTCGATCGTCATCGTCCTCACCCACGTCCTGCTCGGGGCTCCGACGGTAACCTACGGTCGCGTAGGTTCCCAAGGACCTCCGACCCGGCAGCAGGCTCGTCGGGCCGGGGTGGGCAGCTCGCCACCGCCCCCCGCGCCCCCGTCGGGCGGTCGTGGCCGGGCTGCGCTACTGCCCGGTACCGGCGATGGCGATGGCGTTCCGAGGATCGGCAGCGGAGCGACCACGGCCCGCAGGTCCGGTGGTATGGCAGCTCGACGAGCCAGACTGTGAGATTGGTCACATTCTGACGAAAGTGATGGTCAGCCGGATCCCGACGAGCCGAGCCTGGACAGCAGGCCCGCGATGTCGCCCTTCACCAGCTTGCCGGCGGGGGCGTCGTCGAGCCCCACGCTCGAGGGGTCGACACCCCACTTCTGCAACTGGCTGAGCACGGAGGCGCGGGCCGAGGCGAACCGCTGGGCCACCATGCGTCGCGCCGCCCACTCCTGCTCGCGCTCGCGCAACCGCTGCTCGATCCGGGCCACCTGCTCCGGGGTGGCGGGCAGGTCGAACGCGTGGCGGATCGCGTCGCACAGCTCGATCCGGTAGTCGTGGCCGCGGCGCACGAACTCGCCGGGCTTGCTGTTCATGCCGTTCTTGAGGTCGATCAGGTTGAGCACGAAGGTCGTCACGGGACGGAAGTCGGTCTCCTTCGGCACGAGCGGCGGTCGGGTCTCCGGGGGCCCCATCCACCAGGGCGCACGGACCACCGCGTCGTAGGAGAACTTGTTGATCGGGTCGTCGTGGTGGATGACCTGCACGTGGCGCACGCGCTCGGCCAGCCGGGGGATCTCGTCGGCCTGGGTGACCGCGCCGAGCATGCCCCCGGGGTCCGCGGCGGCGGGGTCCTCGAACCACCACTCCCACAGCCGGGTCCGGAACGGCGTGCCGAGGTAGAGGCCAGCAGCGATCCCGAGCTCGTCGAACCGGGCCGTGCCGTCGGAGGCGACGTCCAGGGCCACCTGCGCGCCCAGGCTCTCGCCGAACTGCAGCAGCCTCGGTCGGTGGCCCTCGGGCAGCTGTGCGATGTGGTCGCGGATGCCGGCAAGCACCTGGGTCTGCAGCGCGACCCCGGCGTTGGTCTGGTTCAGGGCCAGCGCGCTGGGCACCAGGGCGTACTGCGGCACGATGATGGCGCAGTCGCCGCGCGTGAGGTACTCCAGCGCCTCGGCGAACGAGTAGTTGACGTAGCCCACGCCGGTGGGCGCTGCCACGACGATGACGGAGCGGTCGTAGGCGCCGAGGGCCTCGAGCTCGGCCAGGGCGAGCTCGGCGCGAGCCGCCGAGGTGGGAGCAGCGTCGAACCCGGCCACAGCGCGGATCGGATCGAGGGCGGGCTCGCCCATGACGGCGCTGATCTCGTCGGCCGTGAGCGCCATGAGCACGAACCGGCGGCCCTCCTTGCCGATGTCGTCGAACGCGATGAGGCTGCTCGGCCCGGCGGTGACGTACACGCTCGACGGTGGCTCGGGGTAGGCGGGCTCCACGATGTCGTCGGCGTGCTGCAGCCGGCGCCGCACCCGGTTCAGCGCCCAGCCGCCGAGGGGGACCAGCGTGGACGCGGCGACGGCGTGGCCGACCAGCGGCGTGACCGGGTCGTCGTCGCGCCCGAGCACGTGGCTCACCGCCCTGGTGGTGCCCTCCGCGATCCCGAACTCCGCCGCGGCGAGCCCGAGCAGCCCACCCCCGACGGCTGCGCCCAGGCCGAGGGACTTCAGCGTGCCCTTCACGCCCTTGGGCCGGGCCAGCAGCGGCTCCTCGATGGGGGTGCCCAGGCGCGTGGCGCGGGCATCGAGGCTGCGCACACGCATCGCCGCCAGCACCCCACCCACGCCCGCCGCCGCGGCGATGCCGACGGCGTGGCGGCGTGGCCCGGTGAACTGGGCCAGGATCCGGTCGGTGCCCATGACCAGGGCCGCCACGAAGGAGCCTCCACCCAGCACGAACGATGCGGACGAGGCCGCGGCCACGGGCAGCGGCGCGGCGCTGTCGTTCGGCAGCGTGCGCCAGGCCGACAGTCCGCACGCCCCGAGCACCGCAGCGGTGAGCAGGGCGGTGGTCTCGGGGTTGCCGCCGCGCCCACGGGCGGTCGCGACCAGCTCGGAGGTGGCCTCGACCACGGAGACCGCCAGCGTCCCGGCCCCGAGGCCGTAGGCGGCGGTCGCGGCCGAGGCCATCGCCTGGTCGCTCAGCGAGCGCGGCAGCAGCCCGCGGGCGAACGTGCCGCCGGTGACGCCCGCGGCCACGGCCACGCCGGTGCCGACAGCCAGGTAGCGCCACTCGCTGGGGCTCGCCATGCCGGGCAGTCTGCCCGAGTTCGGGCCGCACGTGCACGGACACGCCCTGCGCCGCGTCGGGAACCGGCTCGCGGCGTCGCGCGCCGCCGGGACCGGGTGGGCGGGTGCTGCGGCCGTGCTCGCCAGCGCCGATCGGGTGGGGGGCGCCGGGCATCCACCCTCACTCGCGGCTAGCGTCGCGCCCATCCAGCGCCCCGGAGGTGTCCGTGTCCGACCAGCCGTCCCACCAGTCGTCCGACGAGCGGCAGCCCGACCTGCCCTCCCTGACGCTGAGCATCGCCCGCTCCGCGGCGCTGTGGAAGCGGCCGGCGACCGCCGCGACCGTGCTCCCCGAGCAGGAGAGGCAGGTCCGGGGCTGGCGCGTGCCCGTCGATCGGCTCGCCGGGTACCGCCAGCTGCTCGGGTCATCCGCGCACCTGCCCATCGCGTTCCCGCAGCTGCCCGTCATGGCCATGACGATGGACCTGGTCTCGCAGTGGTCGTTCCCGGTGCGAGCCATGGGGATGGTGCACATGGGCGCGGTCGTCGAGGCGCTCGGCGCCCTGCCGGTCGACGAGCCGTGGGACCTGCGGGTGTGGAGCACCTCCGGGCGGCACGTGCGCGCGGGCCTGGAGTTCGACGTCTGGGGCGAGATCGCGGTGGCCGGCGAGCCGGCGTGGCGCTCGCGGGCGGTGTACCTCTCCCGCAGTCGACCCGCCAGCGGCGCGGAGGTGTCGGCGGTGCCCAGCGTCGCGATGGACGCGGGGTGGCCCGACGAACAGCTGCTGGACGTCCCGGAGGGCACGGGCCGCGCCTTCGCCAGGCTCACCGGCGACATCAACCCCATCCACCTGCACGGGCTGCCGGCGCGGGCGTTCGGGTTCCGGCGGGCGATCGCCCATGGGTGGTGGATCGCGGGCCGGGTGGCAGCGGTCCTCGACCTGGACGAGGCAGTGCCCGGTCGAACACTGGAGATCGCGTTCCGCAAGCCCGTGGACCTGCCGTCGACGCCCACCCTGCGGTCGCGGCCCGAGGCAGCCGGCGTCGCGTTCGCCCTGGTGTCCGGTGATGGCGAGCGGCCCCTGG
The DNA here is from genome assembly GCA_036375875.1 of Candidatus Nanopelagicales bacterium. Taxonomy (GTDB): domain Bacteria; phylum Actinomycetota; class Actinomycetes; order S36-B12; family CAIYMF01; genus Prado023. Next base: position 13,068 of record DASVBK010000085.1, read on the forward strand.
CGATGGGGAGCATCCTCGGCTAGGGCGTCCTCGCACGGGCCATGCTCTCGCCGGCTCTCGGCGCCGACCCTTCACCCCGGGTTCCGCTCCTCCCCCCGAGGGCGGTGCCCGGAGCGCAGCTCCCGGCGGGGGACAGCCCCATCCCACACCGTCCCGGCCGGCGACCGTCGTCCCCAGCCGGCGAGACTGGGGCCATGGCCGATGATCGGGTGGGGCGGGGTGCCCACCCGTTCGCGCTGGCGTCCGGGCAACGGCCGCGAACGGTCCCCGAGCCGGCGCGGGCATCGGCCGAAGGCGGCACCTCCCTGTCGGCCCAGCGCGTCGCCGTCATGGCCCGGCTCGGGCCGTTGCGCCCTGACGTCCTCGAGGCGATCCGCGCTGGCCGGGGCCGTGAGTTCCAGCGCCTCGAACTCATGGGCGACTCGGTGCTCGAGGTCGTGATGCACGCCCACGCCCTGCTCGCCGGCCCCGGCTGCCCGCACTGTCACGGACGCGCCGACCGGTTCACCACCGACACCCACCTCAGCGCACTGGCGCGCGAGATCGAGCTGGGGTCGTGGCTCGACCGCCAGCCCGCAGCTCACCGCCTGGGGGACCTGGTCGAGGCGTGCGTGGGTGCGGTCTGGGTGAGCAGCCGATGGCCGGGCGTCGTGGGCTTCGTGGCCACCACCCTGCATCCCCTCGCCGTGGAGGAGCAGCGGACCCTGCTGCACGGCGGCGGGAGGCTGCATCCCGAGTGCCCGGCGCGCGGTCGGGAGATCGCCGGAGCGGCGATCCTGGAGGCTGCAGCGTCCACCGGGGCCTACCTGCGCCATCCCGAGGGCGACGAGGGGGACCTGTCGCGGATCAAGGCCCGGATGCTCGGCCGCGAGCACGTGCTCAGCCGCTGCCGGGAGTCCAAGTGGGTCCGGCGCACGCTGCGCCGCCGGCACTTCGTGCGCGACGACGTGGAGCGTGCCCTCGCTGAGGACCTGCTCGCGCACGGCTTGGCCTCGGCGATCACCATCGCCTGGCCCCTGGTGACCTGAGGGTTCTCCACAGATCTGCGGCGGGGGGCTGGTCGCATCGACCGAACGGCGGCAGGGTGCGTGCTGCGACGCCGCAGGGGCGTCTGATCGGGGGAACGATGAACGACACGACGATCACGGTTTCCGGCAATCTGGTCACGGACGTGGAGCTGCGGACCACGGCTCGCGGGGACTCGCTCGCGCGGTTCCGGATGGCCTCGACCAGCACTCGGTATGACCGGGCCAGCGGCCGCTGGGTGGACGGCGACACGACCTTCTGGAACGTCACCGCCTGGCGGCGTGCCGCGGAGAACGCCGCGGCCTCGTTGGCGAAGGGCCAACCGGTGATGGTGCACGGCAGGATCCGGCAGCGGACCGTCGACCGCGAGGTCCCCGGCGCGCCTGGCGTCACCGTCCCGACGACGTTCACCGACGTCGAGGCGACGCACCTGGGTCTGGACCTGTCGCGGTGCCGGGCGGTGTACCAGCGGGCGCCGATCGGTCCGCAGACCGATGACCTCCGACCGGCTGCCGAGCAGGTCGGGGCGACCGAGCTGGCCGGGGCGGAGGTCCCCGAGGCCGGGGTCTCGGACGGGGCGGGCCGGTGGGAGGCCCTGCCGCAGCCCGTGGCGGGGGCGCCTGGCGCTGCCGCGGCGTAGGCACCGCGCCCGGTCCTGCCCCTCCAGTGGGGGCCGTTCGCCTGCCGCTGCCCGGTCGGGGACCGGGCGGCGGGCAGTGACGGGGGGACGGACGGGGGAGCCGACGGGGGGAGCGGGTGGGCTGGTCGGCCGGGCGCGGGGGTCCCGGCCGACCAGCCAGCCGCCGATCCCGGTGGTCACGCGCCGCCCGGAGCGCTGCCTGCCCCCTCGCTGGCATTCGGGGGGTCCCCGCGCGGCGGATACCCTTGCCGACCATGGCTGAGTTCATCTACACGCTGCGCAAGGCACGCAAGGCGCACGGCGACAAGGTCGTCCTCGACGACGTCACGCTGTCGTTCCTCCCCGGCGCCAAGATCGGCGTCGTCGGTCCCAACGGCGCCGGCAAGTCGAGCCTGCTGAAGATCATGGCGGGCCTGGACCACACGTCCAACGGCGAGGCGACACTGAGCCCGGGCTACACGGTCGGCATCCTCGCGCAGGAGCCGGTGCTCGACGAGACCAAGGACGTGCTGGGCAACGTCGAGGAGGGCGTGGCCGCGACGAAGGCCCTCGTCGACCGGTACAACGAGATCTCCGAGCTCATGGCCGATCCCGACGCCGACTTCGACGCGCTCATGGCCGAGATGGGCACGCTGCAGGAGAAGATCGACCACCTCGACGCGTGGGACCTCGACAGCCAGCTCGAGCAGGCGATGGACGCCCTGAACTGCCCACCGCCCGACGCCGACGTCTCGGTGCTCTCCGGTGGCGAGCGCCGTCGCGTCGCGCTGTGCCGCCTGCTGCTGCAGCAGCCCGACCTGCTGCTCCTCGACGAGCCGACCAACCACCTCGACGCGGAGAGCGTGCAGTGGCTCGAGCAGCATCTGGAGAAGTACCCGGGCACGATCGTGGCCATCACCCACGACCGGTACTTCCTGGAGAACGTGGCGCAGTGGATCCTCGAGCTGGACCGGGGCCGCACCTACCCCTACGAGGGCAACTACTCGACCTACCTCGATGCCAAGGCTGCGCGCCTCAAGGTGGAGGGCGCCAAGGATGCCAAGCTCAAGAAGCGCCTCACCGACGAGCTCGAGTGGGTGCGCTCGAACGCGAAGGCCCGCCAGACCAAGAGCCGAGCCCGCTTGGACCGCTACGAGGAGATGGCCGCCGAGGCGGAGAAGACCCGCAAGCTGGACTTCGACGAGATCCAGATCCCGCCCGGGCCGCGGCTGGGGTCGCTGGTGGTCGAGGCCTCGCACCTGACGAAGGCGTTCGGTGACCGGCTGCTCATGGACGACCTGAGCTTCACGCTGCCGCGCAACGGCATCGTGGGCGTGATCGGCCCGAACGGCGTGGGCAAGACCACCCTGTTCAAGATGATCGTGGCTGCGGCCAACGAGGACACCTCCGACAAGGCCGCGCTGCCCACCGCTGGCGAGCTGCGGGTCGGCGAGACCGTCAAGCTGTCCTACGTCGACCAGAGCCGGGCCGGCCTCGACGCGACCAAGAACGTGTGGGAGGTCGTGTCCGACGGCCTGGACTGGATCAAGGTCGGCAACGTGGAGATGCCGTCGCGTGCCTACGTCAGCGCCTTCGGCTTCAAGGGCCCGGACCAGCAGAAGCCAGCGAAGGTGCTCTCCGGTGGCGAGCGCAACCGCCTGAACCTGGCCCTCACCCTCAAGCAGGGCGGCAACGTGCTGCTGCTCGACGAGCCCACGAACGACCTGGACGTCGAGACGCTCGGCTCGCTGGAGAACGCGCTGCTGGAGTTCCCCGGGTGCGCCGTGATCACCTCGCACGACCGGTGGTTCCTCGACCGCATCGCCACGCACATCCTCGCCTACGAGGGTGACTCCCAGTGGTTCTGGTTCGAGGGCAACTTCGAGTCCTACGAGAAGAACAAGATCGCGCGCCTGGGTGCCGAGGCGGCCCGCCCGCACCGCGCCACGTACCGCAAGCTCACGCGCAGCTGAGTCGCATCGGCGGCAGGGTGGAGTCCTTCCGCCCTATCGGTCAGGTCCACCCCGCGGGATCGTGGGGGTGTCGGGAGTGCGTGGCGATCGTGCCCCGGCGTGGGGGTCGAGATGCTCCGGACCGAACTTGTCCGCACGTTCCTCCTGGCGATGGCGCTGTCGGCGCCCGCCGGAGTCGTCAGCGCGCCGGCCGCGATGGCGGCCGACCCGGTGGTGACGCCGGCGGGGGTGTCCTCCGACGAGGTGTCCTTCGACGGTCGCTACCTCTGGGACGCCGACACCTTCCAGGTGGTGGATCGGCTGACGGGGACACGATCCGCCGTGCCGGCCTGCTCGGGGGACCGCTGCTGGGCGGCCGGATTCGTCCGGGACAACCCCTCCCTCGTGCTGCAGTTCGAGTACGGTCCACGCCCGATCGCCGGTGAGGCCGGCGACCGGCCATCGAACAGGCCGCCGTTGACCGGGGTCTACCTGGTCGACACCGTCTCGGGGGCAC
>DASVBK010000103.1:0-3865 GCA_036375875.1 Candidatus Nanopelagicales bacterium
GAGGCCGTCGCGTTGACCGAGGCCCTCGGCACGCAGGCGGAGAACTGCGCCCTGCTCGGTTCGCCGCTCTCCCACGACGTGCTCGTCGCGCTGCTGGCGCTCACCGAGCCCGGCGGGGCGCTCGCCGAGCCGCTCGCGGACCTGCACACGGTGCGCGGCGGCGACCTGGTCGGGCTGCGGCTGCTCGCCGCGGCGCACCGGATGGTGCTGGCACGGATGGCGCCCGAGCTCGCGGTGCACTACCCCACGGCGGGCGGCACCGCGCCGAGCGACGAGGCCGGCCGGGCGGCCCTTCGCGACGCGGTGCGCAGTGCGTTCCTTCGCCATCCCGAGGTGGTGCGCGACAGCCTGGCCCGCATCCCGCAGACGAACGAGACTGGCCGGGCCCTGCCGCTGCGCGGTGCCCTGGGTCGGGTGGCCGCGGCGCACGGGCAGCCGATGCGGCTGCACGAGCTGGCGGCCTCGGCCGGCCTCAACCTGCGTGCCGACGCCATGCCGTGGGCGCACGCGCCGATGACGGCGGCGGTGACGATCACGGAGCGGGCGGGGTGCGACCTGCACCCGCTGGACGTCGACCGCCCTGAGGACCGGCTGACGCTGGCCAGCTACGTGTGGGGCGACGACCTGGCTCGGTTCGAGCGGCTGCGCAGCTCCTTCGTGCTGGCCCACCGGATCCCGGCGACGGTCCGCGCGATGGCGGCCGGAGCCTACGTGCACCACCTGGCACACACCGAGCCGGTGCCCGGGCAGACCCTCGTCGTGTGGCACTCGGCCACATGGTTCTACCTCGATCGGGCCGCGCGGGCCGAGATCCGCTCCGGGATGCGCAGGCTGGCTGGCCGGGCGACGCCGCAGAGCCCGGTGGTGCACGTGTCGTGGGAGTGGCTGCGCGATTCCCCCGACCCCTCGAAGTCGTTCGCCCTGGTCGGCCGGTCCTGGCCGGCGGCTGGGGCGTGGGCGCCCTGGCGGGCCGGCACGTCAGTGCTGCTCGGCACCGGGCCGGCCCATGGGATGCCCATGCGCTGGTGCGAGCCGCGGCCGCTGCCGACCGATCCGCTGGAGTGAGGACGGCTCGCGGCGAGTTGTCCGTGAGGGTGGCTGCGTGACGGGGTGGCGGGCCCGCGCTAGACGCGCAGGTCGATCCAGACGACCTTGGCGTGGTCGGTGACCTGCCAGCCCCATCGCGCGGAGAGCTTCTCGACCAGCTCCATGCCGCGGCCGCCCTCGTCCTCCGCGCGGGCCTCGCGAGGCTCAGGCCCGCAGTCGGGGACGCAGTCGCCGACCTCGAGGTGCAGGAAGCCGTCGCGCACCTGGGCGCGAACGGCGATCGGTCCGCGGGCGTGGCGCACGGCGTTCGTCACGAGCTCCGAGACGAGCAGCTGGGCGTCATCGATCAGCTGTGGGAGCTCGGCGCGGGCCAGGAACCGGGCGACCGCGTGACGAGCTTCCCGGGGCGCCCTCAGGTCGTTCGGGAGGATCTCGTCCAGGGGCATGCGCGCGGTATACCCAGGTGGCTCGAGCGCTACACCTGCGCGACGTCGGTGATCGTGGTCGCGTCGGGACCCGGCGCGGGGGATGCCGGGGTGCGGCGCCCGGGTGCTGCCGCTGCCTCCGCCACGGTGCCTGCCGGGGCCCCGGTGAAGATCGCGTCGAGCAGCTCGACCGTGGCCACCGGGTCCTCGGTCGAGGGGTTGTGGCCCACGCCGGGCAGCTCGTACCAGGGGCATCCCAGTCGCTCGGCCATCGACGCCTGCTCCGCGATCGGCCAGGCGTCGTCGAGCGCCCCCGTGACGACGGCGGCCGGGATGCGGTGCCGGGCGAGGACGCGCGCGGCCTCGTCCGTGAGGTCGGGGGCGGTCATGAGCGTCTCGGCGGCATCGTGCAGCGCGGCGGGGTCGTTGGCGATGAACCGTTGCGCGCAGAACTCGGCCACCTCCGGGCTGGGCGGCGACCAGCCCCCGGCCCGATCCAGCGCCTCCTTGATCACCCAGACCTCGGCCATCGGCTGGCTGGCGAGCAGATGCTGGAGCATCGTGAGGGTCTCGAACCGGTCGACAGGGACCGGTCCCGGTCCGGAGCAGACGATGGTCCAGGACGCCACGAGTTCGGGATGCGCCAGCACGACGGCGCGCGTGACGAGCCCGCCCATCGAATGGCCCACGAGGTGCACGGGCCGGCCGGGGGCCAACCAGCGCGCGACCTCGACCACGGCGCCTGCCAGGTCCTCGGGCAGGTTGCTGCCTCGGGGCCCGAGTGGCGGGGCAGCGCCCTGGCCCGGCAGGTCCATGGCCGCGACCCGCCAGCCGCGGGCGGCCAGGGGTGCGAGCACCGCGATGTAGTCCTCCTTCGAGCCGGTGAACCCGGGCACGAGCAGGACGTCGTGGGCGTTCGTCACACCCGTCACAGGTGTTGCAGGCTCGGCGAGCAGCACCGGCACCGGGCACGCCCCGGGGGCGCAAAGTGCCACGCCATCGGGAATGGCGATGAAGGGCGGCGTGCTCATGGCGTGCACAATAGGGGCACGTTGCCAACCGAGCGCAGGGATCCGGTATGACGCGCATCATCGCCATCGCCAACCAGAAGGGCGGCGTGGCCAAGACCACCACCGTCGCGTCGATCGGCGCGGCCCTGGCCGAGCTGGGGCAGCGCGTGCTGCTCGTCGACCTCGACCCGCAGGCGTGCCTGACCTTCTCGCTTGGCTTCGACCCCGAGGCCCTCGAGTTCTCCATGCACGACGTGCTGCTGGGCCGGGTCTCGTCGTCGATGGCCGTGCTCAAGACCGACGAGGACATGCACCTGCTGCCGGCCACGATCGACCTGGCCGGCACGGAGGCGCAGCTGCTCACGAGGACTGGCCGGGAGTTCGCGCTGCGCACGGCGCTGGAGGACCTGGCCGGCGAGTACGACGTCGTGCTGCTGGACTGCTCCCCCTCGTTGGGCGTGCTCACCATCAACGCCCTGACCGCCGCGCGCGAGGTGCTCATCCCGCTGCAGTGCGAGACGCTGTCGCACCGCGGGGTGGGGCAGCTGCTCGACACGATCGCGGACGTGCGGCGCATCACGAACCGCGACCTCGTGGTGCTCGGCGTGCTGCCCACGCTCTACGACAGTCGGACGACCCACTCCCGGGCCGTGCTCGCCGACATCAACGAGCGCTACGGGCTGGACGTGCTCGGGCCGGCGATCCCGCGCTCGATCCGGTTCGCCGAGGCGCCTGCGGCCGGCCGCTCGGTGCTGGCGACCAGCTCGAGCCGGTTCCGGGGGGCGCAGGCCTACCGGGACCTCGCCCGCGGCCTGCTCGACGGCACCGCGACCAGCAGCCACGACCTGATCGGAGCCAACGCGTGAGCCAGACGTCGTTCGACCGCCTTCGCACCCGGGCCGCCGACGAGCGCAGCGTGGCGCCCGTCGACGTGCAGGGCAAGAGCGCGCTGTTCAGCCGGGCGGTCGTCACGCCGTCACTCGGATCGGTCGCGATCACATGCTCGGAGTGCCACAACGCCACGGTGGTGTCGTACGGACAGGTGCTGCGCCTGGCGCTGCCGAGTGCGCACCTGTGGCCGCTGCGCCGCGACTACCCGACCTGGATGCGCTGCCCGGCGTGCACGGAGCGGCACTGGGTGAAGGTGCGGTTGCGCTGAGGCCGGGCTGAGGCTGGGCGGATCGCGTCGGTGTGCCCGGCGTGGCCCAGCCTTGCCGCGGCCACGGTTGGGCGCCCCTCGGGCGATCGCGTCGGCTGCTGCCCGGCTCTGCACTCCGCGGGGGACCGCGGCGCAGCCGCGGGGTTCTTCGACAGTGCCCGGCGGCGACCCGGGCTCGGCGGCGGAGCCCGCAGGGTTCATCGACGTACCCGGGCGCGCCCGGG
>DASVBK010000115.1:0-12526 GCA_036375875.1 Candidatus Nanopelagicales bacterium
GCCGGGCCGATCGGCTGCATGCACATCCGGATCGCGCGAGGAGTGCATCGGTGCGGACCGGTGTACCTCGTCGACGTGAACGCCGAGCGGCTGCGGATGTCGGCGGAGGCCGTGGAGCCCGAGGAGACCATCGACGCCTCACAGGTGGACGTCGTCCAGCGCGTCATGGAGCTCACGAACGGCCGCGGAGCCGACGTGATCATCACCGCCACCGCAGCGAACATCACCCAGGAGCAGGCCATCGCCATGGCTGCCCGGCAGGGGCGCATCTCCTTCTTCGGGGGGCTTCCCAAGACGAACCCCCACATCAGCTGCGACTCCAACCTGGTGCACTACCGGCAGCTGCACATCCACGGGGCCAACGGCTCCTCCCCGGCCCACAACAAGCGGGCCCTGCAGTACATATCGACCGGGCAGGTTCCCGTCAAGGACCTGATCACCGAGCACATCCCCTTGGAACGCGTCCTCGACGCCTTCCAGATCGTGAAGGACGGCGAGGCGATCAAGGTCACCGTGGAGCCCTGATCGGCGGTCGCGTGCGTGCGGCTGGGGGGAACAACCCCGGGCCACACCCATGCGAGCGGGCGACGGGAATCGAACCCGCATGACCAGCTTGGAAGGCTGGGGCTCTGCCATTGAGCTACGCCCGCGCATCATGACCGATCGGGACCGACCACGAGGCGTGGCCAAGGGTACGCGATGGCCGGCCGCGCGACCGGGAGCCCGAGGATCTGCGCGGGCACCGTCCGAACGAGCCAGCCCACCCCCGGGTGCTGGCGGGTACCGGACCGCGCGAACGCTCGCGAAGTTGACCAGGTGCTCGGTGACGGGCGTGGACGTCACCCCGGAGTTCTGCGGGGTCGCGACCGCACTCTCGTAGTGGACGGGGCTGTCCGAACGGCACGAGCTTCCAGGTCGGGGACGCCACGGCTACCGGCCTCCCGGGCGCCACGATGGACGCGGTCCTCACGGTGCACGTGGCGATGAGCATCTCCGACAAGCCCGCGCTCTACGCCGAGGCCTTCCGAGTGGTCCGACCAGGTGGAAGGTTCGTCGTCGACGACGTCCTGCAGGGTGAGGCTCGCGACGTCCGGTACCCCGTGCCGTGGGCCGACCCCTGCACGAGCTTCGTCGCCACCGCCCTGAGATGCGGGGGCTGCTCGCAGGCCGTGTTCGAGGTGCTCCAGGAAGTCGGCTCCTCCGAGGAGAGCCTCGCGTGGTTCCAGCAGGTGCGCCGGATCGGGCGTCATGGAACGCCACCTGTAACCTTCGCGGCCTTCCGCGCCCGAGCGGTTCGGGCAGATGGCTGCCAACCAGGTGACCCACCTCACCGAGGGCCGCATCCGAAGCGTCATGTACACCTGCGCGCGGCCTCCATGATCGTGGCTGCCCGGGCCCGGGCGGCCCGTCTGGTCAGCTCCCGCCACCTACGAGCGCAGACACGCGCAGGCCGTTGGACCCTGACCCAGGTCGCGCGAGCGACCTACCCTCGCCTTGGAGGTCCTCCCCATGAAGATCCACATCCCGCTGCTCGACAGGCTGCTCGGGCGTCGCACCGCGACGTGCCCCGAGTGCCAGCACACCACCCGCATCGACCAGGCCTACTGCGAGATCTGCGGCTACGCCATCGTCGACCAGGCCAAGGCCGACGTGGCCAAGATGAAGCCGATCTGAGCGGACTGGTGGGCCCCGCCCCGCCGGAGTCCTGTCCGTCGTGAAGGGGCGCCCCGCACCCTCGGGCTGTTCGGCCCAGGCGCCGTGATGAGCGGTGCACGGCCAACCGATGACGAGGCTCTGGGCCCTCGCGCACTGCTGCCACCGGCGACGGCAGCCCGGGCCGCGGCTGCTGCGTCCCGACCGAATCGTCGGGTGGCTGCGACCGGCGACGCGCCAGGCCGATCCCCGGCCGAGCAGACCGCGGGCCGTGCGCGGACCTCCCGCTCACACGACCGCCTCCCCAGCGGTGATCGTGACCGCTGGGGAGGCAATCGAGGCCTGCGTCGGATGCGGTGCCCGGTGCACCCACCCGCACGCGTGAGCACGGCAGGCCCCGCCGGTCAGGCCCGCAGGTCGAGGGTGATGGAGGTGGGGATGGCCGCCTGCAGGGTGTGCCCGACCGGCGACGTGGCGACGACGGCCTCGTGCAGCGCCTGGAGCTGCTCCGCAGGAGCGTCGGACGCCAGGTGCACCGTGGCGGTGATCCCGGTGAAGCCGGCGTGCCCGGGACGCAGGCCCAGGAACGCATGGAGGTCCAGGTCACCGCTCACGCGCACGCGCAGCTCGGTGAGCTCGATGCCGCGCGCGCTGGCGTTGGCGGCGTATCCCACGGTCAGGCAGTGCCCGAGCGCGGCGAGCAGCTGCTCCACCGGGTTCGGTGCGCTGTCGGTCCCCCCGAGGGCAGCAGGCTCGTCGGAGGGCAGCTCGGCGAAGCCGCGGATACGCGCCGAGGAGCGGAAGGCGCCGCGCCACGTGACGTCCGCGCGCCAGGTGGTGGCACCGGCAGCCTCATCAGCGGTGACCGCCTGGGCCAGGGCGCTGACGGCGTCGAGGTCGACGTCGTTGAGCAGGGTGGTGGTGGTGAGGGTCATGGTGGAGTCGTCCGTTCCGATGGATGCGCGCTGGTGCGCGGGGTGTGGGGGCGAACGCCGGAATGCCACAGCTCCCGGGTGCTGGCGTTCCTCGGCGGCCTACGGCAGGCCAGCGAGCGAGGGCACCCGAGAGCCCGGACACGCCATGCGTCGTGCCGACATCCCCATCACCGTGCTGGCCATCGCGGGCGTCCTTCCGTCGTCGTGTGCGGCGCGCTCAGTGAGCGCCTCACGCGACGTCGTCGCCCTCGGCACCTCATCGATCAGGCATTGGCACCCAAGCTTCTGGGTTGCCGCGGCTTCGTCGGGCCTGTCCCTCCACCGCTCTTGATGAGCACGTGCGCGGCAGGCTAGCCGGACGGTCCGCGCAGGTCAACAGACACGACGTCGACGCCATCTTCGGGCCGTCAACGTTGCAGACGCGCACCGCGGGAGGTCCGCGAAGCTCCTGACGGGAGGGCCGATGAGGGCTACGCTGCCGGGTGCCCCGGGCGGGCAGGAACACACCCATCGACCGCTCCGCCGAGCAGATCCTGCGGCAGTCGCACACGACCGTGAGAGCGCAGGACGACGCGATGCAGCGGGCCCACGAGCGAGGAGCACCGATGACCGACGACCGGCGCGCGGGGGTCCCAGGAAGGCTCCGCGACGTGCCGGGGCTGTTGTCGACGTTCGGCGGTGAGGACCCGGTGGCAGGGGCGCACCCGGACGTCCCGGACTCCGGGTGGTACCACGAGCTCATCACCCGGGCGGGCGCGGTGGCTGCGGGCTGGAGCGCGCCGGCGCCGGGCGGCGCACCGGGGTCCGGGGCGGTCGGATCCACGGCCGCGGATGCGATCGCATGGCACGCCGACTACCTCGACTCGTACCTCTACAACCCGCTCTGGTGGTTCGGTCCGACCACGGGCGGCGGCCTCTCGCGCCTCGGTGCAGCGCTGATGGCGCGCCCCGCGCTGGTGACGCTGCACTTCGACGACCTCACGAGCACCGCCCAGATCCGCACGATGTGGCGCCGCTACCTCGGCGGCACGGTGGCCGCGCTCGTCTGGGCTGCCGAGCGCGACGACGTGGCAGGCGCGCGCAACGCGATCGGTACCGGGCTGCACGCGATGCAGGACTTCTACTCGCACTCCAACTGGGTGGACAGCGCCGACCGGCGCACGAAGACCTGGTTCGAGGCAGGCGCCGGCCGGCCCCTGGTCCACGAGCTGCCCTGGCCGGACCGACAGCTGCCCGTCCCGGTCCGCCCGGGAGCGGGGCGCCCGCCGCGGCAGCCGCCGCCACCGCGCCCGCCGCGGCCACCCCGTGCGAACCGCCGTCCGGATCCGAGCGTGAGCCGGCCGCCGGTGCAGGGGCTGGGGTGGCACCTTGGCCCACCGCAGGTGGTCGACACCGGCATGGAGCTGGGGCTTCGGCTGCCACTGGTCGGCTCCGATCCCCGGCCCGGGTGGGACCTGTACACCGGCATGTACGAGCACGGCCTGCAGCACGGGTTCAAGCCGCACGGGAAGTACGCCTTCGACTGCACCCTGTTCCGGGCGCTGCCCGCCGGGCTGCGCGATCCCGCTGTCGCGGCGCTGTCGTTCATCGGCATGACCGACCTGGCGGCACGGTGGCGGCAGTGCACGGGTGACACGGCGGCGCCGGCCACGCCGCCGGCCCTGGCGGGGATCCCGGCACCCCCCGGCGTCCTCGTGCTGGCACCCACCGGCATCGCGCTGGACAACCAGTGGATGGCGGCCATCTCCCGCCCCAACCGCGCGCTGGACGACCCAGGCATCGCCGCGACCGACCTGTTCGCCACGGCTCGGGGGCTGGCCACCCGGACGACCACGCAGTGGCTCGAGGAGCTCGCCCGCATCGCGGCCTCGACGCTGGAGCCGATCAACCCCGGCTTCTGGGCGCGGGTCACCACGCAGCCGCGCAGCGCCGTGGGCACGGCCTCGACGATGGCCCCCAATCCGGAGAGTCCGGCGGACATCGCCCAGTACGAGGACCCGGCCCGGCAGCCGTTCCAGTTCCTCAGCGCGGGGCAGTACCCGCCAGACCCCGCCGAGACCGCGGACGCGTGGTGGCTGCGGGTGACCCTGGGCACCTCGAGCCGGCCGCTGTCAGGAACGAACGCCGACATCGTGCTCCGTGCCGGCGGCGTGGACTTCCTGCTCGACCACGGGAGGCTGCGCTCTCCGAGCGGGTCCTGGAGCGAGAACCGCCTGCTGGAGTGGGACGACTTCGAGGCCGGCAGCCGCACCGCATACGTCGTGGGTCCCTTCGCCGCGCTGCCTTCGGAGATCACCCTGCGCAACCAGGCGGCGAGCGCGGGGGCGGTGCTGGCAGCGGCCTGGGACGGCCTGGTCGACACCGTCGCCGGCATCATCGAGGCGGTGGGCGACCTGCTGCTCACCCTCGTGGGCGGACACGCCGACCTGGTGGGCGACGGCCGGGCCAGCTGGGGGTGGGCGGACCTCCAGCGGGTCGCCGGGCAGGGCTTCCCCGACCAGGGCTCGATCCTCGTCGACGGCGGGCCCGAGGGCCGCTATCGGCTGTCCTTCGACGTGTGGGCCTCGCCGAGCGGCGACGACCTGTACTGCCAGGTGCACTTCCGCACCCTGACCTGCCTCAAGGAGAGCGACTGGGACCGCGGCACGACCGAAGACGAGCCGTTCGTCCTCGCCCTGGTCACCGCGCCGGCCAGCGGCTTCCTCCAGTCGCTCATCCTGGGCCCCTACAGCGGGGTGGACACCGGCGAGTTCCGCACCACCTCCAGCGTCCCGCCGGTGCTCACCACGGTGGCGCGCGGCTCGGGCCTCATCGTCGCGATCCAGGTCTTCGAGTCCGACGACGAGTCGCCGTCAGCGCGCCAGCAGCTGCTGGCGGCGTTCGCCGGCCGGGTCGCCTCCGACGGGGCCAACGAGCGCAGCGCCTTCCTCGACACGCTGGGCACGACGCTCGCCCCGGACTGGCGGATCGGCGACGTGGAGGTGTTCGCGTTCCGCCGCAACGCCGTCGTCGAGGCTGGCACCGTGCTGCCGCGCACCGCGGTCGAGGCCTGGCTCGAGGCCGGCCGCGAGCGCACCTTCCCCTTCACCCAGCCACCCCGCCACGCCATCGCGCTCGGCGTCTCCTGAGCCGCGCAGACCGTCCGGCGGGACGCCGGCGCGGTCAGGGGTGCTCGAAGATGCCCGGGACGAGGAACGGCGGGCTGGCGGGCACCCTGCTGACGGCGTCCACCGGGAGGTCGCGCTCCACGGCCGTGGCCAGGCCCTCGACGATGAGCTCGTACGCCGCCAGCGTGTTCGGCCCGTACAGGGTCGAGGCGCCCTCGTAGTGCTGGGCCTCGTACTCCTCGCCGGTGGTCACGTAGCCCGAGTACCCGTTCGTGTAGTTGGAGACCGCCAGGTGCGAGGCCGATGAGCCGAGGACCCTCCCGAGCACCCCCTTGATCCGCCGGCCCGCGGTCGCGGTGAACTCCGCCGGCACGCCGGCGATGGCGACCTGACCGATCCTCAGCAGCTGCACGGGCAGTACGTGGGGCACCAACGGGCAGGGTCCAGTGCCGACCTGCTGGGTGGAGCCGGGCTTCGGGAGCAGCCAGGCCAGGCCGACCGGGAACATGATCGGCTTCTGGGCGTGACCCGCGACGTAGTCCATCGGGAGGCTCAGCGGCCCGGGCAGCAGCCACTGCGTGCCGGGCGGCGCCTGGTCCTGGAGCTTGCCGGGGAAGGCCAGGGCGCCGATCCCGCCGAACACGAACCCGCGCGCCTCCGGCGACGCCGCCAGCAGGGTGAGTGCGGCCTGCATCGCCGGGACCAGCCCGACCACCGCGGCAGGCGACAGCGGGGCACCGGCGGCCAGGGCGCCGAGCAGCCCGGGGGCCGTGAGGGCCAGCGTCGAACTCGCCAGCACTGCCCCTGCTGCCATCTGGACGTGGGTCATCCCCTCCGGGATGCCGGCATCGAGGTCGATCGGGCCCATCGAGGCGACGGCGTAGCTGTCCTCGGAGCTGCCCGCACCGAACGAGATGCCGACCGCGGCGGGCCAGGTGCGCCCGCCGTCCGGCAGCCGCACCTGCGACAGGTCCACCCACTGGTGGCGCGCTCGCAGCGGCCCGCTCACCTCGGTGGTGGCAGCGTCGAACAGCATGCGCGCGTGGTCGGCCTGGGCCGTGGCGAGCGCCTCCAGCCGGGCGAGGTCGCCGTCCTGACGTGGGTCACGGGTGCGGGGCAGGCCCAGCAGGCCACCCCGCAGCGTGACCGGCTCGCGGACCGCGCCGCCCTCCGGCACGTGCCCGGTGGGACGGCCAGCCGCGTCGAGGGTCACGTTGCCGGAGACGTCGCCGGCGTTGCCGTTGCCGAACGCGGCGACGAACCCGCCCCCCAGGCCGGCCTCCATGAGCTCCGCGGCGCGGCCCTTGCTGTCGCCGGAGATCATCGCGTTGTACATGCCGAGGCTGGTGGGGTGGATGCCGAACCAGTTGACGGCACCCAGCGGCCTGGACCTGCCGCGGTTGTCGACGTCGGCGTGCAGGGCCAGCAGCAGCATCTGCCGGTCGATCCACTGGCTGGGGTCCGCGAAGGTGCCGTCGAGGAACTCGCGGTTGCCGCGGAAGGCCGGGAAGGAGCGGTTGTCCCCGCACCCGGCAAGGTCACCCTGGTGGACGAGCACCCGTCCGGGCCCCCTGCTGAGGTAGGCGCTCTGCACCGCGCTGGCGATGCCTGCCGCATAGCGGTCCAGGACGGCACGGTTGCGCCCGCCCGTGGCGCCCACGGAGAAGTTGTAGAGGGCGTAGTCGGAGTAGCCCCCGGGCGCGGCATGGGTGTGCGTGCCGGCGATGAGCAGGTTGGCCTCGTCGAAGGGCAGGCCCTGCGCCCTGAGCCGGTCGAGCACCTCCTGCTTCAGCCGCTGCGTGCACGTCCACAGGTCGGCCACGACGAGCCCCAGCACCGCTCCGCCAGGGCCGGTGTGCTCGCTGATGACGACGGCACGGGCCTGCAGCGCGCTGTGCACCTCGACCGGGGAGCCCGTCACCTGCCCCGCGTAGGCGAAGCCGGCCAACCCCAGGCCGGGCTCGCGCGGGGTGATGTCGACCTTGGCCACGCCGACCTGGTAGTGGCTCCAGCCGCTGACGATCGGCACCGCCTGCTCGACGGGTTGCGGCTGGCAGGGTGCGGCGTTGGTCACCCGCAGCACGTACTGGCCCTCCCACCGGCGCGTGCAGGGCACCCCGAGGGTGACCCTGCCGTGGGCCGCCAGCGGTCCGGTCACCGGTGGCAGCTCATGGGGGTGCTCGCTGCCCGGGACCTCGACCGCCACGATCTCCACGGTGTCGGCGTTGGCCGTGGACCACTCCAGCGTGACGGTCCCCCGCGGATGCACCCACCCCTGCTCGACCACCCGGAACCCGAGGATGCGTGGCAGCCCGGCGATGAGCTGGTTCGCGCCGTCGGCCTGCGCTGCGGCGCCCGGCAGCGAGCCGAAGCGCCCCGCTTCCACGGCGGCCGCGACCGCCACCACCCGCTGCCCGAGCAGGGGCCCGAGCACCTCGGCGAGTGCGCCCGCGCTGCCCGTCAGGTCGCCGACCGAGGAACCGCCCGCGCTCCCTGACCCGGGAGGCACTGCCAGGAAGCCGACCGGCCCGCAGGCGATCTCCGCGGGCAGGGTGACCTCGACCGAGCCCGTGTCCGACCAGCCGCCGGGCTGGAACAGCGCCGGGTTCGTCTGCCGCAGGCTCAGGTGGCGGAACGACCCCAGTCCGACGGGGAGGGCCACGAGGATGTCGCCGTCCGCGGGGGCCGCGGGACCGAACCCGGCGAAGTCGATGCGCACCACCTGGCCGGCGCAGGCCCCGCTCGGGACGAGACTGGTGACGCGGCCCCACGTGATGATGCCGGCGAGCCAGTCCCGCTCCCCGCGGGCCGCCAACCCACCGCGCCGCAGGGCGTCGAGGAACTCACGCAGGGCCCCGGCCCGCGCCAGCTCGGTGAGCCGGGCCAAGGATGGGCCCCCCGCCTCGGGGGCGCCCGGGCCGGGCTTGGGCAGCACGGGCAGCTTCGGGTCGACGACGGCCCGCCGCAGCGCGGCAGCGAGCCGGTCCGAGCCGAGGGCGGCGTGCACGATCGAGTCGGCGGTGGTGTCCGGCGTCGGCGCACCGGACAGCAGCGCCTCGGCGCCGAGCAGGAGCACCTGGGCGGCGGCGGAGGTGGCCGCCGCCAGCTGCCTGGTGCTCAGCGCGGGGGGCTCGAGCAGCGGGGCATCGGCGTGGGTCGTGAGCTCGACCGGCAGGCTGCCGAGCAGCTCGAGCATGTTGGCCGCGGTCTTCGGGGCCACTGGCCGGGCGTCCCGCTGCGGCGCCCCGGGTGTGAGGGCGGCACGGACCTCGTCGCGCACCTGCGCCAGCGACGCCAGCTGGGTGAGGCCGGCTCGATCGGCCAGGTGGGTCCGCAGCTCACGGACGCCGAGCGAGACCGGGGCCCGCAGGTCGGGCGGCAGGACGGGGCCGGGCATCGCCTACGCCGTCCGGATGGGACCGCGACGGGGGGAAGCTGGACCGATGCGCGCCATCCTGGACCTCCTGATCGCCGTCGCTGGGCGCGCGAAGGCTACCGAGCCCGCGACCGCATGTGTCGGATGGCGTGGCCGACGGGTTACCGCAGCGCCGGCGGCGGCGCGGGCTGTGGCGCGGCCGACCTCACGAGTCCGCCGGCTCCTCCCAGCGCTCCTCCCCCTGGCGCTTCTGCCGGTACATCGCAGCGTCGGCTGCCCGCACCGCGTCGAAGACGTCCTGCCCGACCTGCCACCGGGCGATCCCGGCAGTCCACGCGCAGGGCGAGGCCTCGCGCAGCCGCTCGAGCAGGGCCTCGGCCGCCTGCTCGTCGCACTCAGGCAGCACGAGGACGAACTCGTCCCCCCCGATGCGCGCCAGCTGGTCACCGCTGCGCAGCTGCGCCGACCACGCCCGCACCAGCTCCACGAGCAGGGCGTCGCCGGCCGCATGCCCGAGCCGGTCGTTGACCTCCTTGAAGGCGTCGAGGTCCAGCAGGCCCACGACAGTGGGCTGCCCCGCGCGCTGCGACACGGCGAAGACGCCGGGGGCGCGCACGTCCAGGCCGTGCCGGTTGAGGGCCCCGGTGAGCGGGTCGGTGAGCGACGCCTCCCGCAGCCGGCCGAGCAGGGCCCGGACGTGCAGGGTCGAGAAGACCAGCATCGCCACGACGCCGAAGGCGATCCACCGCGCCTCCAGGACACCGCTGACGAGCACGCCGCCCACGTACGACGCGCCACTGATCGCGAGGAACACCACGATGCGCACCAGCGGCAGGGCGTAGGCCCCGAACACGCCGAGCAGGATCATGCCCAGGCCGTTGAAGACCTGGACGCTGGCGTGGACCGTGATGAGCCCGGCAGCGCCGAGCAGGATCGCCGAGCAGGCCAGCGACGCGTCGATGCCCCAGCGCACGCGCGGGGCGAGCAGCCACGTGGTTGCCGCGAGCGCCAGCCACACCAGCCCGAGGAGCACCTCCGTGACGTGCTGCGACTGCGGGTCGATCCGGAGCACGCCGAAGCCCAGCGTCACCAGCCCCGCGCCGAGCTGCAGCGCCGCCAGCAGGCGGTACTGCGGGCTGGTGTCGAACGCGGCGCGAGCTGGGTCCGCCACCCCGCCGAGCGGGTCGCGGGCAGCGGCAGGCATGGCCACAGCATGGCCTGTACGCCGCCGACACGGGGAGCTGCGGGTGCCAGCCCCTCAACACCGGGCGCACCGGACGGCCCGGACGGCACCGGCACCAGCACGATCCGCACCACGGGGCAGCCCGTGCGTAGCCCCGCCGCTAGCCTCGACGGATGGGACGCATCCACGTCGACCTGTTCGCGACCATGGACGGCGTCGCCCAGGCCCCCGGTGGGCCGGAGGAGGACCTCGAGGGCGGCTTCCGGTTCGGCGGCTGGCAGGCGCCACTGCTCGACGAGGTCGGCGGCGGCTGGGTCGATGCCAACCTGGCCGGCACCGACGCGCTGCTGCTCGGGCGGCGCACCTACGACATCTTCGCCGCCTACTGGCCGCACCAGTCCGGCGGCCCCGAGGACAGCATCGCGGGCCTGTTCAACCGCATCCCCAAGTACGTGGCGTCCCGCAACCGCGCCCTGCCGCTGCCCTGGCAGCACGCGACCCGCGTGGGCGACGACCTGGCGGCGCAGGTTCGGGCCCTACGAGACCGGCATGCGCACGTGCACGTCATCGGCAGCGTCACCCTGTTCCAGTCGCTGCTGGCCGAGCGGCTGTTCGACGAGCTCACCCTCTGGGTGCACCCGGTCGTCCTCGGCCAGGGCAAGCGGGTGTTCGACCCGGGCACCGCTGCGCGGCTGCGGCTCCTGGAGCCCGCCGCGACCTCGCCGGCCGGCGTCGTGCAGCTGCGCTACGCGCTGATCGAGGGTGAGCCGGAGACCGGCGACATGACCCTGGCGCCCGACGCCGACGCGCCGTGACGAGCGTGACCGACCGTGACCGGGCCGTACTGCGCGCTCGCCAGGCCCAGCTCGAGCAGGCCTACCGCGACGACCCCCAGGCGGCGCTGACCCAGGTCAGCGCCCGGGCCACGTTCGCCGACCCCGGGATCACCACGACCGTCGATGGCTGGGCTGGCCCTGTGCGCGCAGGGCTGCACCTGGCGACCGGCGGCGACGGCTCCGACGCCTGCTCGGCCGACATGCTGCTGCAGGCGCTGCTCGGGTGCGCCGGCGTCACGTTGCGCAGCGTCGCCACCGCCATGCGCCTCGAGCTGCGCCGGGTCGAGCTCACCGCCACGGCGGTGTTCGACGCCCGGGGCACGCTGGGCCTGGACCGCGAGGCGCCCGTCGGCCTGCGCCAGATCGAGGTCGTCGCGAGCGTGGCGACCGACGCGCCGGAAGCCAGCCTGGTCCGGCTGGCCGAGCTCACCGATCGGTACTGCGTGGTGGGCCAGACCCTGGACCCGAGGCCGCGGACACGGGTGGTGCGCATCCCCCTCGGCTGAGCGCCGGTGCGGCCGACGCCTGTCAGCGGCCCGCCCAGCCGGCAAGATCACGAGCCACGCCAGGTTCGAGCTCGCACAACCGCACGAAGCGTGGCGCAAGCCCGCCGGGACGCGTCAAGACTGGGACCGAACCGCGATCCTGGCCCGGATCGGACAGGCGCCAGGGGGCGCGGCGACGGCCCGAGTCGGGCCGATGCCGGCGGGGTTCCCCTCAGCGCTGGACGCGCGCGTTGCCCTGCCAGATGGCCCAGACCTGGTCCTCGTCGGCGGGGGCGGCGTAGTCCAACAGCGAGGTCGCGGCCAGCGCGCCGGTGGCCCAGCCGAACTGGGCGCAGCGCTCCACCGGCCAGCTCTTGAGGATCCCGTACAGCACGCCGCCGACCGAGCCGTCACCGCCGCCGATACGGTCCAGGACGTCGATCTCGCGCAGGTCGCACACCGCGAACCCGCCCTCGCCCCACAGCACCACCCCCCACCTGTGCCGGTTGGCCGACACCACCTCACGCAGAGAGGTGCCCACGTAGCTGGCCTTCGGGTAGGCCTCGCGCACGCGCCCGATCATGGCCCTGAAGGACTCGATCTGCTCGCCGATCGACTCGCCGCCGGCCTCGGGACCCTCGATGCCCAGGCACAGCTGGAAGTCCTCCTCGTTGCCGTAGAGCACGTCGCAGTAGCTGGCGATCTCGTGGAACGCCGCACTGAGCTCGGCCTCGCGGCCCCTCCAGAAGGAGGCGCGGTAGTTCAGGTCCATCGAGACCCGGGTCCCGTGCGCGGCGGCGGCCCGCGCCAGCTCCACGCAGAACCGCGACGTGCTCGGCGACAGCGAGGAGACCAGGCCCGACAGGTGCAGGACCTTGACCCCCTCCTCGCCGAGGATCCGCTCGAGGTCGAACTGGTGGACGGACAGCTCGCGGCCGACCTCGCCGGAGC
>DASVBK010000121.1:0-5024 GCA_036375875.1 Candidatus Nanopelagicales bacterium
CACGCCCTGCCCGTGGTCGCGGTCATCGGCCGGCCCAACGTGGGCAAGTCGACCCTGGTGAACCGCATCCTCGGCCGCCGCGAGGCCGTCGTGCAGGACGTGCCGGGGGTCACCCGGGATCGGGTCGCGTACGAGGCCGAGTGGTCCGGCCAGCGGTTCGTGCTCCTCGACACCGGTGGCTGGAATCCTGACGCGCAGGGGATGGCCGCGCAGATCGCCGCCCAGGCTGAGCGCGCGGTGGCGCTGGCCGACGCTGTGGTGCTCGTGGTGGATGCGACCGTCGGGGCCACGGACGCCGAGGAGGCGGTGGTCCGCGTGCTGCGCAGGGCCGGCAAGCCCGTCATCCTGGCCGCGAACAAGGTGGACGATGCGCGGGCCGAGGCGGACGCCGCGCTGCTCTGGTCGCTTGGCCTGGGCGAGCCGCATCCGGTCTCAGCGCTGCATGGCCGCGGCTCGGGTGACCTGCTCGACGCCGTGCTGGCCGAGCTGCCTGAGGAGGGGTCCGGACGGGCCCGCTCCGCCGGGCCGCGTCGCGTGGCGCTGGTCGGCAAGCCGAACGTGGGCAAGTCCTCGCTGCTGAACAAGCTGGCCGGCTCCGAGCGCGCGGTGGTCTCGGAGGTGGCGGGCACCACGGTCGACCCCGTGGACGAGGTGGTCGTGCTGCGCGATCGCGAGTGGGTGTTCGTCGACACCGCCGGCATCCGCCGGCGGGTGCGGGAGGCCAGCGGGCATGAGTACTACGCCTCGCTGCGCACGCACGCCGCGCTGGAGAAGGCCGAGGTCGCGGTCGTGCTCGTCGACGGCGGCGAGCCGCTCAGCGAGCAGGACCTGCGGATCACCTCCATGGTCGTCGAGTCGGGCCGGGCCCTGGTGCTGGCGATCAACAAGTGGGACCTCGTCGACGAGGAGCGCCGCCGGTACCTGGAACGTGAGATCGAGCGCGACCTGGCGCCCATCGCGTGGGCCCCGCGGGTGAACGTGTCGGCCCGCACCGGCCGCGCGGTCGACAAGCTGGTGCCGGCGCTCGACGCCGCCCTGGCCGGGTGGGAGACGCGGGTGTCCACCGGCAGGCTCAACCAGTTCCTCAAGGAGCTGGTCGCGGCCCACCCCCACCCGCTGCGCGGCGGCAAGCAGCCGCGCATCCTCTTCGGCACCCAGGCCGCCACGCGGCCGCCGACGTTCGTGCTCTTCACGTCGGGGTTCCTCGAGGCGGGCTACCGACGCTTCGTGGAGCGCCGGCTGCGCGAGGAGTTCGGGTTCGTCGGAACGCCGATCCGCATCAACCTGCGCATCCGGGAGAAGCGCGGGGCGAACCGGTAGGGCGGGGTCCGCGCCGCGTCGTTGCCGGTCAGACCGTCTTGGGCACCTTGCCGGTCATCGTGAGCATCCGGCACATGAAGCGGTGGCCGCCGTCGGAGGTCGGGCCGAACATCAGGGGGCAGCCGCCGTCGATCACGGTCACGCCGTTCGCGCGGCCCAGGGCCGTCGCCGACTCCGAGACGCTGCCGGCGCCGAACGCCCGGTGCATCCACACGTGCCGCACCCCCAGGTCGATGGCCTCGCGCATGGTCGCCTCGGCATGCTCGGGCCGGGTGCCGATCACGACAGCCTCCACGCCGTCGGGGATCGAGCGCAGGTCGGGGTAGGTCGGGTCGCCCTCGACGCTCGGCGCGTTCGGGTTGACGGCGAACACCTGGTAGCCGCGGTCGCGCAGCCGTGTGTAGACGGCGTTGCTGCCGTGGCCCTGGGGGTTGCTGGAGACGCCGGTCACGGCCACGCGCTTGCACGCGAGGAACTCGGCCGCAGCGTCCTTCGTGCGGGTCATCAGATGCCTTCCTCGAAGCAGCGCCCGGTCGGGCGCCCGGGGGTCCACGCTAGGCCCCGCCGGGCAGTCGCGGATCGGCCGATGGTCCCGAGTTCGCAGGGCCTGGCGGACGGGCGCACCGGCGCGCGACCCGCTGGCAATCCATGGGGGCTCGATCAGCACGCGAGTCGACGACGAGGGTCAGCGAACGACCCGGATGTTGAACATCCCGGTGCCCAGCGCCCCCATCATCCGCAGCCACAGGGGCAGGTACATCTCGGTGCCGCGGGCCGCCTCGATGCCGCCGAGGTCGAGCACGTCCCGGTGACCCATGGCGGTGAGCAGCGCGGTGACGGCCGCCTTCGCGGCGGGGTCGTCCCCGCAGATGAAGACCGTCGTGGTCGCGCCGAGGGATTCCGGATGGACCATGAGGCTGGCCGTCATCGTGTTGAGCGCCTTGACCACGCGAACGGTGGGGAACGCGCGCTGCACCTGCTCGCCGAGGGAGTCGGAGTCCTTCACGAAGAGCGTGGGCGGGAACCCGGCAGAGAAGTCCAACGGGTTGCTCACGTCGACGAGGACCTTCCCCCCGAGGTGATCCTCCCCGGCGGCATCGAGGACCTCCAGGGTGGCCGAGCCGTTGGTGGCGTTGATGACCAGCTCGGCGTCGGCCGCAGCGTCGGCGAAGGTGGCCAGGCGCACGCCCGGGTGGTCGTTGCCCCAGACGGCGAAGGTGGGGTTGCCCATGGGGTCGGGTTCGGAGCGGGAGAGCGTGGCAGCGGGAGACCGCGTGCCGAGCGTGACGTCATGGCCCAGCTCGTCGAGTCGCGCGGCGAGGGCGCGCCCGACGGAGCCGGTTCCGAGGACTGCGATCTGCATGGTGAGCTCCTGAGCGGTGGGGACCCTGGAGACGGTACGGCAGGGCGGGGCGTCACGAGCTCGGGCGCGGCACGGGGTGTCGGCCGCGTCGGTGGGCGGGATCGGGGGCCCTCGGCTGGGTACCGTGCCCACCGTGATGGCTGCTGAGGCTGGTGGCGTGGAGCAGTTCCGGATCGAGCGCGACAGCCTGGGGGAGGTCAGGGTGCCGGCAGCTCGGTTGTGGGGCGCCCAGACGCAGCGGGCGCTGGAGCACTTCGCGATCGGCCGGGAGCCGATGCCCCTCGAGCTGGTGGAGGCGTACGCGATCCTCAAGCGAGCCGCGGCCACGGTGCATCACCGGTCGGCCAGGCTCACCGACGACCAGCATCGGCTGATCGTGCAGGCCTGCGACGAGCTCGCTGCAGGGCAGCACGTGCGGGAGTTCCCGCTGCACGTCTGGGTCTCGGGCAGCGGGACCCAGCTGAACATGAACGTGAACGAGGTGATCGCGAATCGGTGCAGCCAACTGGTGGGGACCCCGCTGGGCAGCAAGGCGCCCGTGCACCCGAACGACCACGTGAACATGGCGCAGTCGACGAACGACACCTTCCCCTCGGCCGTGCACGTGGCCGTCTCGCTGCTGGTCACCCGGCGGCTGCTGCCGCAGGTGCGTGCCCTGCACGAGAGCTTCACGGCCCGGGCTTCGGCGTGGGCTGACGTCGTGAAGATCGGGCGCACCCACCTGCAGGACGCCACGCCGCTGACCCTGGGCCAGGAGTGGTCGGGCTACGCGGCGATGCTGCGGGAGGACGTGGTCCGCATCGAGGCAGCGCTGCCGGCGGTCCTGGCCCTCACGCTGGGCGGTACGGCGGTGGGAACTGGCGTGACTGCCCCGGAGGGGTACGCCGAGGCGGCGATCACCGAGGTGGCGAGTCGCACCGGCCTGCCCTTCGTGCCGGTCGACAACCGGTTCGCCGCTCAGGGCGCGCACGACGCGCTGGTGCACCTCCACGGGGCGCTGCGCACCCTCGCGGTCTCGCTGACCAAGATCGGCAACGACCTGCGCCTGCTGGGCAGCGGGCCGCGCTCGGGGATCGGGGAGCTGCTGCTGCCGGCCAACGAGCCGGGCTCGTCGATCATGCCGGGCAAGGTGAACCCCAGCCAGATCGAGGCACTGGCGATGCTGTGCGCCCAGGTGGTGGGCAACGACGTGGCCGTCGGCGTGGCCGGGGCAGCCGGGCACCTCGAGATGAATGCGGCCAAGCCGCTGCTGGCACATGCCCTGCTGCAGTCCGTCGGGCTGCTGGCGGACGGGTGCGAGCACTTCCGGCGCTTCTGCGTCGAGGGCATCGAGCCGGACCGCGCACGGATCGCCGAGCACCTGGAACGCTCGCTCATGCTGGTGACCGCCCTCTCGCCGGTCATCGGGTACGACCGCGCCGCCGAGATCGCCCACCTGGCCGCCGCAACGGGGGGTTCGCTGCGCGAGGCCGCGCTCGCGTTGGGCTATGTGGGGGCCGAGGAGTTCGACCGCATCGTGGACCCGGGTCGCATGGTCGGCCGGCCTGTCGAGGCTCCGGGTGGCACGTGAGTGATGCGCGGGTCGCACCGGGCCTGGGCGTGGTGGGGCGGCGGCAGGGAGCGGCGCGGGCGCCTGCCGCTCGCGAATGCGCTGTGGTGCATGGCATGGACGTTCGCGGGTAGGCCGCGGTCATGAGCAACGCACACACGCCAGCCGATGACCTCGTCTACGACCTGGTCAGCATCCAGTACCACGCGCTCAAGGGCGCGGAGGTGCACGAGAAGTTCCTGGGCGACGCCGAGGGTCACACCGACGTGCAGGAGTTCCTGCGCGAGGTTCAGCAGCAGGACGCGGAGCGCGCGGTGCGCTGCCACGAACTGCTGCGGGAGCTGACGAAGGACCACGGCATCGGTTGAGCTGACCTCGCGTCCGCCACAGCGGTCGGCGAAGCGGTCAGGGGCACGGCGGGCTTCGTGCGCCAGCCGCCGGTTCCGTCGGGGTCTCCATCGCGCCGGGGGTCTGCTATCGGGGCCGGGCGGACGCCGACGAATCGGGCGAGGTCGCCGCGGGCTGCGAGCAGGGCCGTGCGCTCGGCGTCGATCTCGCTGCGGGTCGGCACCCCGAGGCGACGGAGGACGACCAGGGGGGACCCCAGCCCTGGATCGGGTGCGGGAGGGGAAAGCCCAGGACGGTCGCCGGCAGCAGCAGCCAAGCCCGGTTGCGGCGTGCGGCGAGCACGAGGCCCGTGCCCGCGAGTGTCGAGGCGTTCACCTCCAGCAGGCGCTCGACGTCCCACTCGCGCTCGAGCTCCGTGAGGCGGCGTGTGACGGCATCGCGCCC
>DASVBK010000122.1:0-9903 GCA_036375875.1 Candidatus Nanopelagicales bacterium
CCCGGGATGGTGGCGCAGCGCACCGGGGCCGAGCCGGCCGCGCTGCCCGAGCAGCCGGAGGGGTGCACGGCGCCGGCCACCCGCTGGCGTGCCAGGGCGGTCCGGGCGGGGCTGCGCCTGGACGCAGCCTGCGGGGGGCGATGGCGCACCGTCCAGGGGGCCGCTCCCGCGGCCATCACGTTCGCCGGCGCCGACGGCATGGTCGCCACCCAGAACGGGACGGTCCGCCGGGCCTACCGGGGCACGGTGACGGCCACGCGCCTGGGTTCCCGCGCCGTGGCGGTCGTCAACACCGTGGCGATGGAGGACTACCTGCGGGCCGTGGTGCCCAGTGAGTCCTCACCGAGCTGGCCGGATGAGGCGCTCAAGGCCCAGGCGGTGGCCGCGCGCAGCTACGCGGCGCGCGAGGCACGCGGACGGGCCGCCAGGTCCTTCGACGTGTACGACACCACGCGGTCGCAGGCCTATCCCGGTGCGGCCATCCTGGACAGCGCCTGGCGCCCCGTGCGCAGCCGCGAGCACCCCCGCTCGGATGCGGCGATCGCGGCCACGGCGGGCCTCCACGTGACCGTCGACGGGGTGCCCGCCCTCACCCAGTTCGGCGCCTCGAACGGCGGGGCGACCGCCGCGAGCCCGCTGCCCTACATGACCGTGCAGACCGACCCCTGGGACGCCCGGGCGATGCGCAACCCGCGGCTGGCCTGGACCCACTCGATCGCCGCCGCGGAGCTCGGCCGGCGCGCCCGGGTCGGGCAGGTGACGGCCGTCGAGGTGCTCGGCCGCGAGGGCGCGGGCCCCTGGGGTGGGCGCCTCACGGCGCTGCGGATCGTGGGCACGAGCGGCGCGCGCACGGTCTCCGGCGATGGGGCGATCCGCAGCATGTTCGGCACGGCCAGCAGCATGTTCACCTTCACCCCCGCCCCAGCGCCGGCCGCGTCCTGACGCGAGAGCTCAGCGCACCTGCGAGACCACGTGGCCCTCGGAGGCCTGCACGACGACGAACCCCTGCCCGCTGAACGCCAGCTGATAGGCCTCGCCGGAGCCGCGGCCGATGAGCGCCGACGCCGTCGCCGTGCGGCGCACGCCGGTCTGCAGCGAGGTCGACCAGCACACCGCCGACTGGATGTCGGCGAACGTGGGCTGGTCGACGTTGAGCACCACGGGGGTACCGAACACCGTGATCGCCAGGGCACCCGTGCCGGTGAAGGTCGTGTTGAACACGCCACCGGTCATCATGGAGGCACCCTCGACCCGCTTGATGTCCCAGCTGAGGCTGCTCTCGAAGGCCAGCACGTTGCGGCCGTTCACCGTGACGGACTCGTTCTCCAGCTCGAGCACGAAGATGTGGTCGGCGTCGCGGGCCAGGAACACGTCACCGGAGCCGCTGACCTTCATCAGCGCCATGCCCTCGCCGGTGAACGCCTTCTTGAGGAACTTGTTCACCCCACCGGCGCCCTCGTAGGCGAAGTCGACGGCACCCTGGTAGGCCACCATCGAGCCCTGCACGGCGTAGAAGGAGCCGGGGCCCCCCGCCAGGCGAACCTTGAGCATCTTGCTGTTCTGCTTGGCGAAGCTGCCGGCTTCGACCTGGGCCTCGACGTTGTGGAACAGCTCGCTGCGCATGCCCACACGGTAGGTGATGGCGCCGGACGCCGGTCCAGCAGCCCGGACCCGTCGGGAGCGTCAGTGGTGCTCGCCCTCGTGGTGGTTGATGTGGGGCGGACCCTCGTACTCGTGCACCTCGGGATGCGGCACCGTGTGGAAGGTGTGCAGCTCCTCGTCCTTGGGCAGCATCGCCTCGATGTCGTCGGCGTCCTCGGCGTGCAGCATGAGCTTCCCGGCCCAGACCAGCAGGACCAGGATGCCGCTGATGCTCAGGATCCAGCCCCAGGGGTCGGGCAGCTTCATGAGCGAGGCAGCGGCGAAGCCCACGACCGCCGCCGCCGGCAGGGTGACCACCCACGCGAGGAGCATCTCGCCGATCTTGCGCATGTTCAGGCCGGTGCCCGCGGCGGTCCCGGAGCCCATGACCGAGGCGGCGGCGGCCTGCGTGGTCGAGATCGGGATGCCCAGCTCGGTCGCGCCGAAGATCGCGGTGGTGGCACCGATGTTCGCCGCGACGCCGTTGTTGGCGTTGAGCTTCGTGATCCGCAGGCCCATCGTCTCGATGATCTTCCAGCCGCCCCACATGGTGCCCAGCGCGATCATCGAGTAGGCCGAGACCTCCACCCAGACCGGGATCTCCGAGTCGGCGCTCTGGTAGCCGCCGGCCACCAGCGCGAACCAGATGACGCCCATCGTCTTCTGGGCGTCGTTGGCGCCATGGCCGAAGGAGACCGCGGCGCTGGAGATGATCTGCAGCCACTTGAACGGCTTGGCGTCGTCCTCCCACTTCGTGAGCTTCTGCAGGAAGCCGACCAGGAACATCGCCAGGAAGGCGATCGTGAAGGCCACGAGCGGCGAGGCGAAGATCGCGATCACGGTCTTCTCGATGCTGCTCCACTTGATGGCGTCGAACCCGCCGGCGGCCACCCCGGCCCCCAACAGGCCGCCGATGAGCGCGTGGCTGGAGGAGGACGGCATGCCGACCGACCAGGTGAGGTAGTTCCAGAAGATGGCGCCGATGAGGGCGCCGGCCGCGACCGCGAGGCCCAGTGGGATGCCACCCGAGGTCGTGCCCAGCTCGTCGACGTTCACGGTCTTGCCCACCGTGTTGGCCACCGCCGTGCCCACGATGAACAGCGCGGCGAAGTTGAAGAACGCCGCCATGTAGACGGCGGTCCGCGGCTTGAGTGCCTTCGTCGCCACCACGGTGGCCGTGGAGTTGGCCGCGTCGTGGAACCCGTTGGTGAAGTCGAACAGCAGGGCCAGCCCCACGATGCCGACGACTGCGAACAGGATCATGTCCATGCTGGCGCTCCTCAGGGGCGCCGCCGAGGAGCGCCTCCGGGCCGAACGGTAGAGGCTTGTTCGCCCCGGGTTCACCTCAGGGGCGCAGCCGGGCGACTGCGTTCACCTGCCGTTCATCTTCGCGGCAGCGGAGGTTCACGCGCGGCCTGGGAACCGGCGGTGCGCCGGGGTCGTCGGCCTCAGCCGAAGGCCTGCGACAGCGCGTGGATGACCAGGCCTGCCAGGGCGCCCACGACGGTGCCGTTGATGCGGATGAACTGCAGGTCGCGGCCGGCGGCCAGCTCGATGCGCCGGGCGGTCTCCGGGCCGTCCCAGCGCGCCACCGTGTCGCTGATCACGCTCGTGAGCTGCACCTTGTAGTCACCGACCAGGCCGACGACGGTCTCGGTGATCCAGCCGTCCAGGTTGGCCTGCAGGGTCGGATCGGTGGCGAGCGCGTGTCCCGCGGAGGCCAGGGCGCCGGCCCCGCGCACCCGAAGCTCGCTGGTCGGGTCGTCCGCGGCCTCGAGCACCACCCGCTGGGCGGTCTCCCAGATGCGGTTCACCGACCGCTGCACGTCGGGGTGCTCGAACATCTCGACCTTGGCCCGCTCCACGCGCTCGCGGGTGGCGGGGTTCGTGCGCAGGTCCTCGGCGAACTGCACGAGCATCCGGTCGATCGCCTTGCGCACGTCGTGCTCGGGGTTGTCGCGCACGGCGGCCAGGAACTTCACCAGCTCGAAGTGGATGCGGTCGGCGACGATGCCGTCGAGCAGCCGCGGGGTCCAGGTGGGCGCCTGCTTGCCGACCACGTCGATGATCGACGTGCGGTTGGCGACGACCCAGGCGTACATCCGCTCGGCGATCACGTCGACGATCCCGGTGTGCGCGCCGTCGTGGACCACCTGGCCGAGCAGGTGCCCCAGGGCGGGGGAGACCTCGGTGCGCTCGACGCGCTCGGCGAGCACGCGCTCGATCATCGTCTTCATCTGCTCGTCGTCCAGGACGGCGATGAGCCCGCGCAGGGCGTTGCCCAGCTGGCCGGCCACGCGCGTGCTGTTGACCGGCTCCTCGAGCCATTCCCCGACGCGGCGGGTGACCTGGGCCGCGCGCACCTTGTCGCGGACCACCTCGTCGGTGAGGAAGTGCGTGCCCACGAACTCCCCGAGCGTGGAGCCCATCTGATCCTTGCGCGTGGGGATGATCGCGGTGTGCGGGATGGGCAGGCCCAGCGGGTGCTTGAACAGCGCGGTGACGGCGAACCAGTCGGCCAGGGCGCCGACCATCGCGGCCTCGGACCCCGCCTGGACGTAGCCGAGCCACCCCTGCGCGTGCATGCCACCGACCAGCAGCGTCACCACGTAGATGGCGGCGGCCAGGCCGAACAGGCCGGTGGCCAGCGCCTTCATGCGGCGCAGCGCCCTGGCCCGGGCGGCGTCCGAACCGCCCCACGGACTGGCGGCTTCCGGCGCGCGCTCGGCCGGGATGGTCACCGTGCCCATGCGCCCTCCGTCCCTCGCCCGCGGATCCCGATGGTAGTTCGGGCCCCCGGTTGGGGTCGGGTGGCGGTCAGTCGCGCAGGTCGTGCACCGAGCGCTGGGCCGAGCAGCTGGCGGCCAGGTGTGCCGTCGCCTGGTCGTGGGTGATGCCCGCCTCGACCAGCACCGGCGCGAGCTGCTGCCAGGTGCCGTCGGCGTCGAGCAGGTAGCCGGTGCAGATGGTGGCCTGCGTCCCAGCGTCGAGCTGCGCCCACACCTCCCCGATCGTCTCGGACGTGGCGGGGACCGCCCCAGCCGCGGCGGGGTGCACCGCGCCGGCGCTGGCGGCGCCGGCCGTGAGGGCCAGGCCGGCGAGGGCCAGGGCGCCGCCGGTGAGGGTGGCGATGGTGGCGCGCCGGGTGGCGGGGCGGACGGGGGACGGATGGCTGGCCATCGCTGGTGTGCTCCCTGACTCGGGGTCCTGTGCGCGCCCACGCTATGGCCGCCCGGATGCCCGACTTGTCGCAGATCGTCCCGCCCGGATGGCCCGAAGGTCCCCATCCTCGCCCGGCGGATGGCTGCTCAGCGGCCGCCCGGGTCGCCGGCCCGCCGGTCCTCGGCCGTGCTGCGGGCCAGCTCCTGCCCGGTCACGCTGGAGGTCACCGCGGCCAGGAACGCCGCCGCGCTGACCGTGAGCAGCTCGACGGGGGTGGTCGCCGTGACGGTGGCGGTGCGCGGCACGCGCAGCACCAGCGCGATCTCGCCGAACCCGTCACCGGGCCCCAGCTGCCCGGGCCGCGGCACGCCATCGACGCTGACCTGGAGGTGGCCCTCGACGACCACGTGGAAGGCGTCGCCGGGCTCGCCCTGCTGGATCACGGCCGTGCCCGGCGCCACGTGCTGCCAGGTGCTCGCCTGGGCCAGGCGCTCCAGCTCGTAGGGCGCCAACCCGGCCAGGAACGGCACCCCGCGCAGGATCGCGACCTCGCGGAGGTGGGGGTGCGACGTGGCCTCCAGGGCGCGCACGAGCGGGAAGGCGAGCAGGGCCCCGGCTGCCAGGAGCAGCCCCAGCGGGATGAACGCGCGGGCGGGCCCGAGCCAGAGCACCAGCACGGGCGCGATGCCCGCTCCGATCGCCAGGCCGGTGAGCATCGCACCCTCCTGGATGGCCAGCACCCGGGCCAGGACGTGGTCGTCGATGCTGCGCTGCAGCAGCGTGCGTGCGGACACCAGCACGATCGAGGCGCCGACGCCCCCGAGCAGCAGCACGATCACGGCCGGGGCCAGCGCCCCGAGCATGGCGACCGAGAGCTCGGCGGCGCCCAGCAGCAGGGCCCCCGCCAGCACGAGCGGCGCCAGGCGTCGGCGGTGGGCCAGGCTGGCGAGCGTCGCGCCGCCGATCGCCAGGCCGAGGCCGTTCGCGCCGGCGAGCACGCCCGCCGTCGTTGCGGTGCTGCCCAGGACCTGGTCGTTGAACGCCACCGTGAGGGTGTCCTCGGCACCCTCCACCACCGCGACCCCGGCCATGAGCAGCAGCAGCGCGATCGCGCCGGCGCTGCCGCGCAGCGCGCGCAGGCCGGCCAGCGCGGCGCGGATCTCCTCAGGGCCGTCGCCGTCCTCGACGGCGGCCACCGGCAGGCCCAGGCCCCGGGTCAGCAGGGCGGCGACCACGGCGAGCAGGGCGCAGCAGGCCATGACCACCCACGCCCCCAGTACGCCGGTGAGCAGGCCGGAGATCGCGAAGCCCACGAACAGTGCGGCGCCGTCCAGCACCGTCGACAGGCCGTTCGCGGCGACCAGGTCAGCGGGCCGGCGCGCCAGGAGCGGGATGGCGGCGAAGTGCATGGGCCGCACCAGGCTCACCGGCAGCGTCAGCACGATGCCGCCGAGGACCACCAGCCAGAGGGGAGCCCCAGCCAGGATGACGGCCCCGACCAGCGCTGCCCCGGCTGCCTCGGCCGCGTAGGTCAGGGACAGTGCCCGGCCGCGCGGCATGCGGTCACCGAACCCGGCCAGGACCGGGACGAGCACGATCGAGGGCAGCAGCATGGCGACGGAGGCCGCGCCCGCCCAGGTCGCGCCGCCCTTGTCGTAGGCGACCAGCAGGATCGTCAGCCAGGTCGCGAACTCGGTGATCGCACTGCAGCCATAGGCGACCAGCACGCGACGCAGCCGCGGGTCGCGGGGGAGCACGGGCCCCCGGGCAGCCCGCGCTCCCGCCATCACGCCTCCCTTGCCGCCGCCTGCTCGCCGACCGGGTCCGGGCCACCATCCCAAGCAACCGGCAGGGTCGCATGTCGGGCCGGCGTCCCGGGTCGGCCGGGCGGCACGGCTCCCGTGGGTCCTCGGGTCGTATCGGGCGTGGAACGCCGCCGAAACCTCACCGAAACGCGGCGCTGGCACCCTCACCGCACCGTCCCCAGGAGGTGTCCGCCCGTGTCCGAACCCAGCCAAGGGCCCATCGAGGCGCTGTTGCACGAGGTGTGGCAGTCCGTCGCGCCGATCGACGCCGGGACCGTCGCGGACTACATCCCCGAGCTGGCCAAGGCGGACCCCGCCACGTTCGGGCTCAGCCTGGCGACCATGGACGGGGCGATCTACACCGTGGGGGCCCTCGTCCCGTTCACGATCCAGTCGGTGTCCAAGCCGTTCGTCTACGCCCTGGCCCTCGCTGACAGCGGGCCGGAGGCGGTCCTGGCGAAGGTGGGTGCCGAGCCGACCGGCGACCCGTTCAACACGATCAGCCTCGACGACGTGAGCGGCCGGGCGTTCAACCCCATGGTCAATGCCGGCGCCATCGTGACGGCGAACCTGGTTGCCGGCCGCAGCCGTGCCGAGCAGTTCGACCGCATCCTCGACGGGCTGTCGTCGTTCGCCGGCCGCGACCTGAGCGTCGACGAGGACGTGTTCGTCTCCGAGCGGGACACCGGCGACCGCAACCGGGCGATCGCCTACCTCATGCGCTCCGCCGGGCTGCTCGACGAGGACGTCGACGCCCAGGTCGAGCTGTACTTCCGCCAGTGCTCGATCGTGGTCACCGCCCGGGACCTGTCGATCATGGCCGCAACGCTCGCCAACGCCGGGGTGAACCCCATCACCGGCGAGCAGGTCGTGCCGCGGCACGCGGTGGCACCCGTGCTCACCGTCATGAGCACGTGCGGCATGTACGACTATGCCGGCGAGTGGCTGTACCGGGTGGGCATGCCCGCCAAGAGCGGGGTGAGCGGTGCGGTGGCTGCTGCCCTGCCGGGGCAGCTGGGGCTGGCGGTGCACAGCCCGCGCCTGGACGAGCGCGGCAACAGCGTGCGAGGCGTGACGGCGTGCGAGCAGCTCTCCCATCGGCTGGGGCTGCACCTGCTGCGCCCGGGTGATCGCTCGCGGCCGAACCTCCGGCGGACCTACCGCGGTGACGCGGTGCACTCCAAGCGCGCCCGGCGGCGGGCGGAGCGGCAGCTGCTCGAGGAGTCCGGGGGAGCCATCGCGGTGCACGAGCTGGTGGGTGACCAGGGCTTCGTGGGCGCGGAGTCGCTCGTGCGGGCCGTGCTGGGCGACCCGCAGCCCGCCCGCTGGCGCATGTTCGACCTCGGCCGCGTGACGCGCGTGGACCTCGCGGCCCGCACCCTGCTGGCCGGCCTGGTGGCCCAGCTCGACGAGACCGGCGTCGAGGTCGCACTCGTCGAGCCGCGCACCCGCGGCCCACGCGAGGTCGTCGCCGACCTCGGCGTGGAGGTCGCGCGGTTCGCCGACAGCGACAGCGCGCTGGAATGGTGCGAGACGCAGCTGCTGGGCAGCCTCGGCCGGGACGGTGCCCAGCTGGCCGACGGGCTCGTGCCGCTCGCCGAGCAGGACCTGCTGCGCGACCTGCCCGTGGAGGTCGTCGAGGCCATCGAGGCGCGGACGGTCACCCGCGTGTTCACGCCGGGCACCGTCGTCTTCGACGAGGGCGCGCTGCCCGATGGCGTCTACTTCGTGGGTGCCGGTGAGGTGGTGGCCGACGTGCGCGTGCGCGGCCAGCGTGGCCGGCGGCGGCTGAGCAGCGTGGCTGCCGGCTCGGCCTTCGGTGAGCTCGCGCTGGTGGACGGGCGGCCCCGGTCGACCCGCATCGTGGCCGTGGAGCCCACGATGTGCCACGTGCTGTCGCCGGAGGCCTTCGTGGACCTGCAGCACCGGGAGCCCGTCGCGTCCTCGCAACTGGCCTTGGCGATTGCCCGGAGCCTGTCCCAGCGCCTGCGCACCTCGACTGCCGAGGTTGCGGCGCTGGAGGAGGTGTGATGTCTGGTTGTGAAAGGGATCACAGAAGTCCCATACTGATGACCGAAGGTGAGGCTGGCCTCAGCAGCGCTCACCCATTCGGCCGTGACTCCGGCGCAGATCAGTGACGAAGTGGAGCAACGTATGCAGGCCAAGCCCAGGCGCAGCACGAGATTCTTCACGGCTGGGGCGGTTCTCGCCGCGCTGCTCGTGCCGGCGGGGGTGCTCGCGACGGACACGCCCGAGGCTCCTGGGGGGCTGACGCCAGCGGCGTTCGGCCAGAGCGTCGATGCCTACCTGGCGATCGAGACCGGCACTCCGGATCGGGTCGAGCTCTACGACCCGACGGGCTTGTCTCGAGGGGTCCAGACCATCAGCTCGACGGCCAGCGGATGCGCCCTGGTCACTGACCCGCTCGATGAGGGCACCGGTGCCTTCCTGAGGTTCTCCGGCAGGGTCGGCACCTCGACCACGGCCGAGTCGTGGGCGTCAGGATCCATCGGGGTTGCCGAGAAGAAGTCCGGGACGTCCTGCTACCAGGTGAACTCGCCCGGTGAGACCCTGCGACTGTCCCTCGGCACTGCGACGCGACCCGCCGGCAGCACCGCCACGGCCTACGCAGTCCGCTCTGCGTACTTGGACGTCGAGTTGAAGCAGGATGCCCGGATCCTTGCCACGGCCCTCCTCGGCGGGAATCCCGTCGGGTACTTCGAGTTGCAGAGCGGGTCGACCATCGGGCAGCCGAAGCTGACGAGCGCCGACATCATCGCGTCACTGCCGTACTCCGTGCAGAGCTGCAACAACCCGTCTGACTCCGGCCCCGACTCAGGCGTGAACGACAACTGCCGGTGGGCGACCGGCGAGCTCAGCCCGGACCCGCTCGATGACGTGCTCTACGACACGCTCGCCCTGCGCGCCGTGAACGGCTCCTTCTCGTTGGAGTATGGGCGCGACGGGCGGGTGACGTCCGGGCCGCAGATCGCCAACCCCTTCCTCCCTGCAGGTGCCAGCTACTTCGAGCTCACGACCGTGGACGGCATCCTCAACTGCAACGGCGTCTCGGTCACGCGTGACGATGCCACGGGCCTTGTCCCCGAGGTCACCTTCCGTCGTCTTCCCAACGCTTCGGGCCCGGATTGTGCACCGGTCCCCTACACGCTCACCAACCAGCCACGCGGCGCCCAGTTCCTGAAGCCCCTGGACCAGCAGACGACGGCGCAGTTCGTCGCTGACTTCACCTGGATCCTTCCGGTCGGCTCGACAACGAGTCTGCCGCCCACGAGCG
>DASVBK010000130.1:0-17985 GCA_036375875.1 Candidatus Nanopelagicales bacterium
AGCAAGGCCCCCCACCCGGCAACATCCGGATGAGGGGCCTCGGTCGTGCGCGAGGGGGGAGTTGAACCCCCACACCCTTTCGAGTACACGGACCTGAACCGTGCGCGTCTGCCTATTCCGCCACTCGCGCATCGCATGGACGCGGGCTCAGCCAACGTCGTGCAGTGCGCCGTTCAGTCTAGCGGCGGGCGTCCCGCGACCAAAATCGCCCAGCGACTCGCCCAGATCCCGCCAGAGGGTCAGTGGGCCGTCGTGGCGTCAGCGCTGGACGGGCACTCCGGCGGCCTCGGCGATGAGCGCCGCGTACTGCCGTGCCCCTTCGCTGGTGAGGTGCACCCGGTCATCGACGAACCACTCCCGGTGGTCGGCGGAGGCTGCGGCCCAGTCGATGAGCCGGACGTTGGCGTAGTCCCCGGCCACCGCCGCGAAGAGGGCGTTGTTCGGCTCCATCCAGCGTCGCGGGACGCGGACGTTGACGAGCAGCACCTGATCGGCACCGGTCAGCTGGTCGAGGATCCCGCGCAGCTGCGACTCGGTGATGATGCCGTTGCTACCGAGGTGCAGCAGCACGCGGTCGCGCAGCGCACCGCTGGACACCACCTGCTCGACCGCAGCCACCTGATCGATCGCCTGCTCCCCGACGCGCGCGTTGAGGTCGAGGTTGAACGTGCGCTCGAGCGTCGGCGAGGCCCCGATGAGCACCGAGTCGCCGAACGCCGTCACCTTCGGTCGTGGATCCGCCTGGTCTGCGGCAGCCATCCGCTCGAAGTCGCGCTCGAGGGGTGCCTCGAGCAGCGCTGCCTGGTTGGTCAGCGCGCTGTCCCAGCCGCCAACCGCCGAGGCTGCCGGGGCGATCACGATCCGCACCCCCGTGAACACCACCAGGGCAGCGACGACCCCCGCGCCCACCATGAGGCGCACGTCGGGCCGGGGCAGGCCCTGCTCGCGCAGCCGAAGCCACGCGCGGCCCAGGGCGCCGCGCCGGACCGGCATCTCGACGTAGCGGTAGCTGAGCTCGGCGATGCCCAGCAGCAGCGTGATCCGGATCGCGAAGGCGGCCGCGCCGTCCACGGGCAGGTCGACGCTGGGCCGGGTCACCAGGAACAGTGGCCAGTGCCACAGGTAGATGCCGTACGAGCGCTGACCGATCCAGCGCATCGGCCGCATGCCCAGCCAGCGCCCGAACGGCACGCCGCGGTGGGCGCAGGCCGCGACGAGCACCGCGCTGATCGCCGCGACGAGCAGGAACCCGCCGCGGTAGAGGAACGTCGAGTACTCGCCTATCAGCACGAAGCAGGCCACCAGGAGCACCAGGGCCGCCACGCCCGCACCCGTGATGACCGCACGCGCCTGCGGCGCCAGCACTGGTGCGGTGCGGCCCGGCCGCCACACGACGGCGAGCGCGGCGCCGACCAGGACGCCCATCGCGTGCGTGTCCGTGCCGAAGTACAGGCGGCTCGGGTCGCCCGCGCCGGGCATGTCGCCCAGCACGGACCCGAGGGTCATCGCGATCGTCGACAGCACCGCCCCGCCGAGCGCGACCAGGCCGACCATGCGGGCACCGCGCCAGCGGAAGGCCAGCAGGGCGACCGTGGGCCACACCAGGTAGAACTGCTCCTCGACGGCCAGCGACCACAGGTGCTTGAGCATGGGGGGCCGGCCGATGAACTCGAAGTACGACGTGTCCGTGACGATGCTCAGCCAGTTGGAGTAGTACAGCATCGCCCCCGGCACGTCGCGGCGGAACGCGGCGGCGCCGTCGTAGGCGACCGTGGCCACGAGCACCGCGGTGACCGCGAGCATCGCGAACAGCGCCGGCAGCAGCCGCCTGGCCCGGCGCAGGTAGAACTCCTTGTAGTCCAGCCGGCCGGTGCGCTCGAACTCCACGAGGAGCAGGGAGGTGATCAGGAAGCCGGACAGCACGAAGAAGACGTCGACGCCGAGGAAGCCGCCGGGCAGCCACGCGACGTCGGCGTGGTACAGCACCACCGCGATGACAGCGACCGCGCGCACCCCGTCGAGGCCCACCAGGCGGGGCAGGGCCGGCCCCCGGACGGAGGCGCGAGGGCGCGTGAGGGTGCTGGACACCACGGTTCCTTCCGACTCCTCGACTCGACCCTGCCGAGGTGCCAGGCGTCATTGAACCGCACCCCTCCGACAACCTCAGGGAGGCGCACGGCGGCGGGTGCTGCCGATCGACGGGCCGCCGCACCAGCCCCACCAGGCCGCCGGGCAGGACGGTCAGCGGCGCGGCGGTCCGCGGGTCTCCAGGGGGCGCCGCAGCACGAGCTCGCCACTGCTCGGCTCCCGACCGGCCGGCTCGAAGCCGGCGCGGCGCAGCAGCCGCAGGCTGGGCTCGTTGCCCGGCGCGACGTGGGCGACCGCCGAGCGGACCCCGAGCGAGGCCGCGAGCTCCAGCAGCGCAGCGACCGCCTCGCCCATCAGGCCGCGGCCCTGCAGCTCACCGGCCAGCCCATAGCCGATCTCGACCTCGTCGGCCACAGGCGGCCCATGGAACCCGGCCGTCCCGACGAGCACGCCCTCGTGGGTGATCGTCCACGCCCCCCACAAGGGGGGCTCCTCATCGTGCGGGACGTCGTAGGCCGCGTGGTGAGGGGGCGCGGAGCTGCCCTGCGCCCCGGCCACCAGCATCGAGGCGACCGTCACGTCGCCCTCCTGCGGGAAGCCCGCCGCCCAGTCCTCGCCGCGTTCGCCGGCGACGATGGCGCGTGCCAGCGGCAGGGTCAGTGGGCGCAGCAGCAGCCGCTCGGTGCGCAGGGCCATCGGTGGCGACATGGCCGGGGCCAATCCGCAATCCGCCGGGTTGGCAGTGTCCGCCCGATCGGTCACGAGGCCGCGCCGGGGCCGGTGGCAGGACGCCCGGTCGGCACCGGCCGGGTCGCCCACCAGGCCCGCAGCTCGTCGGCCGCGCGCTCCGCGCCGAGCGGACCCTCGTCGAGCCGGCGCTCCAGCAGCCAGCGGTAGGCCTCACCCACCCCACGGCCGGGCGGGATCCCCAGGACGGCCATGATCTGGGTGCCGTCGAGGTCCGGGCGGATCGCGGCGAGCTCCTCGGCGGCGGCCAGCTCCGCGATGCGCCGCTCGAGGTCGTCGTACGTGCGACGCAGCGCGGCGGCCTTGCGCGGGTTGCGCGTGGTGCAGTCGGCGCGGGTCAGCTTGTGCAGGCGGTTGAGCTGGGGTCCGGCGTCGCGCACGTAGCGGCGCACGGCGGAGTCGGTCCACTCCCCGCTGCCATACCCATGGAAGCGCAGGTGCAGCTCCACCAGGGCGCTGACCTCCTCGACGACCGCGTTCGGGTAGCGCAGTGCGATGAGCCGACGGCGGGCGAGCTTGGCCCCCACCACCTCGTGGTGGTGGAAGCTCACCCGCCCGCCGCGCTCGAAGCGGCGGGTCCTGGGCTTGCCGATGTCGTGCAGCAGCGCGGCCAGGCGCAGCACGAGGTCGGGCTCGCTCGGCGGATGGTGCGAGGTCTCCAGCTCGATGGCCTGCTCGAGCACGATGAGCGAGTGCTCGTAGACGTCCTTGTGCCGGTGGTGCTCGTCGATCTCCAGGCGCAGCGCGGGCAGCTCCGGCAGCACGTGCTCGGCCAGGCGGCTGTCGACGAGCAGCTCCAGGCCAGGGCGCGGCGTGCCGGTGAGCAGCAGCTTCGACAGCTCGTCGCGCACCCGCTCCGCGGAGACCATGGTGATCCGCTGGGCCATGACCTCCATCGCCGCGCGGACCCCTGGGGCCACCAGCACGCCCAGCTGCGCAGCGAAGCGGGCAGCACGCATCATCCGGAGCGGGTCGTCGGCGAACGACTCCTCCGGCGTGGCCGGGGTCCGCAGCACCCGGGCCGCGAGGTCCGAGAGCCCGTCGAAGGGGTCGACCAGCTCCCGCGAGGGCAGCGCGACGGCCATGGCGTTGATGGTGAAGTCGCGCCGGCGCAGGTCCTCGACCAAGGAGTCGCCGTAGCTGACCGCGGGCTTGCGCGTCGTGCGGTCGTAGCTGTCCGCGCGGTAGGTGGTGACCTCGTACTGGTGGCCCGCCTTCCGTGCCCCCACCGTGCCGAAGGCGATGCCCACCTCCCAGACCGCGTCGGCCCAGCCGTCCAGCAGCGCCAGGACCTGCTCGGGCCGGGCGGAGGTGGCCAGGTCCAGGTCCCCCCCGGCGTGCTCCCCGTGCAGGATCGCGTCGCGCACCGAACCGCCCACCAGCGCCACCTCGTGACCCGCCGCCGCCATCCGCGCGGCGAGCGCCGCCAGGTCCGGATGGTGGGCCAG
Organism: Candidatus Nanopelagicales bacterium; assembly: GCA_036375875.1. Lineage (GTDB taxonomy): Bacteria > Actinomycetota > Actinomycetes > S36-B12 > CAIYMF01 > Prado023. Next base: position 4,284 of record DASVBK010000130.1, read on the forward strand.
CAGGGCGTCGATGGCGGTGCTGGAGACGTGCAGCATCGCGGCGCGGGGGGGCACGTCAGGCACGGGCCGAAAGACTAACCGGCCGCTATCCTGACCGGCATGGTCACGCCGCCCGCACCGGTGCCGCCACCGCGGCGCGAGGGCCGGCGCTTCACCATCCCAACCCCCGGTGACCTGCGACATCCCCGCCAGCGCGGGGGTGACGACCCCGCCGAGACCGCCGAGCCGCCAGCCGGGGCGACGGCCTCCAGCGGCGGGCGCTCGGGCGCTGCCCCCCACCCGGCAGCGGCGGCGGACCGCAGCGGTGGGCCCCTCCCGACGGATGCCCCGGCGACGGCCAGCACGCTGGTCGGCGTGCCTGCCGGACCGGCTGGGCCAGCAGCGCACGGCGCTGGCGTCGCTGCCGGCACGTCCCCCGTGCCGCGCCCCACGCCCGCGACCCTGCCCCGGCGCGGCCATCGCCAACCCGGGGACGAGCCCAGCGCGACCGCGGAGCCAGCGACCAGCGCCGCGGCTCCCCCCGCCGCACCGACCCCCGCCGCGCTGGTCGGTCCGGTCGTTGCCGACGAGCCCAGCGAGCCAGTCCGGCGGATGTTCCCCAACCCTGCGACCCTCATGGCCTCGGGGCGGGGCGCGCGCAAGGTGCGCCCGGGCGGGCTGCGCGCGCGGCGGCTTCCCAAGGTCGAGGAGACCTCAGCCGGGGGTGTGGTGCTCGACCTGGCCTGCGATCCCCCCGCGGTCGCGCTGATCGCACGCCACGACCGCCGATCGCGGCTGCTGTGGAGCCTGCCGAAGGGTCATGTCGAGGAGGGTGAGACGCCGGAGCAGGCCGCACTGCGGGAGGTGCTCGAGGAGACTGGCCTCGTCGGTCGCATCCTGGCGCCCCTCGGCGTGATCGACTTCTGGTTCGTGGTCGAGGACAAGCGCATCCACAAGACCGTGCACCATTACGTGATCGAGGCGATCGGCGGCGAGCTCTCCGACGAGGACCTCGAGGTCGAGGCGGTCGAGTGGATCCCCTACGACCAGGTCGTGCGCAAGCTCGCCTACGGCGACGAGCGGCGACTGGTGGAGAAGGTCGCCCAGATCGTTCCGGGTGTGAGGTGACCGGGGGGGCCCAGCGCCGCTGGGTCCGCGCCGGCCTCCGCGGCGGGGCCATGGTGCTGGTGCTCGCCGCCCCCCTGCTGGGGACGCCGAGGTCCGCGCATGGCATGCCGTCGGTCGATCCATCCGCTCCGGTGGCGACCCCGATGCCGCCGGGTGATCCGGCTGTGGCAGCGGCCGAGGCCCCCGCCGACCGCGATGTGATCGGGGCCGGTGCGCTGCGGGTGCAGATCGTCAGCTTCTCCCCCGCGGTGCCCGCGGCTGGCGACACCCTTGTGGTCGCCGGCACCGTCACCAGCACCGCCGAGCAGCCGGTGTCCGACGTCTCGGTGGTGCTGCGCGTGTCACCGAGCCCGCTGCCCAGCCGTCAGGAGATCGGCGAGGTGCTCGCGGGCCGCGGCCTGCGGACCGGTGAGCCGGTCCCGCAGACCCGCACGGCGCTGGCGGAGTCGCTCGGGCCAGGACAGTCCACCCCCTTCCGCCTCGAGGTCGCCGTCGACGACCTGGCCCTGCCCAGCCTGGGCGTCTACGTCACTGGGGTGGAGGCCCTGGGCAGCTCCGGGGCAGGTGTCGTCCGGCAGGACCTGGACCGGACGTTCCTGCCGTGGTGGCCGGCCGACACCACGGCCCAGCCGCTGCTGCTGACGACCCTGTGGCCGCTGGTGGCCCCACCGGTGCGCGACGTGCTGGGCGTGCTGCTCGACGAGCAGCCGGCCGTGGAGATGTCACCCACCGGCAGGTTGGCCACCCTGCTCGAGGCGGCTGCCCGCGAGCCGGGTGCGGTGACCATGCTGCTCGACCCCGACGCCGCACTCACCGCTGGCGACCTGGCTGACGGCTACCAGGTGGTGGGGTCGCAGGGAACGACCACGGCCGGGACCCGTTCCGCGGAGGTGGCGCGGTGGCTGGCGTCCCTGCGTGAGGCGCTCGACGCCCCCGAGACCAGCGCCGCGGCGATGCTGTACGGGCAGCCCGACGTGGTGGCGGCCCACCGCGGCCGGGCGCTGCCCGCGCTGCTGCGCCAACGCCCGCTCGTCGACGCGGCGACGGCACAGGTGCTCGCCCGGCGCCTGCCCACCGACCTGGCGCTGGTGCCCGGTGGCCTCGCCGACCCCGGGACGCTGGCGGCGCTGGCCGGTGCCGAGGTGGGCTCCGTCGTCCTCGCCGACGCGGCCCTGCCCACGAGCACCCCCACCTTCTTCACCCCCAGCGGATCGGTCCGACTGCCCACCGAGGACGGCACGCTGCCCGTACTGCTCACCGACACCGGGCTGTCCGCAGCCCTGGCCATGCCGCTGAACAGCGCCGAGCAGGTCACCGACGCCCGCCAGCGCCTGCTGGCCGACACGCTCACCACCGTGGCCGAGCTGCCCGAAACCCAGCGGCTGCTCGTGATGGCGCCGGAGCCAGGCTGGCGGCCCAGCGCCCTGGGGGCCGGGATGGTGGTGGACACCGTGGCTGGCACCCCGTGGCTGCGCCCCACCAGCCTCGCCGCCGCGCTGGCACGCGAGCCCAGCACCATGGACCGGACGCTGGCGCCGTACGGCCCCGAGCAGCGCGCGCAGGAGCTGCCGGCGGCGCAGGTGGCCGCGGTGCGCCGCCAGTACGCGGGCCTGCGCGACTACCGGGCGGTGGTCAGCGATCCGGAGGACGTCGGCGTGACGGCCCGGACCGCACCGTCGCGCGGACTGGCCGCCTGGCAGCGCCAGCACCCCGAGCAGCGCGCCGCCCTGCGGGCGCGCATCTCCGGCCAGGTGCAGGAGGCCATCAGCTCGGTGCGGACCGTCTCCAGCGGCTCGATCACCGTCTCCGGGGCCTCGGGCACGATCCCGGTCACGGTGGAGAACGCCGGCCCGCTGCCGGTCACCGTGGGTCTGACGATGACCTCGTCGCCGCCACAGCTGTTCACCGCCGAGCCCGTGCCGGCCTTCGAGGTCGCGCCGGGTCGTCGCACCTCGGTGGAGGTCACCGCCGAGGTGATCGCGGCCGGGAGCATCCCGGTCGTGGTGCAGCTCACCACGGCGCGAGGTGAGCCGTTCGGCGAGGCGACGGTGCTGACCGTGCAGTCCTCGGCGTACGCCAACGCAGCGCGGATCCTCGTGCAGGTGGCCCTCGGCGCGCTCGTGCTCGCCGTGGTGGTGCATGGGGTGCGACGGGCACGGCGCCGGCGGGCCGTTGCCCGAGGGCCGGAGATCCCTCAGGAGTCGTCCGCGGACCAGCCCGGGGCGGGACCCCCTGCGGCCGACCCCTCGCACCGCTCCGAGGTGTCCCGTGGCTGATCGGCCAGCCGGGGGGGAGCCGGACGAGCCCGGCGGTGACTGGGAACCCCGCGAGGATCCCGACCGCGTGCTCGACCCCGAGACCACCGGGGAGTTCGAGCCGGTGGCAGCGCCCCGGCAGGGGGAGCTGGTCCGCCAGGGCAGCGTGATGGCGCTGGGCACGATCATCAGCCGGATCACCGGCCTGCTCCGGGACATGGCGATGACCGCCGCGCTCGGCCTGGGGATCGTGGCCGACCTGTTCACGGTCGGGAACACCATCCCCAACACCGTGTACGTGCTCACGGTGGGCGGCGCGATGAACGCCGTCTTCGTGCCGCAGCTCGTCCGGCGCATGCGCGAGGACTCCGACGGCGGAGCAGGCTTCGCCGACCGCCTCCTCACGCTCACCGGCGTGATCCTGCTGGCGCTGACCGCGCTCGCCATGGTCCTGGCACCGCTGCTCACCCGGATCTACGCCTCGCCGGAGTACTCCGCCCAGGAGCTGGACCTGGCGACCGCCTTCGCCCGGTTCTGCCTGCCGCAGGTCTTCTTCTACGGACTGTTCACCCTGCTGTCGCAAGTGCTCAATGCCAGGGGCCGGTTCGCCCCACCGATGTACGCCCCCATCGCCAACAACCTCGTGGCGATCGCGGTGTTCGTCGGGTTCCTCGTGGTCGCCGGGCCCAGCGCCGCCGAGGACGGCACCCTCACGGCCGAGCAGACCGCGTGGCTCGGCCTCGGCTCCACCCTGGCGGTGGCAGCGCAGGCCCTGCTGCTCGTGCCCTCGCTGTCCCGCACCGGCTACCGCTGGCGCCCCCGGTTCGACTGGCGCGGCTGGGGGCTGGGCCGGACCGGCGGCCTCGCCCTGTGGACCCTGGGCCTGCTGGCGGCCAACCAGGTGTCGTTCATCGTGCACAGCCGGTTGGCGACCACCGCCAACGTGCTCGCGCAGCAGGAGGGCCTGGCGCCGGCCGGCATCACGACGTACCAGAAGGCCTACCTGATCTTCTTCCTGCCGCACTCGATCGTGACCGTCTCCATGGTGACCGCGCTGCTGCCCGGGCTGAGCAGGCTCGCGCACGCCGGCCAGCTCGGCGCCCTCAGCCGCAGCCTCACCGACACGATGCGCACGATCACCGCCCTCGTCGTGCCGATCACGGCGGTGCTCATCCCGACCGCCCCGCTGCTGGCCTCGCTGCTCTTCGGCTTCGGTGCCTCGGGAACGGCGGCTGCGCAGCAGATCGGGTTCACGGTCATCGGCATGCTCGCCGGCCTGGTGCCGTTCTCGCTGTACTTCATCCTGCTGCGGGGGTGGTACTCCCTGGAGGACACCAGGACGCCGTTCTACCTGTCCCTGGTCCTCAACGGCATCAACGTGGCGCTGAGCATCGGCCTGTTCCTCGTGGTGCCCACCGCATGGAAGGTGCCCGCCATCGGCCTGGCCCTGGGACTGACCTACTGGGCCATGATGCTCGTCGCCTGGCCGGTGCTGAGCCGGCGGCTGGGCGGCATGCACACCGGGCAGACATGGCGGGCGATCGGGCGGATGCTGCTCGGCGGGGTGCTGGCCGGGGTGGCGGCGGGGGTGGTCTTCTGGGCCGCGAACGCCTGGCTCGAGGGACTCTGGGACTCGCTGCTGCTCAAGGCCCTGACCATGGTCGCGGCAAGCCTCGTCGGGCTGGTGGCCGCCTTCCTGGCCGCTCGGCTGCTGGACATCCGGGAGTTCAACCAGGCGGTGGGGATGGTGCGCCGCAAGCTGGGACGGTGACCCAGACCGTCACAGGGACAGGCGCGGGCATGTCCGAGGCCACTGTCCAAGGTCGGGTGTCCCAGGTCGGTGGCACCCCTCAGGAGCTGGACGCTGTCCCCACCGCTCGCACCACCAGGTACTTGTCCAGTTGGGGCACGTAGTGCAGCGCGAGGGACTTCGCCCGGCGGCTGACGGTGACGTGGACCTCGCCGGTGTCGTCGACCCACCAGTCGCGCCCGCGCATCCGCACGCCGAGCTCCTCGGCCTTGGCGACCGACTGCTCCTTCGCGCGGTCGTAGTCGCCGGGGGACTCCAGCAGCACGTCGCCCGCAGCGCCGGCGACGATGCCGGCGTCGTCCACCGTCGTCACGTTCGTGTAGGCCAGCGACATCACGTCGAACCCGATGACGCCCAGCATGACCAGGGCGACCGTCAGCCGCAGGAGCCAGCCCAGGACGATCCCACCGCCCTGGCCCCGCACCACCGACGCCTCCATGTCCTCCAGTGTCGGCAGGCTGCGGCCACCCCTTGATCCGCCGAACGGGGTGCGGGACGGCGGCCCGTGCGCGTCCGGGACGTGGCTTAGCATTCGACCCGTGACCGACAACCGGGCAAGCGTCGCGCCCAACCGCCAGGTGGGCCGGTTCACGCTCACGGACCTCGCCGAGCAGCGCCACGGCTGCCAGGTGTGGCGGGCTACCGACAGCACGCTGAACCGCGAGGTGGTCCTCTGGCTGATGCCGCGCGAGCCCGGCCTCGTCGAGGACATCGCCCTGAGCACCCGCATCGCCGCCACCGTGGACGACCGGCGCATCGTGCGGACGCTCGACGTCTTCGAGACCGACGAGCACCTCGTGGTGGTGACCGAGTGGAGTGCCGGCGAGGTGCTGCGCGACCACCTGCACGAGCCGCTGCCGCCGCCGGAGGCTGCCAGGATCGCCTACGAGATCGCCGGGGCCCTCGAGGCTGCGCACGCCAAGGGCATCGCGCACGGACTCCTGCGCCCCTCGAACGTCCTGATCTGCCACGACGGCGAGGTGCGGGTCTCCGGCCTCGGCCTCGACGCGGTGCTGGCCGGCGTCGACCCAGTGGCCGATGGCGACCCGGTGCGGGCAGATGTGCACGGCGTCGGGGCCATCCTCTACGCCTGCCTCACGGGTCGCTGGCCGGGGCCGGCGACCGAGGGCCTCCCGGCCGCTCCCGACGTGGCCGGCAACGTGCCCCCGCCCTCGCGGCTGCTGGCCGACATCCCCGAGGCGCTCGACGACTTCTGCGCCAGGACCGTGATCCCGATCGAGTCCCCCCGTGGGCGGGCCCCGCTGGCCGGTACCGGCCAGGAGCGCGAGCTGCTGGGGGCCACGCTCACCGACATGACCGGCGAGCGCCGACCCCTCGCGGCGGCGCCCGGCGAGGCCGACCGACGCAGCTCGACCCTGGGCCGCGTGGCGGTCGGCGGGGGCGTGCTGCTCCTGGCACTCGGGCTGGCGTGGCTGGGCTGGCAGTTCCTCGGCAGCGGCAGCGCCGAGCCGGTCGCAGCGCCGGAGCCCTCACGCACGCCGAGTGCCTCGGCCAGCGAGGCTCCGGCTGAGAGGCCGAAACCGGTCACCTACCGGATCGCCGGTGCGCGTGACTTCGACCCGCTCGGCAACGGCGAGGAGAATCCGGGCCGGGTGCCGTTCGCCTATGACGGCGACAAGAACACCGCCTGGCGGACCGTGACCTACTACAACAAGAGCCTGGACAAGCCCGGCGTCGGCCTCCTCGTGGACCTCGGGGCACCCCGGGCGATCGGGCAGGTCACCCTGGACCTGGTCGGCAATGGCACCGACCTGCAGGTCCTGACCAGCAACGACCCGGGCAACGACCCGAGGAACTACGACGTCATGGCCCAGGCCACCGAGGCCGGCGAGAAGGTCACCCTGAAGAGCCCGGACCCCACGTCCGCCCGCTACGTGCTCATCTGGCTGACCGGCCTGCCCCAGGTGGACGGTGGCTGGCGTGGCGGCATACGCGAGCTCAAGATCCAGAGCTGACGCGGCGCCCGCCCCTGGGACGTGTCCCAGGGTCACCCCGCCGCGGGTTGAGCGTCGGGGAGCAACGAGGGGGCGGAATGCCCCACGACCCTAGGATGTTGGCTGGCCAAGCGCTTGCGTCGAGAGGTGAGACCCGTCGTGTCCGAGGTTCGTGACCTGATCATCGTGGGCTCCGGCCCCTCCGGCTACACGGCGGCCATCTACGCCGCCCGGGCGGCGCTCATGCCGCTGGTCTTCGAGGGGGCGGTGACCGCCGGTGGTGCGCTGATGAACACCACCGAGGTGGAGAACTTCCCCGGGTTCCCACAGGGCATCATGGGCCCGGACCTCATGGACAACCTGCGCAGTCAGGCGGAGCGGTTCGGCGCGGAGCTCCTGACCGATGACGTGACTCGGATGGACCTCACCGGCGAGGTGAAGGTGGTCTGGGACGGCGACGGTGCCGAGCACCGGGCCCACGCGGTGGTGCTCGCGATGGGGTCGGGCTACCGGGAGTTGGGCCTGCCCGACGAGAAGCGGCTGTCGGGCCACGGGGTCTCGTGGTGCGCCACGTGCGACGGCTTCTTCTTCCGCGGCCAGGACATCGCGGTGGTGGGCGGCGGGGACTCCGCCGTCGAGGAGGCGCTGTTCCTCACCAAGTTCGCCGAGACGGTGACGATGGTGCACCGGCGCAGCGAGCTGCGGGCCAGCCGCATCATGGCCGAGCGTGCCCTGTCCAATCCCAAGATCCGCTTCGCCTGGGACAGCCAGGTCACTGCGATCCACGGCCAGGACAAGGTGTCCTCGGTCACCCTGTCCGACGTGCACACGGGGGCGACTCGCGAGCTTGCCGTGACAGGGCTGTTCATCGCCATCGGCCACGACCCGCGCTCCGAGCTCCTGCGGGGGCAGGTGGACCTCGACGAGGCCGGATACGTGGTGGTGGCCGGTCGGGGCACCCAGGTGCTCGCCGGCGGGTCGCCGCTGCCGGGCGTGTTCGCCGCCGGCGACCTGGTCGACCACACCTACCGGCAGGCGATCACCGCGGCCGGCACCGGATGTGCGGCCGCGCTGGACGCGGAGCGTTTCCTGGCAGCGCGGGAGCACGCCCTGGTGACGACGGCCTGACCGTCCCGGCGGGCCGAGCGCGGCGGCAGCTGTCGGACCCACTGGGTAGGATGGCCACCGCCCATGAGATGAGGAGTCACTGCCATGGCGCTGAAGACCGTCACCGACGCGACGTTCGCCGACGAGGTGCTGCTGTCCGACAAGCCGGTGCTCGTCGACTACTGGGCGGTGTGGTGCGGCCCGTGCCGGATGATCGCGCCCATCCTTGAGGAGATCGACAAGACGCACGGCGACAAGCTCACGATCGCCAAGCTCAACGTCGACGAGAACCCACGAGTGGCCTCCGATTACGGCATCGTCTCGATCCCGACGCTCAACGTCTTCCAGGGCGGCAAGGTGGTCAAGCAGATCATCGGCGCCAAGCCCAAGGCGGCGCTGCTCAAGGACCTCGCCGAGTTCCTGTAGATCGTGACCCAGCCCACCCACGCGCGGTCCGCGAGCGGTGAGCGGTATCGGCTCGGCGACACCGGGCCGGTGGTCGCTGAGGTCCGCTCGCGCCTGCACCGCCTCGGCCTGCTCGACGACGGCGGGGGCACCTGCTTCGACGACGACCTCGATCGGGCCGTCCGTCAGTTCCAGCAGGAACGGGGCATCACCGTCGACGGCGTGGTCGGCCCGCAGACCTACCGCCGGCTCGAGGAGGCCCGCTGGCGGCTGGGGGATCGTGTCCTCCAGTTCCTCCCGGGGCACGCCATGGTGGGCGACGACGTGCTCGCGCTGCAGGAGCGCCTCACCGGGCTCGGCTTCTCGCCCGGCCGCATCGATGGCATCTTCGGGCGCAACACTGACCACGCCGTGCGGGAGTTCCAGCTCAACGTGGGCCTGCCCACCGACGGGACCGCCGGTCCCGAGACCTTCCGGGCGCTGGGTCGGCTGACCCGTACCGTCAGCGGCGGCGCGTCGACGCTGCTGCGCGAGCAACAGGCCTTCGACGTGCTGCGCACGGGCGTCACGCACAAGGTCGTGGTCATCGATGCCGGGCCTGACCAGCTGCGCCGCGGGCACGCCGGATCCGGGCTGTCCGAGCAGGACATCGCAGCGGACATCGCGGCCCGTGTCGAGGGACGGCTCGCAGCGCTTGGCACCACCGTGCTGGTGACGGGACCGGCGCGGGCTGGGCACACCTCGTTCGATGAGTCGGCCCGCGCCAGCATCGCCAACGAGGTGGGGGCCGATGTGGTGGTCTCGTTGCACTGCGAGGCGCACGTCAACCCGCAGGCCAACGGCATGGCGGCGTTCTACTTCGGCAGCGGCAACGGGGTGACCCGGTCGGTCGCCGGCCAGGCCCTCGCCGAGCTGCTGCTCGACGAGATCGCGGTACGCACCGCGGCCCTGAGCTGCGGGTCCTTCCCGAAGGCCTGGGAGCTGCTGCGGCTGACGCGCATGCCGGCCGTGCACCTGGACCTCGGCTACCTCACCAACCCTCAGGACGCGGCACGGCTTGGCGACCCAGCGGGCCGGGACGCGGTCGCCAAGGCCATCACGGCCGCGCTCATCCGGTTCTTCGCGCCACCACCGCAGGACTGACTCGGGACCGCCCCCGTGCTGAGTCGCGGACGGCGCCTGCCAGGCATGGGAGCGGTCCAGGGTCCGGTAGGGCAGCGGGGCGCTCCCCGCGCGGGCCCGCGAGGCCGCCCTGCTCCCCTTCCGCGACAGACGAGGCCTTGGCCTGACCTTGCGCGACCTGCTCCCTGGCTACCCCTGGCCCTGCAGCTGGGCGTCGGTCATCCCACGCACGTCCAGCTGCTGACCCTCGGACAGCTGCAGCATGTAGGTCTGCGCCGTGCTGCTGCGCTTGCGCTTCTTGAGGCTGTTCTTCGCCACGACCTTCTTGAGGTACTGGAAGTTCGCGACGTGCTCGGCGTACAGCGCTGGCGCGTTCTGGATCTCGGTGATCACCTCATCGGAGGCGCGCAGGCCGGGCGAGGACCAGTTCGACGAGCCGCTCATCACGTACTTCTGCACGCTGCCGCGGATGAAGCCGTTCACCAGCAGCACCTTCTGGTGGGTGAAGATGTCGTTGCGGATGCACATGACGGCCCAGATCTTCTTGACCGGGTCGTACTTGGGAGCCACGGGGCAGGACATGCGCACGATCAGCCGTCCGCCGCCGTACGGGCTCTTGCGGTTCAGCCAGGTGCCCGAGGAGGTCACGGGAACAGCACCGCGCAGCGAGCCACCGCTGCAGGGGCCGTCGGGGCCGATAAGTGAGTTGCGCACGACCCTGCGCTTGGCCGGCTTGCCCTTGCTGGCCTTCGTCACGATGACCTTGGACGGCGGCGTGGACAGGCAGTCCGCGCTGCCGTAGCCCGTCTCCTCGCCGTCCTCGTTCTCCAACCACCTGCCGTTGGGGCCCTTGAGGCGCTGGCTCATCTGGGTGTAGACGATCTCGACGTTGCACCCCTTCTGCATCGCCAGGCGCCACAGGTCGCTGGCGACCCCCCTGCGGGTGAGCACGAACATCGAGACCTTGATGTCCGTGCGGCGGGTCTTGCCGCCCACCTTGTACTTGCACTGGATCGACTTCAGGATCTCCCGGTTGATGTCGCCGGACGTCTGCGGCCCCAGGTGCACGGTCGTCGGTCGGGCCCCGGTCTCCGGGTTGCCAGGTGAGCTGAACGTGCGGAAGTAGTTGGTCGTGAGCAGCTCGCCGCGCGAGGCGCGCACCATGTCGCGGAAGTAGGTGTCGAAGATGTCGTAGATCGCCTTGTCACCCACCGCGATGTTCATGTTGTTGAAGCCCTTGCGAGCCTGCTGGTACGTGGGGTTGCCCGAGCTGTAGGCCGAGACCCAGCGGCGCTGGTTGCCCCCCACCCCCACCGTGGAGAACAGGTAGATCTTCGAGTGCAGGCTCGGGTACATCGGCTCCATGTTGTCCGGGATGGTCTTGTTCCCGGTCACCACGTGCGTGACCCCTGCCGCATCCGTCACGGTCAGCGACGTCGCGAAGGTGCCGTCGCCCGGATAGACCTTGGCGTGCGGCCCAGGGCCCTCGGCCGTGGTCCCGTCACCGAAATCCCACTGCCAGCGGACGATGGGGTTCAGGCCCGGGATGCTCCGGTCGGTGAAGACCACCGTGCGTCCTGTGAGGTTGGTCGAGTCGGCCGAGTACCACGCGGTGGGCCCGCCGGGGGTTGGCGGGTTGCGTGGCGTGAGGCACCCCTGCCAGCACGTCGCCGTGAAGTTCGTGGCACGGGTGTCGGTGCCCAGGGTACGGGTCAGCTCCCGCCAGGCGGCGTACTTGTCCGAGTGGCTGTTGGTGAGGGCCTGCACGGAGACACCACGAGCTGCGGCCGCGGAGAGGGCTGCCTGCACCGGGGCGTAGGTCAGCGAGTAGAAGCTGAACCGGATCGAGGCCTGGGAGCCGTCCGGGTTCGTCGCCGGCGTGCAGTCGATCATCGCGATGAGGTATCGCAGCATCTGGTACTGCTTCGACTCGTTGCCTGATGGATCGTTGAACATCGTCCTGGTGGTGGGCGTGAAGGAGGCGTCACAGGATCGCGGCGCGGCCTGGATCAGGATGGGGACCTCGAACAGCGTCTGTGCGCCGCTGGGCGAGGTCGCCTGGATCGTGAACGCGTCCGGCCCGGTGAACTCCGGCAGGCGGTCCTGGCGGTTGTTGTTCAGGGGATCCGGAGGGTAGAAGCCCGGGGTGTAGACGAAGTCACCGGTCGCCGTGTTGAACTGCAGCTTGCCGTTGAACGGACCGGTCTCGTCCAGCTTGAAGGGCAGCACCGCGAGGGTGACGGGCTCGGCCAGGTCGTGCGTGCACGCCACCTTGCCCGCCACCGGGGTGTCCATCGAGGTCACGACCGGGTTGCCGGGAGCCACGATGGTGCACGTGATGGTGCCTGCTGCAGCAGCGGGACCAGCGGCCAGGCCCAGGCCGCTCGCCAGCAACGACACTGCCACCGCGGCGACCGCCGCGAACCGAGACACAGGTCGCACGCCGTCTCCCCTCCCCAGAATGGCGCAAGGCTAGACCATGGGGACGACAGCACCACCCGTCGAGGGCTATGCGAGCACTAACCGTGGGCTGCGATCCCAAGGGGGCAGCGGGGGGACCCGCCCGGATGCTCCAGGCGGCGGGGGAACGGGTCGGCGATCAACCGTGGGCATCAACGAGAGGCGGTCTGCTGGTCCCCCCGCAGCTCTGCTCCTCGGGCGCCGGCGAAGGTGGCGTACTGCCTCGGGCGCAGCAGGGAGGCCGCGAACCCGGCCGTGGCGCCGAGCGTGACTGCAACGGCGCCGAGCAGGACCCATCGCACCACGCGCATGCGGCCTCCTCCCATCCGGCATCCTAGGCACATGACCGTCGGCACGCGCCTCGATCCATGGTTCAGCAGCTATGCCCAACGTGCGCATGGCCTGGCTGCCTCCGAGATCCGTGCGCTCTTCGCCGTGGCGAGCCGCCCCGAGGTCGTGTCGCTGGCCGGCGGCATGCCCTATGTCACGGCGCTGGACCTCGACGCCGTGTCGGACACCGTGGCCCGACTGCTGCGGGAGCGCGGCGCCACTGCCCTGCAGTACGGCTCGGGCCAGGGCGACGAGCGGCTGCGCGAGCAGATCCTCGAGGTGATGGCCCCGGTCGGCATCACTGCCCACCCCGACGACATCGTGGTGACGACGGGCTCCCAGATGGCGCTCGACCTGGTCGTCCGCACGTTCTGTGACCCAGGCGACGTCGTCCTGGTGGAGTCGCCGTCCTACGTGGGGGCGCTGGGTGTCTTCCGGTCCTACGAGGCCCGTGTCGTCCATGTGGCCATGGACCAGGAGGGGCTGTCCCCGGTTGCCCTGTCCCAGGCCATCGACCGGGTCCGGGCCGATGGTGGCCGGGTCAAGCTGATCTACACCATTCCCTCGTTCCACAACCCGGCTGGGCTGACCCAGGGACCGGCCCGACGCCAGGACATCCTGGAGGTCGCCCGCCGCCACGGCGTGCTCGTGCTCGAGGACGATCCCTATGGCCTGCTGGGCTTCGACGGCACGGTCCCGCGGGCGATGCGCGCGGACGAGGAGACCGGCGTGGTCTACCTGGGGTCATTCTCGAAGACCATCGCCTCGGGCCTGCGCGTCGGCTGGGCCGTGGCACCCCATGGTGTGCGCGAGAAGCTGGTGCTGGCGGCCGAGGCGGCGATCCTCTGTCCGTCGAACTACGCCCAGCTCACGGTCTCGGAGTACCTCGCGAACAACCCGTGGATGGCGCAGATCGAGCAGTTCCGCACGCTCTACCGGGAGCGGCGCGATGCCCTGCTCGGGGCCCTGGGTGACCACATGCCACCCGGGACCACCTGGACCGAACCGAGCGGCGGGTTCTACTCGTGGGTGACCCTGCCCGAGGGCCTGGATGCCCGGGCGATGCTGCCCCGTGCCGTGGCCGGGCTCGTCGCCTATGTCCCAGGGACAGGATTCTTCGAGGGCACTGCCGAGCAGGAGGCCAACCGGCG
>DASVBK010000132.1:0-9252 GCA_036375875.1 Candidatus Nanopelagicales bacterium
CAGCGGCACGGCCTGGCGCTGCATGTTCGCGCCCATGAGCGCGCGGTTGGCGTCGTCGTGCTCGAGGAACGGGATCATGGCCGTGGCCACCGACACCATCTGGCGCGGCGAGACGTCCATGTAGTCCACGGCCTGCGGCGCGACGTAGTCGACCTCGCCGCCCTTGGTGCGGACCAGGACGCGCTCCTCCTCGAACCGACCGTCCGCTGCAAGCGGCGCGTTGGCCTGCGCGATGACGTGCAGGTCCTCCTCGTCGGCGGTGAGGTAGTGGATGTCGTCGGTGACCTTGCCGTCGGCGTCGACGCGCCGGTACGGCGTCTCGATGAAGCCGAAGGCATTGACCCGGGCGTAGGTCGACAGCGACCCGATGAGGCCGATGTTCGGCCCCTCAGGGGTCTCGATCGGGCACATGCGCCCGTAGTGCGAGGGATGCACGTCGCGCACCTCGAAACCGGCCCGCTCGCGGGACAGGCCGCCGGGGCCCAGCGCGGAGAGGCGGCGCTTGTGGGTCAAGCCCGAGACCGGGTTGGTCTGGTCCATGAACTGGCTGAGCTGCGAGGTGCCGAAGAACTCCTTGATCGAGGCCACCACGGGGCGGATGTTGATCAGGGTCTGCGGGGTGATCGCCTCGACGTCCTGGGTGGTCATGCGCTCGCGCACGACCCGCTCCATGCGCGACAGGCCGGTGCGCAGCTGGTTCTGGATCAGCTCGCCCACCGTGCGCAGCCGCCGGTTGCCGAAGTGGTCGATGTCGTCGGGCTCGACCTGCTTGACGCCCTGCGGCGACTCGAAGCTCTCCTCACCGGCGTGCAGCCGGCACAGGTACTCGATCGTGGCCTCGATGTCCTCGATCGTGAGCGTGCTCTGTGCGAGGTCGGCCTCGAGGCCGAGCTTCTTGTTCACCTTGTAGCGGCCGACCTTGGCCAGGTCGTAGCGCTTGGGGTTGAAGTAGAAGTTCTGCAGCAGCGTGCGGCCGGCCTCGATCGTCGGCGGCTCGCCCGGGCGCAGCTTGCGGTAGATGTCGAGCAGGGCCTCGTCCTCGGACCCGATCGGGTCCTTCTCCAGCGTGGCCTCCATCGACGGCCAGGCGGCGAAGCGCTCCCGGATCTGCTCGCTGGTGCGGCCCAGGGCCTTGAGCAGCACGGTGACCGGCTGCTTGCGCTTGCGGTCCACCCGCACGCCGACCATGTCCTTCTTGTCGATCTCGAACTCCAGCCAGGCACCCCGACTCGGGATGATCTTGGCGACGAAGACGTCCTTGTCCGAGGTCTTGTCCTCCTGGCGCTCGAAGTACACGCCCGGAGAGCGCACGAGCTGCGACACCACGACCCGCTCGGTGCCGTTGACGATGAAGGTGCCCTTGTCGGTCATGAGCGGGAAGTCGCCCATGAAGACCGTCTGGCTCTTGATCTCGCCGGTCTCGTTGTTCGTGAACTCGGCCGTGACGAACATCGGCTGCGAGTAGGTCATGTCCTTCTCGCGGCACTGGTCCACCGTGTACTTCGGCGGCTCGAACCGGTGGTCGCGGAAGCTCAGCGACATGGTCTCGGAGAAGTCCTCGATCGGGGAGATCTCGGTGAAGATCTCCTCCAGGCCCGAGGTCAGCGGCACGCTGGCGCCGGACTCCAGGGCGGCATCGCGGCGTGCCTGCCACTGCTCGTTGCCGAGCAGCCAGTCGAACGAGTCGGTCTGCAACGCCAGCAGGTTCGGGACCTCGAGGGGCTCACGGATCTTCGCGAACGAGACGCGGTTCCAGGCCGGGGGCGGCGGGGGCGTGGCGGTCTTGCGGGAGGAGGCCAAGACAGGTCCTTCCAGGACGATTCACTGCGGTCGGCACGCAGGCCTGCTCCCCACGAAGGGCCTGACCGGGCGCCGCGCACGGGGCAAGGCGCGGGCAAGGGCCGGATGTGGGGAAGAAGGACAGCGCAAAGCGGCAGCATACCCGAATGGGCAGCCGCTGTCGACACCCTCCGAGGGATCCGATTGACGATTCATCGTTCTCGCGGTGTGATCCTCACCACTCGACAGCCGGTGGCAGGTACGCCCGCTCGATCCTCGAACCGCCTCCCGGAGCACGACCGCGCGGGCCGCGCACCCGAAGGAACGCCAATGCGTCGCACTCAGGGTGCCCGCCCGAGGCCGAGGAGTCAAGTACTGGAGGGCCCCGGCCTGCGAGCACGACCTCATGAACCCGGGGACGACGCTGGGCGCACCCCCGAACAGCTCGGGGATGCGCCCAGCAGGCGATCGTGCGCGTCAGCGCAGGGTCACTTGACGCTCACCTTGGCGCCGGCGGCCTCGAGGGCAGCCTTGGCCTTCTCGGCGGCCTCCTTGTTGACCTTCTCCACGACGGCCTTCGGTGCGCCCTCGACGAGGTCCTTGGCCTCCTTCAGCCCGAGGCTGGTGAGGGTGCGGACCTCCTTGATGACCTGGATCTTCTTGTCGCCAGCGTCCTCGAGGATGACGTCGAACTCGTCCTGCTCCTCGACGGCCTCGGCGGCGGCGCCGGCGCCGCCGGCGGCCGGGGCAGCGGCCACGGCGACCGGGGCCGCCGCGGTGACCCCAAAGGTGTCCTCGAACTGCTTGACGAACTCGGAGAGCTCGATCAGCGTCATCTCCTTGAACGCGTCGAGCAGCTCGTCGGTGCTCAGCTTCGCCATGATGGCGGTTCCTCTCTTCGTATCCGGCCGATGCCGGGGTGGGCTGATTGCGAAGGGCGATCAGCCCTCGGCGTTCTCCTCGGCTGCGGCCGCAGCGTCGGTGGCGGCGTCGGCGGGAGCCTCGGCCGGGGTCTCGGCGTCGGCGACGGGCGCCTGCGCCTCCTCGTCGGCCGCGGCCGGAGCCGCAACCTCCTCGGTGGTGGCCTCGGCCGGAGCCGGGGCGGTCTCGGTGGCGGCCTCGGCCGGAGCCGCAGCCTCCTCGGTGGCGCCCTCGAGGGATGCCTCGGCCTCGGGGGCGGGAGCGTCGGCAGCCGCCTCGGTGTCAACCTCGGCGGCGGGGGCGGACCCGGCACCACCGATGATCGACGGGTCGGCCTCGGCGGCCGCCCGCAGTGCCTCGATCACGCGCGCCGCCTGCGACAGCGGCGCTGCGAACAGCGACACCGCCTGCTGCAGCGACGCGTTCATCGCGCCGGCCAGCTTGGCCAGCAGGACCTCGCGCGACTCCAGGTCGGCCAGCTTGGTGACCTCGGCCGCGGACAGCACGCGGCCATCCAGGTAGCCGCCCTTGATCACGAGCTTGGGGTGGGCCTTGGCGAAGTCACGGATGCCCTTCGCGGCCTCCACCGGGTCGCCCTTCACGAAGGCGATGGCGCTCGGGCCGGCCAGCAGGTCGTCGAGGCCCTCGACCCCGGCGTCCCTGGCGGCGATCTTGGTCAGGGTGTTCTTCACCACCGCGTACGAGGCGTTGCCACCGAGCGAGCGGCGCAGCTCCTTGAGCTGCGCCACGGTGAGGCCGCGATACTCCGTCAGGACCGCCGCGCTCGAGGAGCGGAACTCCTCGGTGATCTCTGCGACGGCGGTGGACTTGGGGTTCCGCGCCATGGTGCTCCTTCGGGACGTGGTCGACCACGGCTTGCAGACCCGGAGATGCGGAACGCCCCGGCGCAGGCGCGGGGCGTGGGTGGCGCGGACGTGGCGGGTGGCCACGTGCAGCGAACCGTGCTCGTCACCTGCGCGGGCCGCCCGCATGCTGCGGGGCCTTCGGCGGACCGCCCGGGGGCGAGCCGCGACCAGCGGTCTTCGGTGGGTCAAGGGTAGCCCCGCCCTGACGGGGCGGCCAAATCGGAACCGCCCCACCGAAGCCTCGCGGCGCGCGGCGGGGCGTGCCCGGCGCGGCCATGGGAGCATGCACGAGCGCCACGGCGAACCCGCCACAGAGAGGACCCCCATGGCTGCACCAACCCCCTACCCCGGCTCCCCGGGCGTCCAGGCCTTCCCCAACGGCAAGCCCATGTTCGACGCCTCCGGGCGCCCCGCCAGTCCGAAGAGCCGGCTCGCGGCCGTGCTGCTCATGGTGCTGATCGGCCTGGGCCTGCACCGCTTCTACGTCGGCAAGATCGGCACCGGCATCCTGTTCCTGATCACCCTGGGCGGCCTCGGCATCTGGGCGCTCATCGACTTCGTGATGCTCCTGGTCGGCTCCTTCACCGACAAGCAGGGGCGCGTGCTCAGCAACTGGTAGTCGACCGGGGGCACCGCCCCAACGAGGAAGGGCACCGGGAGCGCTCCCGGTGCCCTTCGCGGTGCGTGGCCTGGCTCAGGCGGACTCGTCCTCGCCCAAGAGGTCGCGGGTGCGGTTGGGATCGACCGGGATTCCCGGGCCCATCGTGGTGGAGATCGTCGCCTTCTTCACGTAGCGGCCCTTGGCCGCCGACGGCTTGAGCCGCATGATCTCGTCGAGCGCGGCCCCGTAGTTCTCGACCAGCGCCTTCTCGTCGAACGAGACCTTGCCGATGGGGAAGTTCAGGTTGGCGTGCTTGTCGACGCGGAACTCGATCTTGCCGCCCTTGATCTCGGTGACGGCCTTGGCGACGTCCATGGTGACGGTGCCGGTCTTGGGGTTCGGCATGAGGCCGCGAGGGCCGAGCACCTTGCCCAGCCGACCGACCTTGCCCATCAGGTCTGGGGTGGCGACTGCGGCGTCGAAGTCGGTCCACCCGCCGGCGACCTTCTCGATCATGTCGTCGGAGCCGACGTAGTCGGCTCCCGCGGCGCGCGCCTCCTCAGCCTTGGCGGCGTTGGCGAAGACCAGGACCCGAGCGGTCTTGCCAGTGCCGTGGGGGAGGTTGACGGTGCCGCGCACCATCTGGTCGGCCTTGCGGGGGTCGACGCCGAGCCGCAGGGCGACCTCGACGGTGGCGTCGAACTTGGCGGGGCTCGTCTCCTTCGCGAGGCGCACCGCGCTCAGCGGGGTGTGCAGCTCGCTGGGGTCGATCTTCTCGGCTGCCTGGCGGTAGCCCTTGCTGCGCTTCATGGACGGATTCCTTCTTTCCGTTGGTGGTGTGCGGGCCGCGCTGGCCCTACCACGGGGTGCGGGGATGGCAGGAGCGGTCGTCTCAGCCCGAGACGGTGATGCCCATCTGCCGGGCGGTGCCCTCGATGATCTTCATCGCGGCATCGATGTCGTTGGCGTTGAGGTCCGGCATCTTGGTCTCGGCGATCTCCTTGACCTGCGCCCGGGTGATCGAGCCCACCTTGTCCTTCTGGGGGACGCCCGAGCCCTTGTCGACACCGGCGGCCTTGAGGATGAGCTTGGCCGCGGGCGGGGTCTTGAGCACGAACGAGAACGAGCGGTCCTCGTAGACCGTGATCTCAACCGGGATGACCTGGCCGCGCTGGGCCTCGGTGGCCGCGTTGTACGCCTTGCAGAACTCCATGATGTTCACGCCGTGCTGACCCAGCGCCGGCCCGACGGGCGGCGCGGGGTTCGCAGCACCCGCCTGGATCTGGAGCTTGATCAGGCCGGTGACCTTCTTCTTCTTGGGAGGCATTGCTGGTTCGGGTCCTTTGTGCTGGGTGACCCCGCAGCCGTGCGGCTGGGGGAATCGATGGACGCGCTGGCGTGCGCGCTAGTTCTTCTGGATCTGGTCGAAGCGCAGCTCGACCGGGGTCTCGCGCCCGAAGATCTCGACCAGGCCCGTGATCTTCTGGGCCTCGATGTTGATCTCCGACACCGTGGCGTGCAGCGTGGCGAAGGCGCCGTCGATGACCGTCACCGAGTCGCCGGGGCGCAGGTCGATCTCGACGACCTTCGCCGGCTGCGCGCCGCCGCCCTTCGCGGCGCCCGCGGCGGCCGGGGCCAACGGCTCGGGCGCGGCGCTGGGCTCCGGCGCGAGCATCCCCATGACCTCGTCGAGGCTCAGCGGCAGCGGGTCGTGGGCGTTGCCGACGAACCCGGTGACACCCGGGGTGTGGCGCACCGTGCCCCACGACTCGTCGGTGAGGTCCATGCGCACCAGGACGTAGCCGGGGAACTTGTTGCGCTTCACCAGCTTCTTCTGGCCGTTCTTGATCTCGACGACCTCCTCGATGGGCACCTCGACCTGGAAGATGTAGTCCTCCATGTTCAGCGAGGTGACCCGGTTGAGCAGGTTGGTCTTCACCTTGTTCTCGTAGCCGGCGTAGGAGTGGATCACGTACCAGGCACCGGGCGCGGACTCCAGCTCCACCCGGAAGGCTTCGACGGGGTCGAGCGACTCGGGCTCGCCGGCGGGCGCCAGCCCGTCGCCGACCTCCTCGGCCTCGAGCTGGGCCGCCTCGCGGTCCACGATCTCCTCGGCCTCCTCGAGCACCTGGGCGTCAGCGAGCTCCTCGCCGGCCACGACCTCGGCCGCCTCCTCGGCGTCCGCGGCGGACGCCTCGGCTGCATCCGCCGCCGACAGGGCAGCAGTCCAGTCGAAGTCGTCGGCCCCGCGGTCGGCGGCGTCGAAGTCGTCGGTCGTTCCAGGCACAGTGGTCCTCGCAGCTCTCGTGGTCGGTGCTCGGGCGATCCCCGGCGTCAGCCGAAGACCTGCAGCACCAGGCGTGTGAACACCAGGTCGAAGACGCCCACGATGGCGGTCACGACCGCCACGAAGACGATCACCACCCACGTGTAGGTGATGAGCTCCTTGCGCGTCGGCCAGATGACCTTGCGCAGCTCGGCCACCATCTGGCGCAGGAACAGCGTGATGCGCGCCCAGAGGCTCGGCTTCGCCTCGCCCTTCTTCGGCGCGGACGAGCCCCGGTCGGTCGTCGTGCTGCTCTCGCTCACGGGTCCTCCGATGCGGGTGCGTGCACCCGCAGGTGTGGGACGCGGGACGCGAACGTCCCGCCTCGCAGGGCCGGAGGGACTTGAACCCCCAACCGCCGGTTTTGGAGACCGGTGCTCTACCAATTGAGCTACGACCCTTTGGATGTGGTGCCCGGGCATGCTCCCGCAGGGGTGCACGTGACCCGGGTCGGACCAGTGTACGGCGCCACCCCCGCCGTGGGCCAAATGCGCCGATCCTCGGGCGGGGGGCCTCACTACCATGGCGCCATGACCGCCCAGCACCGCGTGTCCACCCGCATCGGCGCGATCGCCGAGTCCGCGACCCTCGCCGTCGACGCCAAGGCCAAGGCGCTCAAGGCGGCCGGCCGGCCGGTCATCGGGTTCGGCGCCGGCGAGCCCGACTTCCCCACGCCGGACTACATCGTCGAGGCGGCCGCGGCCGCGTGCCACGATCCCCGCTGGCACCGCTACACCCCCGCGGGCGGGCTGCCCGAGCTCAAGGAGGCCGTGGCGGCCAAGACCTACCGGGACTCCGGCTACAAGGTGCGCCCGAGCCAGGTGCTCATCACCAACGGCGGCAAGCAGGCGCTCTACAACGCGTTCGCCGCGTTGCTCGACCCGGGCGACGAGGTGCTGCTGCCGGCTCCCTACTGGACCACCTACCCGGAGTCGATCGCGCTGACCGGCGCGACGCCGGTGGTCGTGCCGACCTCGCCCGAGAGCGGCTACCGGGCCACCGTGGAGCAGCTCGAGGCGGCGCGCACCCCGGCCACCAAGGCCCTGGTGTTCGTCTCGCCGTCGAACCCCACGGGTGCGGTGTACTCCCCCGAGGACGTCGCCGCGATCGGCCGCTGGGCCGTCGACCACGGCCTGTGGGTGGTCACCGACGAGATCTACGAGCACCTGGTCTACGGCAACGCGGAGTTCGCCTCGATGCCCGTCGAGGTGCCCGAGCTCGCCGAGCGCTGCATCGTGGTGAACGGCGTGGCCAAGACCTACGCGATGACCGGGTGGCGCGTGGGTTGGCTCATCGGGCCCGACGACATCGTGAAGGCGGCGACGAACCTGCAGTCGCACGCCACCTCGAACGTGGCCAACGTCTCGCAGGTCGCCGCGCTCGCCGCGGTGGCCGGTGACCTCACCGCCGTGCAGGCGATGAAGGTGGCCTTCGACCGCCGCCGGCGGCGGATCGTCGCGCTGCTCTCCGACATCCCCGGCGTGGTCTGCCCCGAGCCGGAGGGCGCCTTCTACGTGTACCCCTCGGTCGAGCAGCTGCTCGGGCGAGCGCTGCGCGGGCGCGTCCCGATGAGCTCGGCCGACCTCGCCGCCCTCATCCTCGACGAGGCCGAGGTCGCGGTGGTGCCCGGTGAGGCGTTCGGCACCCCCGGCTACCTGCGGCTGTCGTACGCCCTGGGCGATGCGGACCTCGAGGAGGGCGTGGGGCGCCTCGCCGCGCTCCTGGCCGAGGTGCGCTGAGCCCCGAGCCAGCGGGGCTGCTCGGGGCGACCGTCCGGTCCCGAGCCCCGGAGCGCGTCCGGTCCGGACGATGGTTCGGGACGCGAGGGCCCCGCTGCTGCCCAGGCCCGGTCAGAGGGCGCAACCGACGAGCACCGGCTCGGGCTCGAGGGTGATCGCGAAGTGCGCCTGCACGCCGGCGCGCACGGCGCGTGCGAGGTCGAGCAGGTCCGCGGCCGTGGCGCCGCCGCGGTTGGTCAGCGCGAGGACGTGCTTGGTCGACAGGCTCGCCGGGGCCCCGGGCGCCAGTGCATACCCGCGCGAGAAGCCCGTGGTGCTGATCAGCCAGGCCGCCGAGGTCTTCACCGAGCCGTCGGGCTGGGGGAAGCGCGGCGCCGACTCGGGCAGGCGGGCGGCCTGCTCGGGCGGCAGGACCGGGTTGGTGAAGAACGAGCCGGCGCTCCAGGTGTCGTGGTCGGTGGCGTCGAGCACCATCCCCTTGCCGCGACGCAGGGCGAGCACCGCCTCGCGCACCTCCCGCGCGGGGGCGCGCTCCCCGGTGCCGATCCCCAGGCACCCGGCCAGCTCCGCGTAACGCACCGGCGCCGATCGGGCGTCGCGTGCCAGCCGGTACGTCACCGCGAGCACCACCCAGCGACCGGGCTCGCGCTTGAGCGCCGAGGTGCGGTAGCCGAGGCCCGCGCCGGCCGGCGTCAGGGCGCCGACATGACCGGTGCGGCGGTCGAGCACCGTCAGGCCGTGCAGCACCTGGCTGACCTCCGCGCCGTAGGCCCCGACGTTCTGGATCGGCGTGGCGCCGACCGAGCCCGGGATCCCCGACAGTGCCTCGAGGCCTGAGCACCCCTCGGCGAGCGTGCGCTCGACCAGCGGATCCCACGGCTCGCCGGCCGCGACCTCCACCAGGACCGCGTCGTCGCCCGCCCGGGTCACGTGCACCCCCGTGGTCCGCACCGTGACCGCCACCCCCGGGAAGCCCTCGTCGGCCACCAGCAGGTTCGAGCCGCCGCCGACGAGCAGCAC
>DASVBK010000141.1:0-15384 GCA_036375875.1 Candidatus Nanopelagicales bacterium
CCCCAGGCGTCGCGGATGTCGAGCTCGATGCCCAGCGGCGCGGCGCGGGTGGCCAGCACCGCCAGCGTCTGGGGGTGGGTGTCGGCGTCGACCACGAAGCGCATCGAGCCCGAGCGGTCGGCGCGGTGCAGCAGCGTCATGGCCTCGGCGGCCGCCGTCGGCTCGTCGAGCATCGAGGCGTTGGCGATCGGCAGGCCGGTGAGGTCCTCGACCATCGTCTGGAAGTTCAGCAGCGCCTCGAGGCGGCCCTGGCTGATCTCGGGCTGGTAGGGGGTGTACGCCGTGTACCAGGAGGGCGACTCCAGCACGTTGCGCCGGATCACTGCGGGCGTGATCGTGTCGTGGTAGCCCAGGCCGATCATCGACACGACGGGCTCGTTCTTCGCGGCGAGCGATCGCAGCGCTGCGGTCGCCTCCGCCTCGCTGAGGGCCGGCGGCAGGTCCAAGCCCTCGGACCAGGCGATGCTCGCCGGGATCGCGGCCGCAGCGAGCGCGTCGAGGTCCGGCAGGCCGACGGCGGCGAGCATGCGCGCCACGTCGTCCGCGGCGGGGCCGATGTGGCGGTGAGGGAACTCCGCGGACACGCCTGGCTGGATCGTCACGCCGCCACGATAGTCGTGGGGTCCGACGTCAGGTGCCTCGTTCGGGCAGCGAGCCTCAGCCGGCCTGGGTGCGCCGCCGCCGCCGGGCGCTCAGCTCGTCGTCGGCGAGCACGGCCGCACCGCTGGTGCGCTCCCCGGGCAACGTGGACAGGGTGCCCTCGACCTCGGCCCACACCTTGCCCACGGCGATGCCGAACACCCCTTGGCCACCGCGGACGAGGTCGATGACCTCGTCCTCGCTGGTGCACTCGTACACGCTGGCACCATCGCTCATGAGCGTCAGCGTCGCGAGGTCCTCCACACCGCGGGCGCGCAGGTGGGTGACCGCGGTGCGGATGTTCTGCAGCGACACCCCGGTGTCCAGCAGCCGCTTGACGACCTTGAGCACGAGGATGTCGCGGAAGCTGTAGAGGCGCTGGGTGCCCGATCCGGTCGCTGGCCGGACCGACGGCTCCACGAGGCCGGTGCGCGCCCAGTAGTCGAGCTGGCGGTAGGTGATCTCGGCGGCCGCGCAGGCCACGGGCCCGCGGAACCCGACGTCCTCCGGCAACGCGGACTCCGGCAGGTCGAACAGGGCCGTCTGCACCTCGTGCGGCGCCTCGTGATGCGTCCCGCTGCCTTCAGCTGTCATCTCCGGCGGCCCTCCGAGCTGGTGGTCGACGACCCCGCGCGTGTAGTTACATCCGCGGCATTCACCGGCGAACCTAGGGCCCCGCGACACCCCCGGTCAACGCCATGGCGCCCGACACGCCGGGGCAAACCCTCAACCTCAACATGAGGTTGAAAGTGGGGTCACTGGAAGTCCTGCGGCTCCACGGAGTCCAGGAACTCGCGGAACCGTTCGACCTCCTCGGCCTCCTCGGTCGCCTCGCTCTCCGGCTCGACGGGCACCCCCGCCTCGGCGAGCACCGCGTCGGCGACGAGCACCGGCGCGCCGGCGCGCAGCGCCAGGGCGATGGCGTCGGAGGGCCGCGCGTCGACGATCGTCGCGCCGCGCTCCCCCAGGACCAGCTCGCCGTAGAAGACGCCGTCCTCGAGCCGGGTGATCCGAACCGACTGCAGCTGGGCCGCCAGCACCTCCAGGGTCGCGACGAACAGGTCGTGGGTCAACGGCCGGGGTGGCGTGACGCCCTGCATGGCCATCGCGATCGCCGCTGCCTCGTTCGGGCCGATCCAGATCGGCAGCAGCAGGTCCGAGGGACTGCGCACGAGCACGATCGGCGAGTTGGAGGGCATCTCGACCCGCACGCCCACGACCTCCACCGTCACGAACCCATCCACGCGAGCAGCGTAGACCCGGACCTGTCGACCCGCTGGGCGTGCGCCGGGTGGACCCGGGTCGGTCCGAGCGGGGCGCCCCTCAGCGCCCGAGCGTGCGTGGCAGGCCGGCCTTCACGAGGCTCACGTGCAGCTGGATCGCCAGGGCCGCGATGGCGCGCGCGGTCTCCTCGGCGCGCACGGCCGAGTCCTGCTGGCGGCCGCGGGACATGGGCAGCACGACCTGCTCGACCAGGGCCAGCTCACGGTCCGCGGCCAGCTTGAAGGGCCGCAGGTGCCGGGGCCCGTACCCGTACTGGGCCATCTCGGCGGTGATCCGGGCCACCTGCAGGGCCGTCGCGTCGAAGTAGCTGGTCCCGGGGACGTGCCCGACGAGGCCGAACGACTCGAGCTCGCGCAGCACCTCGTTGCTGATCCCACCCTGCTCGAGCAGCTCCACCCGCGACAGCCGCAGCTCCTGGGGGTCGGCACCCAGGTCCTCGGGTGACGGGTACGACTCGGCCACGACCAGCGCGCGCGGCGCCGTGTCCGCAGCGTCGAGCGGGGCCGGCTGCAGGCCACGGTCGATGGCGTCGAGATGGTCGCGGATGACCTTCAGGGGCAGGTAGTGGTCGCGCTGCATGCGCAGCACGTAGCGCAGCCGCTCGGCGTCCGCGCGGGTGAACTTGCGGTACCCCGAGGCGGTGCGGGCCGGCTCGACGAGGCCCTCAGCCTCCAGGTACCGGATCTTGGAGATGCTCACGTCAGGGAAGTCCGAGCGCAGCAGGTGCAGCACCTCGCCGATGCTCAGCAGTCCCTCAGTGGCCCGTGCAGTGCTCATCCCTGCCCCCCGACGAGGAAGACGAAGCGGTACTTGCCGATCTGCACCTCGTCCCCGCCGGCCAGGATGGTCTCCTCGATGCGGTGGCGGTTGACATACGTCCCATTGAGGCTGCCCACGTCGCGCAACTGCCAGCCCTCCGCGGTGCGCAGCAGCTCGGCGTGCCTGCGCGAGACGGTCACGTCGTCGAGCAGCACGTCGGCGTCGTCACCGCGGCCGATCGTGGTGCGCTCCCCCGACAGCTGGAAGGTCGTGCCCTCGCTGGGGCCCCGGCGGACGATGAGCATCGCGGTCCCGGGGGCCACGCCACCCACGGTCGCCCCGTCGATGGGCCCGAGCGGGCCGGTGCTCGAGATGGGCACGTCGAGGTTGCCTGTCGCCGCCGCGGGGTGCTCCGCGGACAGGTCCACCAGCGGGGCGCCGCAGTTGCTGCAGAACCTGGCCAGGTCCGACGCCTCCTGGCCGCAGCGTGCGCACGTGCGGATCACGACCCACTCCATCTTGTTGCGATGCCCCACCCGAGACTCGACCTGAGGTCGAGGTTCATGTGGGGAGCAACCTATCCGACCCCTGCGCACCGGGGTCAACCCCTGCAGTGTCAGGGATCGGGGCGAACCGGCCCTAGCTCAACCGCTGCTCGTACTGCTCGGCGGTCAGCAGCGCGTCCCAGGCCGCGTCGGCAGCCTGCGCCGAGCCGCACTCGACGTCGACCATCCAGCCCTCGCCATAGGGCTCCGCGTTCACCAGCTCCGGTGCGCCCTCGAGCTCGGTGTTCACGGCCACCACGCTGCCGTCGACCGGCGCGAAGAGGTCGCTGACGGACTTCGTGGACTCGACCTCCCCGCAGGGCTCGCCGGCGACCAGCACGGCGCCCTCCGCGGGCAGCTGCACGAACACCACGTCGCCAAGGGCCTCGGCGGCGTACGCGGTGATGCCGAACCGCAGCGCGGACGGGCCCTCGCGGCGGACCCACTCGTGCTCGGGGGTGTAGCGCAGGTCGTCGGGGTACATCGCCTCTCCTTCGCCCACGCGGCGGGGCCGCGTGCCAGTCGTCACTGCGTGGATACCGGGGCAGCGTAGTCCGGCGTGCTCAGGGGCACGGTCGACGTGATGTCCAGCGCGTCGCGGCGGTCCAGCGAGAACTCGGCCCCGGCGGTGCGCACGGTGTCCGCCACGCCGCCGGGGATCTCCATCGCGGTCGCCAGGGTCTGCTCGTCGCCGATCGCCAGGATCGTGTACGGCGGGCCGCGCAGGTCGCCCGAGACGAGGATGCCGGGGTCCTTCGGGTCAGCCGGGTCGGCGAACCAGGTGTCCACCACGACGCGGCGCTCGTTGACCTCGATGCTCTCGGCCCCGGCGTCGCGCAGCTCCTGCACCGCGTCGAGGATGTCGGGCGCCTCGATCACGCCGCTCGGGTCCCGGATCACGATCCGCACCCCGGGCCCACGCACCGCCGTCGTCCCGGCCAGGATCTCCAGGGACTCCTGGCGCTGCCGTGCGGCGGCGAGGGCCTGGGCCGAGGTGCCCGAGCGCAGCACCGTCAGCTCGGACTGCAGGCGCAGCTGCTCCTGGCGCAACCGGTCGTTCTCCTGGTCGAGGCTGTCGAGGATCTGCACGAGGTCCGCGGGGCGGGCGCTGGCGAGCACGTCGTCGCGGCCGTAGGCAAGCGCCCCGGCCACGAGCAGCAGGCCGAGCACCGCGAACAGCAGTCCCATCACCAGGCTGTGCGGGCCGTTCCAGCGCCACACCGAGCTCTGGTGGAAGTCCGCGGTCGAGCGGCCCGGCGCGTCCGGCGGGCTGGGGGGCTGCGGCGGCGGAGGGGTGACCGGGGTGTCGGCCACGTCAGGCTCGCAGCAGGTGGCGACGGATCGCCGCGGCGTTGGCGAAGATGCGCATGGTGAGCACGACGACCACGCCGGTCGACATCTGGCTGCCGACGCCGAGCAGGTCCCCGATCCACACGATGACGGCCGCCACGAGCACGTTGCTCAGGAACGAGATGACGAACACCCGGTCGCGGAACACCCCGTCGAGCAGGGCCCGGGTCGCCCCCACCACGGCGTCGAGCGCGGCCACGATGGCGATCGGCAGGTAGGGCTGCATCCAGACCGGCACGGCCGGCTCGAGGATCAGGCCCGCGATGATGCCCACGAGCAGCCCGACGAGTGCGATCACGGTGCTCCCCCCTCGACGGGACCGATGACGGTCGCGTACTCCGGCAGCGGGCTGGTCGACGCTGGCAGGCGCAGCGACTCCGCCTGCTCCGTCGCGAAGCCTATGCCGAACTGCTGGGAGACGTCGCGCAGCTCCGCCGCGTCGGCACCCCGCTCGAACACCGCCGCCAGGCCCGGCGGCCCGATGGCCTCGACCCGGTACGGCGGGCTCAGCGGGCGGTAGTTCACCAGGATGGCACCAGCGGCCGAGCGGATCGCCGAGCGGGTGCTCAGCCGCTGGCCGTTCACCGCGATCGCCTCGGCGCCAGCCGCCCACAACCCGTTGACGGCGCGCTGCACGTCAGAGTCGAGCACCTTGGTCAGGTCGGCGTCCTCCTCGCTGGCCTGCTCCTCGGTGGCAGCGTCCGTGAGGGTGACCACGGCGCCCGGACCGGTGACGGCGGTGTACCCGGCCATCACCTCCAGGGCGGCCACCTCGCGCGCGACCGCGGCCCCGCCCAGCGCTCGCTCGAGCTCGCTGGCCCTGGCCTGCTCCACCTCGGCGCGCAGGTCGCCCACCTCGGTGTCGAGCCCGGCCTGCTCGGTCCTGGCCTGGTCGATGCGGGCGATGAGGGCGGCCCGCTGGCCGTCGACGGCGGGGGCGTTGAGCACCCGGGCCGAGAAGCCCAGCGCCAGCACGAACCCGATGACGCCCAGGGCGATCGCGCCGACGAGCACCCGCTGCCGACGCGAGCTGGCCCGCGGGTCCGGCGGCTGGCCCGCGTAGTCGCTCGCGACGGCATCGGCGGAGATCAGCTCGATGAGGTTGAGCCGATGTCGTGCGGCTGGGCCGCCAGCCGCGCCGGTGCCCGGGTCCGCGGTCGGTACGCCCAGGCGGCCCGGTCCGCCGGCGCCGCCCAGGGCCCCGGGTCCCCCCGACGCGCGGCGGCCGGCCGCCGGCGCGGGGGCGGCCGGGCCGTTCCCGCCCGGCGTGCCCGCCTGGTGCATCTGGCCCACGATCAGGACACCTGCGCCTCGATGACGGCGAACCACTGCGCGAGGAGCTCCTCAGCCCGCTGGTCGCTGCCAGCCTCGACCCAGAGCCGGATGACCGGCTCGGTGTCGTCGGGCACCGCCAGGGTCCAGCTGCCGTCGGGCTCCCCGATGCGCACGCCCTCGGCGGTGTCCACGACCCGGCTGCCCGCGGTCTCCACCAGCGTGCGCATCACCGCGCCGCGCCGGCTCCACGGGGTCGGCACCTGGGCCCGGGACATGTGGGCCTGGGGGATGCGTCGGTCGATCGCCGACAACGTCAGCTGGGTGCGCGCCACCAGGCCCACCAGCCGGACGAAGGCGGCGATGCCGTCCACGTTCGGGCCCATCTCGGGCACGATGAACCCGCCACGGCCGTCGCCGGCGAAGACCAGCCCCGGGCGCTGGGCCACGCGCGACAGCGAGGCGGTCGAGGTGCCCGCCCACTCCACGTTCACGCCGTGGTAGGCGGTCACGTCCTGGGCCACCCGCGTGGTGTGCGAGGGCAGTCCCACGACGCCGCCGCGCCGCTCGGCCGCCACCAGGTCCAGCAGCACGAGCAGGGCGCGGCCGTGGTCGAAGGGTCGGCCGGTCTCGTCCACGAGCGACAGCCGCTCGCCGGTCGGGTCGAAGCGCACCCCGAGGTCCGAGCGCGAGCTGGAGACCAGCTCGGCCAGCCGCGCCATGGCCGCGTGGTACGACCGCTGCGTCGAGGTCGGGTGCTCCTCGTCCAGGCGGTTGTTCACGGTGAGCACCGAGATACCCAGGTGCGAGATGACCCGTGGCAGCACGAGGGAGGCGGCCCCCAGGCCGGTGTCGACCACGACCTTGAGGTCGGCCTCGGCGACGCCGCTCACGTCGATCGAGGTCGCGATCTGCACGGCGTACTCGTCGATCGTGCGGTGCGGGGTGTGGATGTCGCCGATCTCGCCCGGGAACGCCCGGCGGAAGTCGCGGCGGACCAGGATCCGCTCGAGGCGCTGCTGGTCGGGCACCGAGAGGTCCGAGCCCGTGCGATCGAGCACCAGCAGGTCCAGGCTCTCCGGCTCGCCCAGCGTGGTGCGCAGGTAGACCCCCCCGTCCGCGGCGCGCGCGACATCCGAGCGCGCGATCGGCAGCGGGGTGATGCGCAGGTCGCGCACGTCCAGGCCTGCGGCGGTCAGCGACCCGGCCAGCGCGCGGTTCATCGCCCGGGCGGCTCGGGAGTGGTCGCGCCCGACCGTCACGGTCGAGCCCTTGGGCAGCAGCGTGGCGTACGCGGCGGCGAGCCGGACGACCATCTCCGGGGTGATGTCGAGGTTCACGATGCCGCTCACGCCGCGGGGGCCGAACAGCGACCGGTGGGCCTGGCCCTCCCAGATGACGTTGTCGTTGACGACGGCGCCGGCCTCGATCGTCTTCGAGGGGTAGACGTGCACCCCCGCGGCGATCTCGACCTCCTCCTCGAGCACGCACTGGTCGCCGACCACGGCGCCCTGGTCGACGTGCACCCGGGCACGCAGCTCCGTGGAACGACCGATCAGGGCGGACTGCACCTCGCAGCCGGCGTCGACGTACACGCTCGCGTCGAGCAGGGAGCCCACCACCCGCGCGCCGCGGCGCACCATGACGTTGCTGCCCAGCACCGTGTTCGGCCCCACCACGCAGTCGCGCTCGATGCTGCTGTGCGGGCCGATGAAGCACGGGGCCAGCACGGTGGCGCTCGGGTCGAGGGCCGCCCCCTCACCCAGCCAGACCTGCGGGGCCATCTCGAAGCCGGCGATGTGCACGTCGACCAGGCCGTTGAGCGCGTCGCGCTGCACCGTGAGGTAGCTGTCGATCGTGCCGACGTCCTCCCAGTACCGATCCGTGATGTACCCGTAGAGCGGCGCCCCCGAGGCCAGCAGCGCCGGGAAGACGTCAGCCGACCAGTCCACCACCTCGTCGGGTTCGATGAGGTCGAGCACCTGCGGGTCCACCACGTAGATGCCGGTGTTCACCGTGTCGGAGAACACCTGGCCCCACGTGGGCTTCTCGATGAAGCGCTCGATGCGGCCGTCCTCGGCGGTGATGACGTTGCCGAACTGCACCACGTTCGGCTTGCGGGCCAGGGCCACGGTGACCACGGCGCCGGTCTTGTGGTGGAAGGCGACGAGGTCGCTGAGGTCGATGTCGGTGAGGGCGTCGCCGGAGACCACCAGGAAGGGCTCGCCGGCCAGGCCCTGCTCGGCGTTCTTCACGCTGCCCGCCGTGCCCAGCGGCACCGACTCGGTGGCATAGCGCAGCGCCACGCCGTACTCCGCACCGTCGCCGAAGTAGGTGCGGACGCTGCCGGCGAGGTACTGCACGGTCACCACCGCCTCGGCGATCCCGTGGCGGTGCAGCAGCCGCAGCAGATGGGCCATGATCGGCTCGCCGACCACCGGGAGCAGCGGCTTGGGCACGTTGGTCGTCAGCGGGCGCAGGCGGGTGCCCTCGCCCCCGGCCATCACCACGGCGCGCACGCGCTACCCCGCAGCCGGCACGGGGAAGCGGATGCGGACCTCACGGGCCTGGCGCAGGTACAGCCAGGCGCTGTAGAGGTAGAGCCACGCGCCCCAGAGCGCCAGCGCCCAGCCCGCGATCCGGGCCAGCTCCGCCGGGCCGGACGTCGCCGACACCCCCCACATGAGCAGCGGGAAGGAGGCCATGAGGTGGAACGTGGCCGCCTTGCCCACGAAGTTGACCGGCAGACCGGTGACCCCATGGCGCTTGAGCTGCGCCATCTGCAGCGCGAGCACGGCGTCACGGGCCACCAGCAGGGCCACGAACCACCACGGCACCACGCCGCGCACGAGGAACACCACGAGCACGGCCAGCGTGGAGAGCCGATCGGCGATCGGGTCCAGCAGCTGCCCCACGCGCGAGATCTGGTTCCAGCGCCGGGCCAGCATCCCGTCGAAGTAGTCGGTGAGGCCCCCGAGCATCAGCACGAGGGCCGCGGCGCCGTCGGCCTCGGGCACCAGCGCCAGCCAGACGAACAGTGGGATCGTGAGCAGCCGGACGGCGGACAGCACGTTGGGCAGGGTGAGGACCCGGTCGGTCTGCACCTGCGTCTGCTGCACCTGCATGCGCTCGCCCCCACTCGCCCGTCGTCAGGTGGCGCCAGCGTACCGGCGGGCGCCCGCAGGGCGTCCACGCGAGCCGGTGCTCACCAGAGCGTGACGGCCTGCCGTGACCAGGTCGGGTCCTGGAGGTTGGCCACCAGCCACTGCGCGACGTCGGCTCGCGCGATCCGGGAGCCGCCGACCCTGCCCTCGGTGAGCACGTGCGCCTCGCCCCGCGGCGGATCGTCAGTGAGGCCCACGCAGCGTGCGATGGTCCAGTCCAGGTCGCTGGCCATGATCACCCGCTCCTGGCCGTCGTGGTCGGCGATGGCGTTGCGCAGCACGACCCCGAGGACGGCCCGCACCGGCAGCGGCAGCTGGCTCGCTGAGCCCCCGGCGCCCACGGTGCTCATGGCCAGCAGCCGGGTGCCGGCTGGCAGCGCGGCGACGATGGCCGTCATGGCGTCGGTGATGACCGTGCTGCGGCCCATCGTCCGGCCGCCGATGGCGCTGATGACCGCCTCGGCGCCGGCCACCGCCCGCGCCACCGCCTGCGGGTCGGTGGCATCGCCGACCTCGACGGTGACCCCCTCGGGCACCGAGCCGAGGCGCTCGGCGTCACGCACGAGGACGGTGACCTCGTGCCCGGCCGCGAGGGCGGCGCGCAGGACCTCCCCTCCGGTGCCGCCGGTCGCGCCGAACAGCGTGAGGCGCATCGCGGTCACCGACCCGTGAATCGGGCCTTGCCGGGCCCCTCCGCGAGGAACGACGCCATCCCGATCGACCGGTCGTCGGTGGCGAACAGCCCGGCGAACTCGAGCCGCTCGATCTGGCAGCCCGTCGCCACGTCGACCTCGAGGCCCAGGTTGATCGCGCGCTTGGCCGCCGCGAGGGCCAGCGGTGCTCCGGCGGCCAGCTGGGCGGCGAGCGCGCCGGCCACGGCGTGGACCTCGGCATCGTCGACGACCCGGTCGACCATCCCCATCGCCAGCGCCTCGTCGGCCGTCACGTGGCGGCCGGTGAAGATCAGGTCCTTGGCCCGGGAGGGGCCGATGAGCCGCGGCAGGCGCTGCGAGCCCCCCAGGCCGGGGATCACGCCGAGCAGCACCTCGGGCTGCCCGAGCTTGGCCCGGGTGCCGGCCACGCGCAGGTCCGCGGCCAGGGCCAGCTCGCACCCGCCGCCCAGCGCGAACCCGGTGATGGCGGCGATGACCGGCATCGGCAGCCCCGCCACGGCGTTGAACGACTCCTGCAGCAGCTTCGAGCCGGCGGCCATGTCCTGGTAGCTCATCGCGGCCATCTCCTTGATGTCCGCGCCGGCGGCGAACATCCGCTCACCGCCGTAGATCACCACCGCGCGGACATCGCCGGCATCGCCGGCATCGGCCAACCACCGGGCGTGCCCCAGGATCTCGCGCTGCATGGCCAGGTTCAGCGCATTGACCGGGGGCCGATCCAGGCGCAGCGTGGCCACCGCGTCCTCGAGCTCGACACGCGTCACCTCGCCGGTGCGCACCACTGCAGCCGCCATGGCCATCACCCCTGTCCCTCGCTCGCCGCTCGGCCCTGCGGGCCTGCCGGCCTGACGCTCCCGGAGCCTAGCGAGGCGCCACGAGGGCCAGACGGCCAGCCGGCACGCCGCAGCCCGGCTACCCTTCTGCCCGTGCACGGTGCGGTGGAGGGCGTGGTCGGCCCCGGCGGTGATGGGCCGAGCTCGGTCCGACAGGTGGGTCGCGCGCCCGAGCGGCTGCCCGATGCGTGGCCGGGCACGTGGGACCCCCTGGGCGTGACCCTCGACGACAACGGCGCGAACGTCGCGATCTGGGCCGAGGGCGCCTACGGCGTGGACCTGTGCCTCTTCGACGACGACGGGGCCGAGCGACGCATCGCGTTGCAGGAGAAGACCTTCCACGTCTTCCACGGCTACGTGCCGGGGATGCGCGCGGGCGATCGCTACGGATTCCGGGTGCACGGGCCCTGGGACCCCTGGCGCGGCGACCGGTGGAACGGCCAGAAGCTGCTCATGGACCCGTACGCCCGGGCCATCGACGGCGAGTACCAGCCCCACCCGGCGACGCGCGGCCACGTGGGCACCGACGACACCGTGCGCGACGACCAGGACTCCGCGCCCTACGTGCCGCGCTGCGTCGTGGTCGGCGACGACGGCTTCGACTGGCGCGGCGACGTGCGCCCAGCCACCCCGTGGACCGAGACGGTCATCTACGAGGCCCACGTCAAGGGCTTCACGATGCGCCATCCCGAGATTCCCGAGCACCTGCGCGGCACCTACGCGGGCATGGCCCACCCGGCCGCCATCGAACACCTCAGGCGGCTGGGCGTGACCGCGGTCGAGCTGCTGCCGATCCACCACTTCATCAGCGAGGACCACGTCCTGGCCAACGGCCTGGTGAACTACTGGGGCTACAACACCCTTGGCTTCTTCGCCCCGCATGCCGCCTACAGCTCCTCGGGCACCCGCGGCCAGCAGGTCAGCGAGTTCAAGGAGATGGTCCGGGCGCTGCACGCCGCCGGCCTCGAGGTGATCCTCGACGTGGTCTACAACCACTCGGCGGAGGGCAACGAGCAGGGGCCGACGCTGTCGTTCCGGGGCATCGACAACAACGGCTACTACCGCCTCAGCGACGGCCGGCGCTACGCCGACTACACCGGCTGCGGCAACACCCCGGACGCCTCGCAGCCGCACGTCCTGCAGCTGATCATGGACTCGCTGCGCTACTGGGTGACCGAGATGCACGTCGACGGGTTCCGGTTCGACCTGGCCAGCGCCCTGGCCCGCTCGTTCCACGACGTGGACATGCTCGGCTCGTTCATGTCGACCATCCAGCAGGATCCCGTGCTGCGCTCGGTGAAGCTCATCGCCGAGCCGTGGGACGTCGGCGCCGGTGGCTACCAGGTGGGCGAGTTCCCGCCGCTGTGGACCGAGTGGAACGACAAGTACCGCGACTGCGTGCGGGACTACTGGCGCGGGTTCGGCTCGCTGGCCGAGCTCGGCTGGCGGCTCACCGGCTCAGCGGACCTCTACGCCTCCGAGGGGCGACGGCCGTTCGCCTCGATCAACTTCGTCACCGCCCACGACGGCTTCACCATGCGCGACCTCGTGAGCTACTCGACCAAGCACAACCTGGCCAACAAGGAGCACAACCGCGACGGCACGGACAACAACCGCTCCTGGAACCACGGGGTCGAGGGGCCGACGGACGACCCGGACATCAGTGCCCTGCGCGAGCGGCAGATCCGCAACTTCCTCACCACGCTGCTGCTGAGCACCGGCGTGCCGATGCTCACCATGGGCGACGAGCTGGGCCGCACCCAGGGCGGCAACAACAACGCGTACTGCCAGGACAACCACATCTCCTACGTGGACTGGGACCTCGAGGCGTGGCAGCGCGACCTGCTGGTCTTCACCGCCGGCGTGGTGCACCTGCGCCGTACCCACCAGGTGTTCAAGCGCAAGTACTTCTTCGAGGGCACCGCCCCCGACCCGGGCCGGCCCAAGGACCTGGCCTGGCTGCGCGGCGACGGTCGCGAGCTCACCGAGGTCGACTGGCACTTCAGCGACAACCGCATGGTGGGCATGTACCTCTCCGGCGACCTGCGCACCCGCGGCCCGCGCGGCGAGGCGATGGTCGACGACCCCTTCCTGCTGGTCATGAACGGCTCGCCGCACGCGGGCACGTTCCTGCTGCCCGGGCCGCCGTTCGGCACCGAGTACCAGGTGGTCGTCGACACCGTGGGTGGATTCGCCGGGGAGTTCGGCCACACCCGCACGCACGGCACGGCGCTGCCGATGCCCCCGTTCAGCACGAAGCTGCTGCGCGTGCTGGCACGCTGAGCCCGTCGCGGGTGCGCCGGGCCCCCGACGGGCCCGGCGCAGTTGGCGTGTCACGCCCGCGACGCGAACGAGCCGCCCCCGGGGGGGAGCGGCTCGTCAGCGGGTCGGGCGGGGTCAGTTCGGCAGCCGGTCGCCTGTCTCGGGGTCGAACAGGTGGACGTGCCCGGGCTTGGCCTTGAGGTTCAGGATGCTGCCCCGCTGCGGGTGCAGCCGGCCGTCGGTGCGGACCACCACCTGCTGCGAGGCGCCGCCGGGCAGCAGCACCTCCGAGTACACGTACGCGTCGGCGCCGAGGCCCTCGACGATCTGCACCTCGACCGGCCACGAGTCCTGGGTCTCGACGACCTCGAGGTCCTCCGGGCGGAAGCCCATGACGACCGAGGAGCGCGAGCGCGAGTGCAGCTCCGCCGCGGTCGGTGCCGGGATCGGCACCGCCTTGTTGCCCAGGCGCACCGAGCCGTCGACGACCGGGGCCTGGACCAGGTTCATGGCCGGGCTGCCGATGAAGCCGGCCACGAACACGTTCGCCGGGCTGTCGTACAGGTCCTGCGGGGTGCCGACCTGCATGAGGATGCCGTCCTTGAGCACCGCGATGCGGTCGCCCATCGTCATGGCCTCGGTCTGGTCGTGGGTCACGTAGACGGTCGTGACACCGAGGTCGCGCTGCAGCTTGGCGATCTGCGTGCGGGTCTGCACGCGCAGCTTCGCGTCGAGGTTCGACAGCGGCTCGTCCATGAGGAACACCTGGGGCTTGCGCACGATCGCGCGGCCCATCGCGACGCGCTGGCGCTGGCCGCCGGACAGCGCCTTGGGCTTGCGGTCCAGGTAGGGCTCGAGGTCCAGGATCTTGGCCGCCTCCTTCACGCGGGTCTCGATCTCGGCCTTCGGCATGCCGGCGATCTGCAGGGCGAAGCCCATGTTGTCGCGCACCGTCATGTGGGGGTAGAGCGCGTAGGACTGGAAGACCATCGCGATGTCACGGTCCTTCGGCGCCAGGGTCGTGACGTCGCGCTCCCCGATGAAGATCCGGCCCTCGTTGACCTCCTCGAGGCCCGCGAGCATGCGCAGCGAGGTGGACTTGCCGCAGCCCGAGGGGCCCACGAGGACGAGGAACTCCCCGTCGGCGATCTCGAGGTCGAGCTTGTCCAGGGCGGGCTTGGTGGAACCGGGGTAGACCCGGGTTGCTCCCTTGAAGGACACAGTGGCCATGGCGCGATCAACTTCCCTTCACCGGCAGGTACGTGCCGGACGATCCGTTGTGGAGGGTGCGAGCCGCGGTTGCGACCCGTTGGTCAGGGTAGTGCCCACGACGCCTCGTCTGCAGGACGCGCAGCCATCGGGCGCTGGCCTTCGGCGTGCGAGCCTGGGTGTCGGCGTCGACGTGGACGATGCCGAAGCGCTGCCGCCAGCCCTCCGCCCACTCGATGTTGTCGAACAGCGACCACAGCAGGTACCCGCGCACGTCGATGCCCGCGGCGCGGGCCTCGATGACCTGCTCGAGGTGGCCGGTGAGGTAGTCCACGCGCGCCGGGTCCTCGCACCGGCCCTCGACCACGACGTCGTCGCAGGCCATGCCGTTCTCGGCCACCCACAGCGGCACGCCGGGCAGCGCGGCCGCGGTCGCCTCCAACGTCGTGCGCAGGCCGCGGGCGTTGACCTCCCAGCCCATGGTGGTCAGCGGGGGCCGTGGCGCGAAGTGCACCGGCGGGCAGCCCGGGTGGGCCGCCACGTCCTGGGCCACGGCCCGGTCACCGGCCTCGGCCACCGGCACCAGCCGCTGCACGGTGTAGTAGTTGACCCCGAGCCAGTCGATCGGGGCCGCGACCGCGCCGAGCTCGGTGCTGTCCGCGAACGACCAGTCCGTGAGGGCAGCCGTGCCGGCCACCACGTCGGCGTTGAGCCCACGACCGGCCAGGGCGTCGAGCCACAGGCCGCACTGCAGGGCGTCGACGTGGCGGGCGGCCTGCTGCACGACCGGGTCGTCGCGGTAGGGGTCGTCGGCGAAGGTGGGCATGAGGTTGAGCACGATGCCGGCCTGCTGCACGCCGGCGGCGCGCAGCCCCTCCAGGCCCCGTGCGTGCGCCACGAGCAGCCGGTAGGCCACCTCGAGGGCCTCGGCGGGGACCTGCCTGCCCGGCGCATGGATGCCGGCGGCGTGCCCCAGGAAGGCCGAGCACCACGGCTCATTGAGCGTCGCCCAGGACCCGACCCGATCGCCGAGCCGGGTGGCCACCGCGTTGGCGTACTGCCCGAACAGCTCGCCGGTGCGAGGGTCCAGCCAGCCGCCGCGGGCGTGCAGCTCGCTTGGCAGGTCCCAGTGGTAGAGCGTCACCAGGGGGGCGATCCCCCGCTCCAGCAGCGCGTCGCAGAGCCGGTCGTAGTGGTCCAGGCCCTCGGGCGACAGCGGCCCGCGACCACCGGGCTGGACGCGCGCCCACGCCACCGAGAACCGGTAGGCGTCCACGCCCAGCCAGGCCAGCAGGTCCACGTCCTGCGCCATGCGGACCACGTGCTCGCACCCCGGATCGGCCGTCGACCCGTCCGCGATCGCACCCGGGACGTCGGCGAACTCGTCCCAGAT
>DASVBK010000149.1:0-4379 GCA_036375875.1 Candidatus Nanopelagicales bacterium
TCCCCCGAGCTGTTCCGGCGCACCGCCGATGGGGTGCGGGACGGTCGGGTGCACATCTGGCCCGGGAAGGGCCATGCCGCGACCATCGGCGGGTCGCAGAGCCCGTCGGCATTCATGGCGCTGGGCTTCCTGCTCGCCGAGCCCGCCGAGGGGGTCGGTGACCACACCGAGGAGGCCGGGGGTCCGGCGGACCAGTGAGGCGCGGGCTGCCCGGGACCGGTGCGGCGGGGGCTCCGGCGGACCTGTCAGGCCGCCGGTTCAGCTGGCCCGGCGCAGCAGGACCCGCGCCTGCACCGAGATGATCCAGCCCACCAGGTCCTTGTCGATGAGCGACTCCACTCGCCCCGCGATCGGGAACGGCAGCTCGGCGGAGGTCCTCGTCGAGGTGCGCAGCACCGACCCCGCGCCGGCATCGTCGCTGGTGAGCAGGCAGTCGCCGACCGCCTTGGCGCCCGGCCGGCCCGGCAGCACCACGTCGAGGCGGCCGGTGGCCCGGTCGGCCTCGAGCGGCTGCCAGGCCTGCGTCCACTGCAGCTGGACGCGGCTGGGCAGGAACCGCTTGGCCAGCTCCGGGATCCCGGGGGCGTCGGTGCTGAACTCCCAGTCCATCCGGGCCGTCGACTGCTCGCCGTCCAGCCCGAGCTCGAGGTCGGTCACGGTCACGCCCACCTCGGCGGCGAAGGCGCGCAGGAAGTCCTCGGAGGTCAGCTCCGCCCAGGTCGCGGCGGTGGGGATGGTGAGGTCGGCGCGGTGGTCCACGGGCTCATTGTTCCCGGTGGTCGGCGTCGAGGTCGGCCGGATCGGAGCCGTGCGCACCATCCGGGGACTCGTAGACGCGGGCGTGCAGCATCGCCTCACCGCCGTGGCTGGCCAGTGCCGCGCGCAGCGCGCGGTGCAGGCCGTCCTCCAGGTAGAGGTCACCGCGCCACAGCACGACATGGGCGAACAGGTCGCCGTAGTAGGTGGAGTCATCGACGAGGAGCACCGAGAGGTCCAGCGTGCTGCGCGTGGTGACGAGGTCCGACAGCCGCACCCGGCTGGGCCGGATCCGGGCCCAGTCCCGCGACGTCAGGCCATGGTCGGGATAGGGGCGGCCGTCCCCGACCCGCTTGAACACCATGCCCCGATTCTGCCCCGCGCCCGCCGGCGCCACATCCTGCTCAGCCGGCGAGCAGCTGCAGCGTGAGCGGGTCGGGCTCGCCGTCGAAGCACCGCTCCAGCACGGAGGTGAAGACGACCTGGCCCGGATCGGCCACCGAGAACAGGGTCATGCTCGACCGCAGCTTCACCGCGTCGATCGAGCCCAGCACCTGCTCGGGGTCGGCCCGGGGCAGCGCGAGCAGCGCCTCGGCGCAGGTCACCAGGCGCGGGCCCAGCACCGGGTGGGCGAGGTAGGCGCAGGCCTCCGCCAGCGAGCCGATCCCGAACTCGACGGCCGTGGGGCTGCGGCCCAGCCCCCGCAGCTGCGGGAACACGAACCACATCCAGTGGCCGCGCTTGTGCCCCGCGCGAAGCTCGGCCAGGGCGCGGTCGAAGACCGGTGCCTGGGCGGCCACGAACCGGGCCAGGTCGAAGGGGTCGGCTCCACCTGGGCCGGCGCCGGGCGCGACGCTCACGGGGGGCTCGCAGCGCGCAGCAGCTCACGTCGCCGCGCCGGCATCTGGTCGGCGGTCCAGCGCTGGTCGGCCAACGACGAGCGCTGCTCGACCTTGCGGGGCTGGGCGAACTGCACCGCGATCCCGATGGCGCGGCGCATGTCGGCCAGCCAGCGGTCGGGATCACGATGGTTGAAGCACTGGTAGGTGAGCCCGTCGTGGAAGGCGGTCACGATCGACGCCAGCGCGTTGAGGTCCTCGTACTCCTCGTCGGCAGCCACGGAGATCTGCACGAGCAGGTCGCGGTGGAACTCCCAGGACGAGTCCCGGGAATGTCGCAGCGGCAGCTCGATCGGATCCACCGACGCACAGCCCAGGGCCATCTGGTAGCGCATCAGCTGCATGTTGGCCTCGTCGCCCATGCGCGCGCGCATGCGTGCGGCCTGGGCATTGAGCTCCGCGGCAAGGCCGCCGTCGCCGATGCGGTAGACGGCGTGGAACGTCTCGTCCTCGTACTCCAGGAGCAGGTCGTTGCGCAGCACGTGGATCACGGAGTAGGCCCGGTGCAGCGTGCCGAGCGGCCACTCGAGGTGCGCTGCCACCTGCTTGAGGCTCAGCTCCCGGATGGGGACGCCCTCGTCGCGCAGCAGCGCGCGGGCGGCCTCGCGGGCCATGGCCTTGCGCTCGGCCATCTTCAGGTAGGTCCCCATCGCGGCGGACGCTACGCGACGCGGAATGCATTTCGCAACTCGTGTTTGCAATGCGTTCGCGGATTTGGTTGCAGATCAGATCTCGGATTATCCTGCTTGCGCTGGCGGCCTGGCCGGGGGTGCGGCCGCCAGGAGGAGCAGGGCCGGGGAGCGCGCACCGAACCGACGGGGGTAGTTCGGTTCGGCGCCCCCGGCCCTGTTCCATGTCCGCGGCGCTGCTGGAGGCGGCCGGCTGCGGGGTGGGCTCCCCGTGGTGGCGCCGGTTCAGCCAGGCACCCGCGCCCCGCGCGGCTGGCGCGGCGCTGGCCGCTCCCTCCTGGCGTGCTCGGCGGCGCTCGGCCCCGCATGGCACGCTGCTCAGGTGCTGCTGACCCAGACGGCCGACTCCCAGGAGAGCCTCGGCCTCGTCGGATTCATCCTCGACACCATCGACGCCCTGGGCGAGATCGGCGTCGGGCTGCTGGTGCTGCTGGAGTCGGTGATCCCGCCGATCCCCAGCGAGGTGGTGCTGCCCGCCGCGGGCGCGCTCATCGAGCTCGGCCGGCTCAACGGGCCGCTGACCTGGCTGTGCGCGCTGCTCGGCTCGGTGCTCGGCTCGCTCGTGCTCTACGGGGCTGGCCGGGCGTTCGGCGAGGCGCGCACCCGGCGGGTGCTGCTGGCGGTGCCCCTCGTGGAGTCCGACGACGTCGACCGCGCCGACGCCTGGTTCGCGCGGCGCGGCGAGCTCGCGGTGTTCGTCGGACGGCTCATCCCCGGCGTGCGCAGCCTCATCTCGCTGCCCGCGGGGGCTGCTCGGATGCCGCTGGGACGCTTCCTGGTGCTCACGGCGCTGGGCTCGGCGATCTGGAACACGCTGCTCATCGGCGCGGGCATGCTGCTGGGCACCCAGTGGCGCACGGTCGAGGAGCACATCGACGCGATCAACAACGTCATCTACCTGACGATCGGCATCTCCGTGGGCGTGTTCTTCATGCGCCGCTACGCGCACCGGCGCCGCCGGGCCCGCGCCACCGGCGACTGAGCGGGCGACCGCGACGCCGCCCACAGCACCCCAGCCGCCCCTGGCCCGGCGGCCCCTGGCCGAGAACCTCCGCTTGTCGGAAGACCCTCCGCTCGTTGATTGACCCTCCGCGTGCACGGGGAGGTTGCTCGACGACGCGGAGGCGCTGCGCGGGCGGCAGAGCTCCGGGGCATCCAGCTCAGCCGGACGCCGTGCCGATCGCAATGGCCGTGGCGTACTCCCCGTCGTGCGAGATGGAGACCTGCCACGTCTCCCACCCTTGGTCGGCGGCGGTGGTTGCCGCCGCACCATGCAGGCAGAGCGCCGGTGCACCCGATGGCCCAGCCAGCACCTCGATCTCGGTCGGGGCCAGCTCGCCGATGCCCTGGCCCAGCGCCTTCATCACGGCCTCCTTGGCAGCCCAACGCCCCGCGAACCGCTGCGCCTGCTCGGCACAGAGCAGCTGTTCGGCAGGCGTGAAGACGCGCTCGCGCGTGCGCTGGCTGCGCAGCAACCGTTCCATCCGCGGCACGTGCACCAGATCGATCCCGACGGTCACCGGCATGCGCGCATCCTGCCTGAACGGCTGCCGCCTGCTGTGCCGGCAACCGCGGGTCTGGCCGAGGACTGAGTCGGCTGCGGACCGGGGGTGGTGGGCTGGCTCCGTCCGGGCGCTCCCCTGGGTGCGGGGGGCGCCGCCGCTCGTCGGGTGGGGCGCGCCGTTCGTCGTGACGTAGATCACCTCTGGTCGGCCCGCTCGGCCCGCTCGACGCACCGGCTGCGTCAGCCGTTCCCTGCACCTGCGCATCGCCCCTACGGTCCGGGACACCCGCTCGCGGGACCCACCGGCAGCCGGCCCCCGGCGACCGGCCCACCACGCAAGGAGGCGCCGACATGAGCAGTGACCTGCAGGGCCCGCCAAGCGGCGGGACACCGCCGACCAGGACCGGCGGGGGCGGCACGCCCGACCCCGAGGCCTACATCCGCGCCCAGACGAGCCCTGAGTTCGTGGAGCTGCGCCGCCGGTACCGGGGCTTCTCGTTCCCGATGACCGTGGCGTTCCTCGTCTGGTAC
>DASVBK010000167.1:0-12971 GCA_036375875.1 Candidatus Nanopelagicales bacterium
TGCCCAGCCGGTCGATGGCGATCTCGAACTCAGGGTGCAGGTCCACGAACGTGACCAGCTGCCCGGCGAGCCAGGCGAGGGTGACCTCCTCCTCGCCGCGCCGCCGGGCCAGCTCCTCGATGCCGCGATCGGTGTCGTACATCCGCCGCAGCCCTACGCGAACGCCCGGTCGAGCAGGTCGCGCTGCTCCTGCTCGTGCCGGTGCAGCGAGCCGACCGACGGCGCGGAGCCGGCGGCACGGGTGACATGGCGCACGGTCCGGCCGACCGCGCTGGGCAGGTGCTGGTTCATGAACGGCCACGGGCCCTGGTTCTCCGGCTCGTCCTGCACCCACACCACGTCGAGGTCGGGGCCGAACCGGTCGAGCGACTCGGTGAGCGTCCGGTGCGGGATCGGGTACAGCCGCTCGAGGCGGATCACGGCGACGTCGGTGCGCGCGCGCTTGTCACGCTCGGCCATGAGGTCGAAGCCCACCTTGCCGGAGCAGAGCAGGACCCGGCGGATGCCGCTGGCGTCGATCCGGCCCTCCGAGATGCCCCGGTCGTCGAGCACCGGGCGGAACGTGCCCTCGGTGAAGTCGCGCGTCAGCGAGGTGGACACCTTCGCGCGAAGCAGCGACTTCGGCGTGAACACGACCATCGGCCGGGTCAGCGGCGAGTGCACCTGCCAGCGCAGCAGGTGGAAGTAGGACGCAGGCGTCGTCGGCTGGGCCACGGTCATGTTGTCCTGCGCGCACAGCGTGAGGAACCGCTCGATGCGGGCCGACGAGTGGTCGGGGCCCTGGCCCTCGTAGCCGTGCGGGAGCAGCAGCACCAGCGAGGAGCGCTGCGCCCACTTCTGCTCCGCGGAGGACAGGAACTCGTCGATGATCGTCTGCGCGCCGTTGGCGAAGTCGCCGAACTGCGCCTCCCACATGACCAGCGCGTCGGGCCGGGCCACGCCGTAGCCGTACTCGAAGCCCATCGCGGCGAACTCCGAGAGCAGCGAGTCGTACACGAACAGCTTGCCGCCGTTGGCGTAGCACTGCTTCAGCGGCTTGTACTGCCATCCGGTGCGGGCGTCGACGATGACCGCGTGGCGGTGGCCGAACGTGCCACGACGGGAGTCCTGGCCGGCGAGCCGCACCCAGCGGCCCTCGTGCACCAGCGACCCGATGGCCAGGGCCTCGGCCATGCCCCAGTCGATCGCGTCGGTGGCCACCATCTCGGCGCGCCGGCGCAGCTGGGGCACGAGGCGCGGGTGGGCGGTGAACCCCTCGGGCAGCTCCAGCTGGCTGCGCACGACCAGGTCGACGACGTCTCGGCTGATCGCAGTGTCCACGTCCATCGCCGGGGTCTGCGGCGCGAGCTCCTTCTGGCCCGTCGCGATGACCTCCTTGGAGTTCGGGTTGAA
The DNA here is from genome assembly GCA_036375875.1 of Candidatus Nanopelagicales bacterium. Lineage (GTDB taxonomy): Bacteria > Actinomycetota > Actinomycetes > S36-B12 > CAIYMF01 > Prado023. The sequence continues at coordinate 1,393 of DASVBK010000167.1, forward strand.
CTCCTCGTCGGAGCCCGCGCGGGTCTCCTGGAACACCCGCTCGAGGCGCTCCTGGAAGTCGCGCAGCGCCTCCTCCGCCTCCTCCACGGAGATGTCACCACGGCCGATGAGCGCCTCCGTGTACAGCTTGCGCACCGAACGCTTGGCGTCGATGACGGCGTACATCGTGGGCTGCGTGAGCGAGGGGTCGTCCGCCTCGTTGTGGCCGCGGCGGCGGTAGCAGATCATGTCGATGACGACGTCCTTGGCGAACTGCTGCCGGAACTCGTAGGCCATCCGGGCGACCCGCACGACCGCCTCGGGGTCATCGCCGTTCACGTGGAAGATCGGGGCCTGGATCATCCGGGCCACGTCGGTGCAGTACACGGTGGAGCGGCTGTACTTCGGCGAGGTGGTGAAGCCGACCTGGTTGTTCACGATGACGTGCACCGTGCCGCCAGTCCGGTAGCCGGGCAGCTGCGAGAGGTTGAGGGTCTCGGCGACCACGCCCTGGCCGGCGAACGCCGCGTCGCCGTGCATGAGCACCGGCAGCACGGCGAACTTGCGCTCTGGGTCGTCGTAGGCGAGCACGTCCTGCTTGGCCCGCACGATGCCCTCGAGCACCGGATTGACCGCCTCGAGGTGGCTGGGGTTGGCCGCCAGGTACACCCGGATCCGCTCGCCGTCCGGCGAGCTGTACGTGCCCTCGGTGCCCAGGTGGTACTTCACGTCGCCCGAGCCCTGCACGCTCTCGACGCCGTAGTTGCCCTCGAACTCGTTGAAGATGCGGCCGTAGGACTTGCCCGCGATGTTGGCCAGCACGTTGAGCCGGCCCCGATGGGGCATGCCGATGCTGACCTCCTCGAGGCCCTCGGCGGCAGCAGCCGAGAGCACCGCGTCCAGCAGCGGGATCACCGACTCCCCGCCCTCCAGCGAGAACCGCTTCTGGCCCACGTACTTGGTCTGCAGGAACGTCTCGAACGCCTCGGCGGCGTTGAGCGTGCGCAGGATGCGCAGCTGCTCGGCCCGAGCCGGCTTGTCCGGGGCGCGCTCGATGCGCTCCTGGATCCACGCACGCTGGTCGGGGTCCTGCATGTGCATGTACTCGATGCCCACGGTCCGGCAGTACGCGTCACGCAGCACCTTGAGCACGTCGCGCAGCGTCATGAACTGCTCGCCGGCGAACCCCGCGACGGCGAACTCGCGGTCGAGGTCCCACAGCGTCAGGCCATGCGCGCCGACGTCGAGGTCGGGGTGCTTGCGCTGCTTGTAGTCCAGCGGGTCGATGTCGGCCATGAGGTGCCCGCGCACCCGGTAGGCATGGATGAGCTCCTGCACGCGCGCGGTCTTGTTCAGGTCCGAGTCGTGCGTCGTGGCGATGTCGGTGGCCCAGCGCACCGGCTCGTACGGGATGCGCAGGGCGGTGAAGATGTCGTCGTAGAAGTCGTCGGCACCGAGCAGCAGCTGGTGCACGCGGCGCAGGAACTCCCCGGACTGCGCGCCCTGGATGATCCGATGGTCATAGGTCGAGGTGAGCGTGAGGATCTTGCTCACCCCCTGGCGGGCCAGGGTCTCGGGCGCTGCGCCCTGCCACTCGGCCGGGTAGTCCAGCGAGCCCACGCCGACGATGAGTCCCTGGCCCGACATCAGGCGCGGCACCGAGTGGACCGTCCCGATCGTGCCCGGGTTCGTGAGCGTCGCGGTGGTGCCGGCGAAGTCGTCGACGGCCAGGCTGCCGGTGCGGGCCTTGCGGACCATCTCCTCGTAGGTGGCCCAGAACGCCGAGAAGTCCATCCGGTCGGCACCCTTGATGCTGGGCACGAGCAGCTGGCGGGTGCCGTCAGGCTTGGCCAGGTCGATGGCCAGGCCGAGGTTGATCGACTCGTGGCGCTGCACGGCCGGCTTGCCGTCGACCGTCGTGAAGCCCACGTTCATGTCGGGCATGTCGCTCAGCGCGCGCACGATGGCCCAACCGATGAGGTGGGTGAAGGACACCTTGCCGCCGCGGCCGCGGGAGAGCTGGTTGTTGATGACCTGCCGGTTGTCGATGAGCAGCTTCGCCGGCATCGCCCGCACGGAGGTTGCCGTGGGGACCTCGAGGCTGGCCTGCATGTTGGCCACCACGCGGGCGGCCGGCCCCCGCAGCACGGTCGGCTTGCGCTCGGCCTCGTCCTCGGTGAGCGCTGGGATGCTGGGCGGCAACGGCTGGGGCGCCAGGCGCAAGGTGGGCGAGGCGGGGGCCTCGGCGTCCTCACGGGGCACCGTGTGGGTGATCTCCGGCACGACGACCGCAGCGGCCGGCACGCCGCCGTTGCCGCCTGCCTGGTCGGCGGCGCCGGCCGGCTGGGCGACCGGCTCGGTCACCACCGGGGCAGCGGTGGGGGCGGGCGCGCCCGTCGCCCCAGGGGAGGAGATCGACGGGGCCCCGGCCGGACGCCCGGGAGCCGCCTGGGGCTCGGGGTTGGGCAGGGGGCCGGACTCCCCCGGCCGGTAGTCGGCGAAGAAGTCCCACCAGGCGCGGTCGACGCTGTTGGGGTCCGTGAGGTACTGCTGGTAGATCTCGTCAACCAGCCACTCGTTGGTCCCGAACTCGACCATCCGGGATCCTGCGTCCTTGGTCACGTCCAGCACCCTCTCGACGACTGGCCAGATCGCCGCGGGGGCAGCAGAGCCGGCCCTGCCGCGGCACGGTCAAGGCTACTGCCCCAGCCCTCTGGGGGGACCCGGCAGCGGGGCACTGGCGGCCGCGGCGCCGACGAGCGGGGCGGACCTGCCGACGAGTGGCCCGTGCGCGACGGCGGACGGGACGGGTCAGGCCTCGCACCGCCGCCGAGGGGCGCCTGACCGGGCTCTGGCAGGATCGCTGGCATGTTCGCCGCGAGTGCCGTCGCCTTCAGCTCCACCGATCCACTGTCCTGCCTGCGGCTGGGCGAGCACCCGGACCCGACCGCGCCGGATGGCTGGGTGGTGGTCGACGTCCGTGCCACGAGCGTGAACCACCACGACCTGTGGACGCTCAAGGGCGTGGGGATCAGCGCCGAACGGCTGCCGATGATCCTGGGTTGTGACGCCGCCGGCGTGGATCCCGCGGGCAACGAGGTGATCGTGCACGGGGTGATCGCCCCCGGCGGGTACCCCGACGAGACCATGGACCCCAAGCGCACCCTGCTCTCCGAGCTGCACCAGGGCACGTTCGCCGAGCGCGTCGCGGTGCCCGCCCGCAACCTGCTGCCCAAGCCCGCCGAGCTCTCGTGGGCGCAGGCCGCCTGCCTGCCCACGGCCTGGCTCACGGCCTACCGGATGCTGTTCACGCGCTCCGGCCTGCAGCCGGGGCAGACGGTGCTCGTGCAGGGTGCCGGGGGCGGGGTGTCCACCGCGTTGATCATGCTCGGCCGCCAGGCGGGGTTCCGGATGTGGGTCACCTCGCGCGACGAGGCGAAGCGGACCCGGGCCCTGGAGCTGGGCGCACACGCCGCCTTCGAGTCCGGGGCGCGGCTGCCCGAGCGGGTCGACGTCGTGATGGAGACCGTCGGGGCCGCGACGTGGTCGCACTCGTTGAAGTCCCTGCGTCCCGGGGGGCGCATCGTGGTCGCCGGCGCGACCTCCGGGTCGATGCCGCCGGCGGACCTCTCGCGCGTGTTCTTCCTGCAGCTGTCCGTCGTGGGCTCCACGATGGGCACCCGCGACGAGCTCGCACAGCTGATCGCGATGTGCCAGGCGACGGGCCTGCGCCCGCTCGTGGACCACGAGCTGCCTTTGGCAGAGGCCGACGAGGCGCTGCGGCTGGTCGATCGCGGTGAGCTCTTCGGCAAGATCGTGCTGACGGTCTGAGAGTTCGCGGGCTGCGGGCATGCGGGCCTCCCGTCTGCGGGTGCGAGGGCTGGTTTGCGCGACCGCCGGTCTGCGGGGCGAGGGCTGGTTCGCGGGCTGCGGGTCTGCGGGTGCGAAGGCCTGCTGGTTTGCGAGTTAGCGGTTGCGAGGGCCTGCTGGTGGCGGGCTTGCGGTTCTGTGCGGATCGTGACCAGCTCGGTGCCGGCCGGTGTGCCGGTTCTGAGGCCGCGGGGGCTGCGGGGCTGCACGGGCTGCGGGGCTGCGGGGCTGCACGGGTCTGCGGGGCTGCGGGGCTACGGGGCTGCGGGTCTGCGGGTCTGCGGGGCTGCACGGGCTGCACGTATGACAGTCGCGTCGCTGCCCTCGCGCAGCCGCGCCGAGCCCTCCAGCGAACCAGATCCCAAGATCACGCCGGCCACCGCCCATGCGCTCGCCCATGCTCCGACCGGCGGACCGATCCGAGGTCGGTCCGCCGGATAGCGGACGAGCCGATAGCAGGAAGTGCTGGCCGGCACGGCCTACGCCTCGTCGGAGCGGCGCATGATGCTGCGCGTCACGCGGATCGTCGAACCCGCGTCCCGATGGTCCGCCGGAGGATGCTGAGGACCTCGTCCGGGCGCTGCTCGACGTCCTCCCAGGTGAACCGGAGCGTCACGTAGCCCGCTGCCGCCAGGCGCTGGTCGCGGGTGCGATCCCGCTGGAACCGATCCGGGCCGTGGAAGCGCTTGCCGTCGAGCTCGACCACCACCCGGGCGTCTGGATGCAGGGCGTCGACGGGCCCTGGCAGCCGGACCCCCTCGACCTCGACGTTGAACCGCCAACGGCTCGAGACGCGCCGCGCCAGCTGCTGGAAGCGCCATTCGAGCACCGACCACGGTCGCCCCAGGCAACTGGTGAGGACCTTCCTGGCCCGACCACCCCCCACCCGGCCGCGACTGGCCACCACGAGCGTCGCGAGGTCGGCCTCATCGAGCAGCCCGCGGCGCAGGGCGTCGGTGATCAGGTCAACCGCAGGGAGGAGCCGCTCAGCGCACAGCAGATCCACGAGCGTGCGGCGCTCGGCGGTGATGGTGAGACGGTCCACACGGGCAAGGTCGCCATCAGCCACATGCAGGCGATGGTCCCGCATGCCCTGCACCGGGCCGCCGCCATGGGCCACGATCCCGTGCTCAGGTCCGTCCGGCACGTGGTACCCCCACAGGGCGGCGGCCGTGCCGTGGCTCGGGATCCGTCCGCAGAGGCTGACCGCCCAGGCACGCTCCCAGGACCCCGCGTCGTGCGACCGATGCCGCAGCGCAGACCCGACGATCGGGACCCAGATCCCGTCGCGCAGCAGGCGGCGCTGGCGGCTGTCGCTCCACCCAGCCTCGCGTGCCTGCGCGCGGGTGAACACGCCGGCCTGCTGGATGGCGACTTCAGGCACCTCGCCGCCACGTGCGACGACCGACGATGGGACCAGGCCACGACCATCCATGGCGGGATGATCGACAGGGACGCCGAGCACGTCCACGCTCCCCAGCCGATCTGTGGACGACGGTGAGGAGCACACCCCGTCCACGTCCGCGCCCGCCGCCCATCGGTGGCCCACCGTGAGGAGCGCGTCGTCCACATCCCGCACCCGCCGCCCATCGGTGGCCCAACGGTGAGGAGCACGGAGCCCCAGGCGGGAACGGTGCGAACGGCCGACGGCGAGGCAGGCCGCGGATGGCGCAAGGCGCGGCCCGCCCCGCGTCAAGATCACAAAGGTCTCCGCACACCGGAGCCTGAGGGCTCCGAGCAACGGACTGATCCGAGAGTGGTCCGCGGGATGGTGGACGGATCGGCAGGGGGCTCGGGTCAGCGGACCCGGCCCCAGGGGCGCACCCGCCACACCACGCGGCCCAGCACGGCGGGGACCGGCCCGAAGTGCCGGGAGTCGGTCGACGCGCCCGGGGCATCGCCCAGCACCCAGAAGCCGTCAGGACGTACCTCCGCCACCCGCTTGACCAGCAGCATCCCGGGCTGCTGCGGATGCTCGACGACCACGACCCCGCCGACCTGCACCTCCCCCGCAGGCACGGTACGGGCCAGGATCCAGTCCCCGTCGCGAAGTCCCGGCGCCATCGAGCCACCGGCGACGGCCAGGTAGCGCAATCCGAGCACTCGCGTAGTGTGGCCCACACGACCGCGGCGGTCCGCGGCGCGCGGGGCTGGCTGCCAGCTCCAGCACCTGGGTCCCAGGCTCGGTGCGACCGCGCCCGCGGGGAAGCATCGCGGCGCAGCGCCACCCAGCCGTTCGATCCGACCCACCAGGAGGCTCCCATGCTGTCCTTCCTCGCCCCCCGCACCACCGTGCACGCGCACTGCGACCTGCCCTGCGGTGTCTACGACCCGGCTCAGGCGCGCATCGAGGCCGAGTCGGTGAAGGCCTGCATGCAGAAGTACGCGGCCTCGGATGACGCGGACTTCAAGGCCCGCGCGATCGCCATCAAGGAGCAGCGCTCCGACCTGGTCAAGCACCACCTCTGGGTGCTGTGGACCGACTACTTCAAGGCCCCGCACTTCGAGGCCTACCCGCAGCTCAACGGCCTGTTCAACGAGGCCACGAAGCTCGCCGGCGCGGGCGGCACGAAGGGCACGACCGACACCGCGGTCGCCGACCAGCTGCTGGCCAAGATCGACGAGATCGCCGAGATCTTCTGGGCGACCAAGAAGGCCTGACCTCGCAACGGATCCGCCGGGGTGGCACGTGTCGCCCCGGCGGATCCGTCGTCTGGGAGTGGCGCCGCCTCGGCGTGCCGGGCGGCCCGCAGCGGGCGGCCTCCGATGCCGGGCCACGACCGACCGCGCAGCGACGCACACGAGAGGGGCGGGATGGACCAGTCCTCGCACGGCCATGGCCCTCGACCGGGGTCGGCCGGCCCGGATGACCGGTCCATCCCAGGCCATCGGCCCAGCCCCGGCATGGCCGCACCGCCGGGCGCAACCCCCGCCCCGACCCCGTCCCGTCCCTCGGGCCACCCACGACCCGCGCAGCCCGCGGACGTCCCCGAGATCCTGCGCCTGATCCGTGAGCTGGCCGCGTACGAGCGCGCCGCCGAGCAGGTCGTGGCCACCGAGGCGCGGATCACCGCGCTGCTGTTCGGCGACGCCGCCGAGCCCGGCGCCCCACCGGCTCCGGCCGCCTTCTGCCACGTCATCGATGCCCCCACCCGGGCCGGCAGCATCCAGGCCGCGCCTCGGCTGGCTGGGTTCGCCCTGTGGTTCCGCAACGCCTCCACGTGGCTGGGCCGGCACGGGGTGTACCTCGAGGACCTGTACGTGAGCCCCGAGCACCGGGGCCGCGGGTACGGTCGCGCCCTCATGGCCGCCCTGGCCGCCCTCTGCGTGGAGCTCGGCTACGGCCGCCTCGAGTGGTGGGTCCTCGACTGGAACGAGAGCGCCATCGACTTCTACCGATCCCTCGGCGCGCAGGCCATGGACGAGTGGACCGTCCATCGGCTCACCGGCCCCGCCCTCGCGGCGCTGGCGGCCTCCGCCACCCCGTCGGAGGCCGCCCCGGCAGGCACCGCGGACGCGCCAGCCCGGCAGGGCCTCGCCACCCCCTGACCTCGGCACGGCACCAGCGCCCACGGCCCGGCAGCAACGGGCCGGCGGACGGCCCGATCGGCTACGGTGCCCGCGTGGAGATCGATGCGTCCGTCCGGCTGCGGATCCCGGCGGAGCGCGCCTACGTGGTCCTCATCCGGGCTGCCGTGTCGGCCATGTGCGCCAGGCTCGACTTCACGATCGACCGCATCGAGGACATCAAGCTGGCCGTGGACGAGTCGGCCGCGCTGCTGCTGTCCGACGTGCCCCCCGACGAGCACCTCGACGTGCGCTTCGTGCCGGACGCGCCCCAGGGCCTGCGGGTCGTGATGCACTGCCCCTCGGTGCACGGGCGCACGATCCCGCGTGACGGCTTCACGTGGACGGTGCTCACGGCCCTCGTCGACGAGGTGGTCGCGACGGTCGGGGCCGACCGCAGCGTGACGATCTCCCTGGCCGCTCACCGGGCGGAGGTCGAGCGGCCGTGACCGGGGGCTACGAGCGGTCCACCCCACCGCCGCCGCCCGACGCGAGCGACCCGGCCGAGGAGGTCCTCGTCATCGAGGTGGTCCCCGCGGCAAGCTCTCGAGAGCCCGACGAGGCGACGACGGCGGAGGCCTCGGAGCTCGGGGTCTCCGCTGAAGCGGCCGAGCAGCCCGCGGAGCCCGTCCCCGCCTTGACCGAGACGCGGTGGTCGGCCCGCGACCGCACCCGGGAGCGCGAGCTGCTCGCGCTCGTCGCGAGCCTGCCGCCGGAGGATCCCCGGCGGGTCGCCGCGCGCGACCAGATCGTGACGATGCACCTGCCGCTGGCGGCCTTCCTGGCCCGGCGCTTCCGTGACCGGGGGGAGTCGCTCGACGACCTCACCCAGGTGGCCACGATCGGGCTGCTCAAGGCCGTGGACCGCTTCGAGCCCGAGCGGGGCGTCGAGTTCTCCACGTTCGCCACCCCGACCGTGGTGGGCGAGATCAAGCGGCACTTCCGTGACAAGGGCTGGGCGATCCGGGTGCCCCGCCGGCTGCAGGAGCTCCGCCTCGCGATCACGCGCGCCACCGCCGAGCTGAGCCAGTCCAGCGGCCGCTCCCCCACGGTCGCCGAGCTCGCGGCGCACCTCGGGGTCAGCGAGGACGACATCCTCGAGGGCCTGGAGTCCGCCCAGGCCTACGCCACGCTGTCGCTGGATGCGGCGGCCTCCTCGGACGGCAGCGACGAGGGCGCCTCGCTGGTCGACACCCTCGGCAAGGACGACGCCGCCCTGCAGGAGGTCGAGACCCGCGCGACGGTCGACCCGCTGCTGGCGGGCCTGCCGCCGCGGGAGCGGCGCATCGTTGAGATGCGCTTCTACGAGAACCTCACCCAGTCGCAGATCGCCGAGCGCGTCGGGGTCTCCCAGATGCACGTGTCACGGCTGCTGGCCAAGTCCCTGGCGCAGATGCGCACGACCCTGGTGACGGCCGACCAGGAGCCGTGACCGCAGCCCAGCAGCAGGTCAGTGCAGCGCCGCCCGCGCCGCCCCCCGCAGGCCCAGCACGATGCCGGCCAGGGCGAGCACCCCCAGCACCCCGGCGAGCACCGTGAAGCCCAGGATGTCCGAGGGCCACAGCAGCGGCACCGCCGCCACCAGCACGAACAGCTGCACGAGCAGGAACGGCGTGAGCGCCAGCGACCGCCTGCGGTAGAGGCCCAGCCAGATCAGCACCAGGGCCGCGGCGGCCAGCGCCCACAGCCCCACCTCGACGACCACGCGCCCCGCCGCGTCGCCGGCCAGACCGCGGGTGCCGGAGATCACGGCGACGAGCTCGGCGATGAGGGCGAGCAACCCGACCACGGCCTCCACGCCGGCGATCGCCACGAGGGGGCGGACGGGATCGACCATGGCCGAAGCCTACGGTCCTACAGTTGGCCCCCATGAAGCCGCGCGGCCTGCTGATCGCGAACCCCAACGCGACCAGCACCTCCCCCCGCATGCGCGACATCATCACCGGCGCCCTGTCCCATGAGCTGGACCTCGAGGTGGTCACCACCACCCACCGTGGCCACGCCGCCGAGCTCGCCGCCGCGACCACCGACATCGCGCTGCTGGTGACCCTCGGTGGTGACGGCACCATCAACGAGGTGGTCAACGGGCTGCTGGAGTCCGGCCGCGAGGAGCTGCCGATGCTCGCCGCGATCCCCGGCGGCTCGGCCAACGTCATGGCCCGCGCGCTGGGTTTTCCGAACGACCCGATCGAGGCGACCGGCATGATCCTGGAGTCGCTGCGGACCGACTCCAGCCACACGATCGGCCTGGGCAATGCGCGCTACGTCGAGGACGGGACCGGGGTCGCGCGCTCGCACTGGTTCACCATCAATGCGGGCCTGGGCCTGGACGCGAAGGTGATCAGCGCGATGGAGGCCCAGCGCGCCGAGGGTCACGCGGCCAGCCCCACGCGGTACCTGCGCACCGCCGTGCGCGAGTACTTCGCCGACCACGAGCGGACCGCGCCCGCGCTGACCCTCGAGCTGCCCGGCGAGGAACCGATCGAGGGCATCGCCATGATCATCGTCCAGAACACCTCGCCGTGGACCTTCATCGGGCCGATGCCGGTGAACCCCTGCCCACGAGCCTCCTTCGAGACCGGGCTCGACGTGTTCGCGCCGCACTCCCTGGGCCTGACCTCGACCGCGCGCTATGGCCTGCGCATGCTGCGCGGAAGCCGGGCACCCGGGGTGGCGGGCCAGCTCACCGCGCTGCACGACGTCACCGCCTTCACGGTCATCGCCGAGCGGCCCACCTCGCTGCAGGTGGACGGCGACGGGATGGGCCTGGTGAGCGCGGTGAGCTTCCGATCGGCCCCCAAGGCGCTGACCATCCTGGGCTGAGCTCCCGACCGCAGGGGTGACGGCGGGAGGTCCGCAACAGGCTCCTCGGGGGCGGGCACCATCGGGGCGAAACCCCCACGAGCTGGGCGGAACCGGCCACAGCGTCGCCGAAATCGACCACGCTGGCCCAGGAAATGTGACGCACGCGACAGTGTTGCGGCTGCCCACACCGGGGAAAACCCTTGTGACAGTGCGGATCGTCTGCGACCCTTGAGGGCAGTCAGCGAGAGACCGGAAGCACAGTGCCGGCTCTCCAAAGCCTACCGGAGGCGTCGCAGGGCCGAATACCCCGGCCCCCACCTGCGATGCCGCTGGATACGTCGAACGCGCGGCTGCGCTGCGCGGAGAGTTGAGGAACGATGGACTGGCGCCACAAGGCGGCATGTCGCGACGAGGACCCGGAGCTGTTCTTCCCGATCGGCAACACCGGCCCCGCGCTCATGCAGATCGAGGAGGCCCGCGCGGTGTGCCACCGCTGCGAGGTCATCGACGTCTGCCTCAAGTGGGCCCTGGAGACCGGCCAGGACGCCGGCGTCTGGGGCGGCATGAGCGAGGACGAGCGTCGCGCGCTCAAGCGCCGCAACGCCCGAGCCCGCGCCCGCGCCCACTGACCCACCCACGACCTGACGATCCGCGTCCCCCCTGGGGCGCGGATCGTTGCTGTGGGGCGACGCTCAGCGCTCGGGGGCCAGGTCGAGCGCCACGATCGTGCGCCCGTCGCGACGGCCCAGGGTGAGGGTCCCGCGCAGCTCCTCGGTCACCAGCGTGTCGACGATCCGCAGCCCCAGCCGCGGCGAGGCGGCGATGGCGAACCCCTGCGGGAATCCCGGGCCATCGTCACTGACCACGACGTGCAGGCCCTCGGCGTCGGTGCTGCTGTCGAGCACGACCTCGCCAGCACCGTGCTCCACCGCGTTGGCGAGCAGCTCGACGAGCGCCATGGACAGCGCGGTGGCCCGGTCCGCGCCCACGGTGCCGAACCGTCCGGCGCGGCGGACCGAGCGATCGCCCATCTCGGGCGCGGCGGTGTGGCGCACCATCGCGATCAGGCGGTCGGCCACGTCGTCGAACGCGACCTCCTCCGAGGTCGCCTGGGCCAGCAGGTCGTGCACCACGGCGATCGCCCCGACCCGCCGCTCGGCCTCGGCCAGCGCCCCGACCGCCGCTGGGTCGCCCAGCCGGCGGGCCTGCAGCCGCAGCAGGGCGGCGACGGTCTGCAGGTTGTTCTTCACGCGGTGGTGGATCTCACGGATCGTCGCGTCCTTGCTCAGCAGGGCGCGCTCGCGACGGCGCAGCTCGGTGACGTCCCGCACGAGCACCAGCGTCCCCCGACCCCGGCC
>DASVBK010000172.1:0-40048 GCA_036375875.1 Candidatus Nanopelagicales bacterium
GTCGGTGCGTGGCCCGGAGGTCGGGCCCGGCGCCCGGGCCACGCACCGTCGTGCGTGGCACCTGCCCCGTTCGCACCGCGCCCCGATGATCCACAAGGGGCAACGCGACTCAAGGCGACACGGGCCCTCCGTCGCCTCCACGCTGCTGGAAGGCCGGGACTTACCTGCCGACACTGCCCGCGCGGACGCGGTCCACACTAGGGGCGAAGGTCCCCCGGGCCCGGACGTCCCGGTTCCCGATGCGTGCGTCTGACGTGTTCTGGTGGGACGCCGGGGCCCCTTGCGTCCGGCCCTGGGCCGAACACTGCTTGGTCGAGTCTCGTGGGGGTGCAGTGGCGGGTCCGTGTCCGGTCGGTGCAGGCGGCGAACCGCGGGGGTGCTGGCCCTACCCGCCCAGGGCCTCGGTCGCCTCAGGATTGCCGCGCACCAGGCCGCGGATGACGCGCCGCGTCTGGCGGTCGGCGACGAGCCTGCCGGTCGTGCGGCGGGCCCGGTGCATGGCGGCGCGCACCTCGGGGGCGTGAGCCTCGGCCACCACCGCGATCAGGGCGGTCTCCCCGATGGACAGGTCCACGTCGAGGAGGCCGACCAGGGCCCCGGCCTCCTCCTGCTGCACCCGGCGGCCGAGCACCGCGCCGATGGCGCCACCGCCAACGCCGCCCGCGAGCGCCCCCAGCGGGCCCAGCGGCAGCAGCACGCCCGCCACGATGCCCAGCGCCGCGCCCGTCCCCGCTCCGAAGGCGGTGGAGCCGCCACCGCCCTGCTGCAGCACGCCCCGTCGCAGCCCGCGCGTGAGTACCGCGGTACCGACGATGAGCTCCACCAGGGGTCCGGGATTGGTCAGGTCGCGCAGGTCGGCCAGCGCATCCGCGGGCTCTCCGTAGATGCCGACCGCCAGCACGTACTCGACGGCGTTCGGCTCACCGGCCGCGGGCTCCTCGGGCACGACCGGACGGTAGCTCAGCGGACGCCCCACGGGGGAACGATGCTCCGAGCCAAGGAGTCCGTCGCCCGCCGGGGCACTCGGTAGGCTTGCCGCACCCCGGCCGCCGCAGCGCCGGGCCGTCCCGCGCCGCCCGGGCGCGCACCGAGGAGATCGAGCGCCATGCCACCCCAGGTCACCGTCACCGTCGCCGGCGAGCAGCAGCAGCGGGACCTCGACGGGGCGACCACGTGGGCAGACGTGCTCGGCGCGGTCGTGCGGGGCCTCAAGGGGGTGGTCGTGGCCCGCGTCGACGGGGCGCTGGTGGACCTCGACCAGCCGGTGCGCGAGGGCGCCGTCGTGGAGCCTGTCATGATCACCGACGAGGACGGCCTGCGGGTGCTGCGCCACTCCACCGCCCACGTCATGGCCCAGGCCGTCCAGGACGTCTTCCCCGAGGCGAGGCTCGGGATCGGCCCGCCCATCGACAACGGCTTCTACTACGAGTTCGACGTCGCAGAGCCGTTCACCCCCGAGGACCTGGCCCGCATCGAGGCGCGGATGCTCGAGATCCTCAAGGGCGGTGGGCAGCGGTTCGTCCGCCGGGTGGTCAGCGACGCCGAGGCGCGCGTGGAGCTCGCCGACGAGCCGTACAAGTGCCGGCTGCTGGGCTCTGAGGGGGGCGCTGAGGTCATGGAGGTCGGCGGCAGCGAGCTGACCATCTACGACAACGTGGACCTGCGCACCGGCCAGCGGGTCTGGGGCGACCTGTGCCGCGGACCGCACGTGCCCACCACCCGCATGATCGCGCCGAACGCGTTCAAGGTGATGCGCTCGTCGGCCGCCTACTGGCTGGGCAACCAGGCCAACGAGCAGCTGCAGCGCATCTACGGCACCGCGTGGCCGGACAAGGAGGGACTGCGCGGCTACCTCACCCTCCTTGAGGAGGCGGCCAAGCGCGACCATCGCCGCCTGGGCCAGGAGCTGGACCTGTTCAGCTTCCCTGACGAGATCGGCTCGGGCCTGGCGGTCTTCCACCCCAAGGGCGGCGTGCTGCGTCGGGCCATGGAGGACTACTCGCGCGCCAAGCACGAGGCGGCCGGGTACGAGTTCGTGTTCACGCCGCACATCACCAAGGCGCACCTCTTCGAAGTCTCGGGCCACCTCGAGTGGTACGCCGATGGCATGTACCCGCCCATGCGCATCGATGAGGAGCTCGGCGACGACGGGCACGTGAAGCGCGCCGGTGCGGACTACTACCTCAAGCCGATGAACTGCCCGTTCCACAACCTCATCTACCGCGCCCGCGGCCGCTCGTACCGTGAGTTGCCGCTGCGACTGTTCGAATTCGGCTCGGTGTACCGCTACGAGAAGTCCGGCGTGATCCACGGCCTGACCCGGGTGCGCGGCATGACCCAGGACGACGCGCACATCTACTGCACCAAGGAGCAGATGCGCGACGAGCTGGCGTCGCTGCTGCAGTTCGTGCTGGACCTGCTCAAGGACTACGGCCTCGAGGACTTCTACCTCGAGCTGTCGACGAAGAACCCCGACAAGTTCGTGGGCGACGACGCGCTGTGGGAGGAGGCGACCGCCACCCTGGCGGAGGTCGCCGAAGCCTCCGGCCTGTCGCTCGCGCCGGATCCGGGCGGGGCGGCCTTCTACGGGCCCAAGATCTCAGTGCAGGCCCGGGACGCGATCGGACGCACCTGGCAGATGTCGACGATCCAGCTGGACTTCAACCTGCCTGAGCGCTTCGAGCTGGAGTACCAGGCCCCGGACGGCAGCCGGCAGCGGCCGGTGATGATCCACCGGGCGCTGTTCGGCTCGGTCGAGCGCTTCATCGGCGTGCTCACCGAGCACTACGCCGGGGCGTTCCCACCCTGGCTGGCCCCGGTGCAGGCTGTGGGCATCCCGGTGACCGAACGACACGTCGAGTACCTCGACGAGGTGGCGGCCCGGCTGAGGGCCGTGGGCGTGCGGGTCGAGGTGGACGCCTCCGACGACCGGATGCAGAAGAAGATCCGCACCGCCCAGAAGCTCAAGGTGCCGTTCATGCTCATCGCCGGTGACGACGACATGTCCGCCGGCGCGGTGAGCTTCCGGTTCCGCTCCGGCGAGCAGCGCAACGGCGTGCCGGTGGACGAGGCGATCGCGGAGATCACCTCGGCCATCGCCGAGCGCCGGCAGGTCTGACCGCGGCGCGGACGCAGGTCCACCGGCACGGGGGAGCGAGGGAGGCGGCATGGGGCACGAGGAGTGGGACCGGCTGTGGGTGCCGCACCGGATGCCCTACATCCGTGGCGAGTCGCGGCCGGCCGACACCGAGGCCGGCGCCCACTGCCCGTTCTGCCTCGACGACGGCGCGGACGACTCGCTGGTGGTCGCCCGCGGCGAGCACACGTACGTGATCATGAACCTGTTCCCCTACAACCCGGGGCATGTGCTGGTCTGCCCGTACCGGCACGTCGCCGACTACACCGACCTGACCGCGCCGGAGCGCCACGAGCTCAACGAGTGGCAGGACCGGATGATGCGGGCGCTGCGCGCCGCCAGTGGTCCTCATGGGTTCAACATCGGCCTGAACCAGGGGCCTGCGGCCGGTGCCGGCATCTCCGGGCACCTGCACCAGCACATCGTGCCGCGCTGGCGCGGCGACTCGAACTTCATCACGACGGTGGGGGGCTCGCGCACGATGGTGATGCTGCTCGAGGAGACGCGCGACCTGCTCGCGCGCACGCTCGACGGTCTCGCCTGACCGCCTGTCCCCGGTCCAGGGCCCGCCCCCCGGCGTCGCGGACGAATCGACGATCGAGCCGGCCTCCTGGGCCCCGCCGCGGTGATTCGCACCCCGTTTCGACACAAGGAACCGGGTGCGGGCTGGCCATGTGTCGATGAGGGGTGCGAGTCACGCCGAACGCGCTCGCGCAGCCAGGCCATATGGTGATCAGGGATGCAGGTCCGGCCGATCGATCTGCTGCCGCAGAGCTGTCCGGACGCCCGCAGGGGTAGCGTCACAAGCGTGACGCGTGATGCCGCAAGACCCGCCGTCGAGCCCCTCCGGTCCGCGCCCGCCCGCGGCGTCGCAGCGGACGGCACGCCGGCCTTCGGCGGGTTCGCCGGCATCGTGGACAGCACTGGCCTGGCGGCCCTGGCCCAGGAGTTCCAGCTGGGGCGGCGTGGGCCGTTGGGCGTGGCCCAGCGCGCGCTGCGCCACAAGCGCTGGGTCTACGTCTTCGTCGCCACCGATGAGCTGTGCGTCGTCGCGGGCATGGCCAACGGGGCGGTCACCGGCTCCGGGTTCCTCATGGCCACGGACCTGACCACAGGCGAGGTGCTCGTGGACTCCAGCCGCATGGGTGCCCTCGCAGCGGTGAACGACTGTCCAGGTGCCGGCCTGCGCGCCGGCTACCGGTTGCCCGGCACGCGCTACGCACTGACGCGCGACGACGACGAGGCCCGCTTCACCGCCAGCCTGGGCGCCGCCCTGCTCGACCTGCCCGGCCGGTCCCGGCCCTGGGTGGAGGTCGACCTCACGCTGCGCGAGCACGGCACGGGGATCACCGCCGTGTCGGAGGTGCGCCACGGTCGGGAGTCGACCGTTTCCGTCACCGCCAAGACCTGCGGCATGGCGGTGACGGGCCAGCTGCGGGTGCACGCAGCGGACGGACCAGTCACGCGTACCCTCGACGGTGGCCTGGGCGGCTACGACTACACGAACGGGTGGCTGCCCCGGCACACCGCGTGGCGCTGGGCGTACGGCGTCGGGCGGCTGGCCTCCGGCGAGGTCCTCGGGTTCAACCTCACGGAGGGGTTCTCGGGCGTGGGGGAGCGCTCGCGCGAGGCGGCCGCGTGGGTGGACGGCCAGCCGTTCCCGGTGGATCCGCGGTTGCACTTCAGGTTCGACCGCGCCGACGTGCTCGCCCCGTGGCGGGTCACCACCGAGGACGGCAGCGTCCGGCTCCGGTTCGACCCGCTGGCGGCACACCGGGAGTCTGTCGACCTCAGGGTGCTGCGCAGCCGGTTCGTGCAGCCGATGGGGCACTTCAGCGGGGAGCTCGACGTGGCGGGCCGGACGTACGTGATCGATCGGCTGCCCGGCGTGGTGGAGGACCAGGACACCCTGTGGTGAACCTGGGGCGCCGAGGCCCCTGGCTGCGTCAGCCGTCGTGGGCGATGACCGGCCCCTCCTGCGGCCGGTCGGTGAGCGCGACCTTGTGCTCCGGGACGAAGTAGGGGTCGTACTGCGTGCCGCGGGTGCGTGCCTGGTTGACCAGCACGACCGCGATGTAGGGCAGCAGCACGCCCAGGGCGATCGCGATCCAGCGCCAGACCCCCGGCACCACGACGGCCACGACGATGGCGACCATCCGGGTGGCCATCATGACCAGGTACGTGCGCTCGCGACTCACCAGCTCGGCGGGGGCGTCGGGCTGGGCGGTGGTGATGCGATGGACCTCATCGCGGCGCGGCACCCGCCCAGCGTACGGCTGGGCGGGGAATGCGGCATCCTGCACGTGACCAGCCCTTCATCGCACGCGAGGAGTCCCATGACCAGCCGCACGTACCGCCTCACGGAGATCGTCGGCACGAGCCCCGAGGGGGTCGACCAGGCGATCCGCAACGGGGTCGAGCGGGCCGCGCAGACCATCCGGCACATCGACTGGTTCGAGGTGACCCAGGTGCGCGGCTACGTCCGCGACGGCCGGGTCGACCACTTCCAGGTCTCGATGAAGCTCGGCTTCCGCCTCGAGGACGTCTGAGGCAGCACGCTCGGCGGGCAGCCTCGCGCTAGACCGCCTGGCTGGGCGTCGAGAGGTTGAAGTCGTCGATCGCCAGGGGGGCCACCTGGGCACGAGTGAACCAGTCGGCCCACTCCCGGGGCAGGCACCCCGTGGGGGTCCCGGCGTCGGCGATGCGCGAGAGCATCGCGATGGGCGACTCGTTGAACCGGAAGTTGCCGCAGGCCCCGATCACCTCGCCGTCGCGCACGACGTAGACCCCGTCGCGGGTCAGCCCGGTGAGCAGCAGCGAGCGGGCGTCGACCTCCCGGATGTACCACAGGCACGTCACCAGCAGGCCGTCGCCGATCCGCTGTGCGACGTCGTCGAGGCTGCCGGCTGCCCCGTCGACCCCGGCGAGCAGGTTGTCGATGAGCGGCGTGGTCGGCAGGCCGGCGACGGCGGCGGCGTGCCGGGTGCCGACCAGCGCGGCGAGGCGGCCCTCGGCGATCCAGTCCGTGCCGGCCAGCGGCAGGCCCGCGTCGAAGGGGCTCGACATGGGTGAGCTGACCGTGTCCTGCACGTGGTCGGCGCAGGTCACGCCCCGGGCGCGCGGGTCCGACCGCAACCAGAACGGACGCGGGGTGAGCTGCTCGCCCACCCGCGTGCCGCCCCCCGGCCGGGCGAACGCGCTGCGGCCCTCGGCCGCGTCCTGGGCGCCCGCCGACCACAGCAGGTAGATGAGCAGGTCGGCCGCCGCTGAGGGCGACAGCAGCACGCGGCGCCGCCCGGGCTGGACGTCGACGACGCGCGCCTGCGCGGCCAGGCCCCGGCGCACCTCGTCCGGGGTGCTGGCGAGGTCCACCTCGGCGAAGTGCTGGCCGGCACGGCCGGCCCACGCCGAGCGGGTGCGACCCTGCGACTTGCCGCACAGCTCGAAGCGCGCCTGGGGCTGCACGTGTCGCAGCCGAACGCCGGCGTTCGTGCCGAGGTAGCTCGTGGTCACGCTGTGCTCGGCGTAGCCGAAGTGGTCGATGCTGGTGTCCGGCAGCACCACCCCGAGCAGGTCGCTGACCGGGGTCAGCTCCTGCGGACTGGTCGACTCGGGCTCGTCGTCCCAGTCGTTGCTGGCCGGGCCGGCGATGACCTCCGGGGCCACGTCCTCGGCGGGGCCGGAGTCCAGGGCGGCCGCCCGGGCCCGATCCACGAGGGCGGCCAGGTCGGCCAGCGAGGCGACGACGCCGCTGGCCGAGCCAGCCGCCGTGCCGCCGGGCACCTCGGGCAGCACGGCGACGTGCACCTGCTGCTCCACGCTCAGCCCATTGGTGGTCAAGGAGGAGTTGGCCCAGCGCAGGTTGGCGGTCCCGCTGCGCTCGACCAGGACGGTGCCCCGGTCCGGCCCCAGCAGGGCCAGGCCTCGCTCGACGAGCTCCTGCGGCCTCATACCCGCCCCTCCCGCTCGGTGTTGAGCACGTTGACGGCCTCGAACACGGCGATCGGGCAGCCGTGGCTCACGGGCGCCGTCTGGCCTGGCTGCGCCTTGCCGCAGTTCAGGGCACCACCCAGCAGGTAGGTCGACGGCCCGCCGAGGGCGCGCAGCGAGCCCCAGAACGACGGCGTGCTCGACTGGTAGGCCACGTCGCGCACCTGCCCGACGATCCGCCCCGAACGGATCCGCCAGAACCGTTGCCCGGTGAACTGGAAGTTGTAGCGCTGCATGTCGATCGACCACGACTTGTCGCCGACCACGTAGATGCCGTCCTCCACCCCGCCGAGCAGGCCCTCGAGGCCCGGCCCGTATGGGTCCGGCTGCAGGCTCACGTTGGGCATGCGCTGCATCGGCACGTGGATGGCCGCATCGGCGTAGGCGCAGCCGTTCGAGCGGCCGAAGCCGTGCTCGGCGGCCATACGCCGATCCAGCTGGTAGCCGACCAGGGTGCCGTCGCGGACCAGGTCCCAGCGCTGGGCTTGGACGCCCTCGTCGTCGAAGCCGACCGTGGCCAGGCCGAACGGGGCGTCCCGGTCACCCGTGACGTGCATGAGCGGGGAGCCGTAGCGCAGCGTGCCCAGCTGGTCGAGGGTCGCGAAGCTCGTGCCCGCGTAGTTGGCCTCGTACCCCAGCGCCCGGTCGAGCTCGGTGGCGTGCCCGACGCTCTCGTGGATCGTCAGCCACAGGTTCGTGGGGTCCAGGACCAGGTCGTAGCGCCCCGGCTCGATCGAGGGTGCCGCCGCCTTCTCGGCCAGCCACGCGGGCAGCAGCGCCACCTCGGCATCCCAGTCCCAGACATTGTCGGAGCCGGCGACGTACTCCCAGCCGCGAGCAGCCGGTGGGGCGCAGGTGCGCATGTCGTCGAAGCCGCGCTCGCCGATGCGGAACGCGTTGAGCGCGCTCTGGATGCGCGTGCGCTGCTGCAGGGCCGAGGTGCCCGCCCCGTCGGCGTAGTACACGACGTCGCGGAAGGCTTGCACGTCAGCGTCCACGTGCTGCACATGGGGGGTGTCGAGCAGCGCCCGGCTGCGGCCCAGCAGCACCTCGAGCACCTCGGCATCGGCCACGTCGAAGGGGTCGACCTCGATCGGGTTGGCCCACGCCTGGTCGGCGTGCACCGGCTCGTCGGCCAGCTGCACGCGCTGCACCGCGGCGGGGGTGGCCACGTGGGCCATGGCCACGGCCAGCTCGGCGACGCGGCGCCCGCTGTCAGGCGTGACAGCGTCGTCCGCGGCGAAGCCCCACACGCCGTCGACCAGCACGCGCACCCCGAGGCCGGTGACCACGTCGGCCCCGACGCCCATGGGATGCCCGTCACGCGCCGAGGCCGAGCGCACCCGCTGGCGCGAGACCCGCACGTCGCAGTGCTCGGCGCCGAGTCGCGTGGCGGTCTCGATGGCGGCATCCGCGGTCGCGGCCAGCGGCAGCGCTCGGAAGTCCTGCTCCACGACCGCGCGGGCGGCGTCTCCGGTCAGTGCCCAGGTCATGAGCGCCGACCCTATGTGCACACCCGCCAGGGGCGTCGCTCAGGAGGAGCGGCGAGCACGACTGGTGGCACAGTGTGCGTCCATGGCGGTGGTCGAGCTGCGCGTGCTGGAGGGGCCGAACCCTGACGTGGCCGCGCCCGCCATCCGCCTGACGCTCACCCGCCCGGCGGAGGACCTCGACCTGGCCGCGCTCACTGACCGGATCGCCCGCGCCGCGGACGCGTTCGTGGGGCCCGCGGTGGTGCGGCCCGGCTCGGACGGCACGGTCGTGGTGGCCTTCCCGTGGCAGCGTGAGGGCACCGGGGAGGCGATCGGCCAGGCGCTCGCGCGGGTGCTCGCCGAGGGTCCGGCGGTGCCGCTCGACGAACGGGTGGCGGCCGCGGTGCTGCACGTGCGGGCTGCCGATCCGGGGGATCCACCCCGTCTGCTGGACCCGGTCGTGCCGACCGTGGCGGTCACGGGCACGAACGGCAAGACGACCACGACGCGACTGCTGGGCCGGATGGCGGCCGAGGCGGGCCTGCTGGCGGCGTGGAGCAGCACGGATGGCGTCTTCGTGGCCGGGCGCTGTGTCGATGCGGGGGACTGGTCCGGGCCGGGCGGCGCGCGGCAGGTGCTGGCCACGCCAGGACTGGGCTTCGCGGTGCTGGAGACGGCGCGGGGCGGGCTGATGCTGCGCGGGATGGGGGTGTGCGCAGTGGACGTGGCCGTGTTCACCAACGTCAGCGCCGACCACCTCGGGCTGCAGGGCCTGGACACCGTCGACCAGCTCGCGTGGGCCAAGGCCACGGTGGTGCGCGTGGTGCGGCCCGGCGGGTGGGCGGTGCTCAACGCCGAGGACCCGCTGGTGCGTCGCTACCACGACGCCGGGGCCGGGCGGCCCTGGCTGTTCGCGCTGGACCCTGCGGGGGAGGGGGCGGCCTTCGCCGCCTCGCTCGGGGCGCCGCTGGCGACCGTGGTCGACGGCCGGCTGGTCGTGCAGGGCTGGCAGGAGGTGCCCGTCGACCTCGGCGCGGTGCTGGACGTGCCGGTCACGATCGCCGGCCTGTCCCACGAGAACCTGGCCAATGCCCTGGCCGCGGCGAGCGCCGGGCTCGCTGCGGGCCTGCCTGTCGAGGCGGTGCGCCGCGGCCTGCAGGGGTTCGCGCCCGACATGGCGGCCAGTCCCGGCCGGATGAACGTCTGGACCATCCCGACCACCGATGGGGGTGCGGCGACCGTCATCCTCGACTTCGCCCACAACGAGGCCGGCGCGGAGGCCCTGCTGCGGGTCGGCGCCGGGCTGCGCCGGCCCGGGGCGGGCTTGCACGTCTCGATCGGCAACGCCGGGGACCGCACCGACGACGGCATCCGGGAGGTCGCACGCATGGCGGGCGCAGCCGCCGACACGGTGCAGCTCGCAGCCAAGGCCCACTACCTGCGGGGTCGAACCCAGGAGGAGATGGACGCGCTGCAGCGCGCCGGGCTGGCGCAGGTGGGTCGCGCGCCGATCGAGGAGACCCCGGACGAGCCGTCCGGCCTGCGGGCCCTGCTCGCGCGCGCCCGCGACGGTGACGTGCTGGCCATGATGATCCACCAGGACCGCGATGCGTGCGTCGCGCTGCTCGTCCGCGTCGGCGCGGTGCCCGATGACGTGGCCGCGTTGCGCGCGAAGGCGGCGGCTGCCCGGGGCTCCCGGTGAGTGGGAAGCCAGCGCGTGGGCCCGTCGGTCAGGTCGACGACGGCCCGGCGACGGCCGGGTAGATCGTCGACTCGAAGAGTTTCCCCACCTCGTCGCCAACCCCCTGTTCGTTGCCGGTCACGGGGTCGATCCAGACCTGGCTGACGAAGACGAGATCGTCCTCGGGGAAGACCCAGATCCCCTGGCCGCCGTAGCCCGAGGCTGCGAAGCCGCGCTCGTCCGCCCACCACTGGTACCCGTACGCCGGGTCACCGTCCACCCGATCCCTCGTGGCAGCGCGCACCCACTGCTTCGGGACGACCTGCCTGCCCTCCCATGCGCCGTCGCGCAGGTACAGCAGCCCCAGCTTGGCAAGGTCCTGCGCCCGCAGCCGCAACCCGTACGGACCCAGGTTCCGGCCCTGCGGATCGGTCGCCCAGCCGAACGCCGGCCCGTTGAGGGCCGACACCTCGTCGATGGACGCCACCGGCTCCTCGGCGGGCTCGGTCTCGATGCCGAGGGGGGCGAACAGCACGGTGCGGGCGTAGTCCAGCGTCGACTGGCCGGTCGCCTCCTCGAGGATCGCGGCGAGCAGGTGGGAGGTGGCGTTCGAGTAGGAGAACGCGTTCCGGGGCTTCTCCGGGCTGTACTCGAGCAGGCTGGCGATCCAGTCGTCATGACCAGCCTGGCCATCCATGCCCGGGGGGTTGGAGATGAAGCCCCCCGACATCGTCAGCAACCGCTCGAGGGTCACGTCGGCCTGGCCGGGCGACATCCGGTCGGCGTACGCGGGGAGCAGCGTGTCGAGCGTGGCGTCGAGGCTGCTGAGGTGTCCCTGCGCGAGGGCGATCCCGATCAGGGTCCCGATCACGCTCTTGGTGACCGACCAGACCTGGTGACGATCCGTCGGACGGGAGTCGAAGTACCGCTCGTACGCCGTGCGCCCGTGCGCAAGCACGATCACCGACCGGAGGCCCTCGTACTGGGGCTTGGCCAGCTCGGCATCGAGGGCCTGCGCCAGTGCGGCGTCCGTGGCCCTGGCGGCGGGCGAAGCGGCAGCTGGCAGCAGGGGCGGTAGCGCCGCGGCCCCGGCAGCGCTGATGTCGTCCGAGGCCCGCGGCGCACTGGGGCTGTTGCTCCCGGTGCACCCCGACAGCCCGAGGGCGAGCACCAGGGCGCCTGCGACGCACCTCCGCGCAACCCGACGGGGGTGCGTCCCAGGGGTCATGACAGCCCGTCCACCAGGACCATCACCGCGGTGATCGCCGTGCCCATGGTGCCACCGATCACGAGCACGAGGCCCAACCCGGGCAGCGGTCCCCACACGGCGAGCAGCAGGCCGAGGAGGAGCAGCCCGAGCGGGAGGGTGAGGGCGCGCCACCGTCGACGGGGACCGCCGTCGAGGCTGCCGAGCACCGCGTGCCCGGCCTGCCCCTGGTGCTGCCGTCGATGCAGATCGCCGGTGTCGTAGCCGCCCATGGTGCCCTCCTGCCAGGTCTCCGGGCCTGCGCCCGGGGCCACCGCTGCTGGTGCGCGGGTGCCCGACTGAGTCGAGGCTAGCCTCGTGGTCGGTCGCCGCACCATGACCAGAATTCGCCATCCGGCCGGCTGCGCTCGGGCGCGTTGCTGAACAAGGGTCGCTGTGCCAGCCTTGGCCAGACCGTGGGGGAGGAGGACTGGACGTGTCCACGCCCTCGCCCCTGTTCCGGGTCTGGTCCCCTCTCGAGCCTCCCCGGTGGTGGCTTGATCCGCAGGGCCCAGAGCTCGTCGGCCGAGGTGTCGAGTCCGCGTGCATCGAGCGGCTCTGGGAGTCCGTCCTCGACGGACGGCGACAGGCGCTGCTCGTGAGCGGGGAGCCGGGGGTCGGCAAGTCGCGCCTGGTGGCCGCCGCGTGTCGTCGCCTGCTCGACCGCGGTGCCGCGGTGCTCTTGGGCTCCTGCCTGCCGGACGCCCCAGTCGCGTACGAACCGTTCCGCGAGCCGATCGTCTCCCTGGCCGCCGCCGTGGAGGGTCGGTCCCCAGCGGCGGTCGCACTGACCCGCGCCCAGCTCGGCTCGCTGGTGCGGCCGGACCAGGCCGCGCGCGAGGCCAGCAATCCGGGCCAGGAGTCCTTCGAGGCGGTCGTCGCCGTGCTGCGGGCGGCCAGCCTGCGCCGACCGGTGGTGCTGGTCCTGGAGGACCTGCACTGGGCGACCCCCTCGACGCTCGCCCTGCTCAGCTGGATCATCCGACGACTGCCGGACGCCCGCCTGTTGGTGCTGATGACGGCACGACTTGCTCCGCCCGATCGATCCGAGGTGCTGGCGAGCACCGTGGCCGGCCTTGCGAGGGAGCCGGGAGTCCACAGGCTGGCCCTGACGGGACTCGGAGGCGACGACGTCGGGCTCCTCCTCCAGGCGCAGACCGGGCTTCCACCTGCGGCGCTCCATCGCGTCGCGGCACGACTCGCTGCCCAGACCGGCGGGAATCCCTTCCTGGTGCAGGAGCTGTGCCGGGACCTCCTCGACGGGGACATCCTCGGGGGGGACCTGCACGCCGGGGGGCTGGACCAGGCGTCCTCGGACGACGAGGTCCACGTCCCGGACGTGGTCCGTGACCTGGTCACCGCCCGGCTGCGCACCCTGCCCCCAGCCCTCCAGCACGTGGTCGCGCTCGCAGCCGTGATCGGCAGTCGTGTCCCGCTGCCGTTGCTCGACGCCGTGGCCGACCGTACCGCCGTGGCCCCGGCAGTCGAGGCAGCGGTCGGCCTCGGCCTGCTGGTCCCGGAGCCTGGGTCGTCGGCCGTGCGGTTCCCGCACGCCCTGGCCCGCCAGGCGGTCATCGATGCGACGCCGCGGGCGCGACGGGCGGCCTGCCACGGTCGCGTCGCCGATGTGCTCGAGCTGCGCTCCGGGCGCAGCCTTCCTGAGCTCTCGGAGCTGGCCCACCACACGCTGCACGCGACCGGCCGTGCCCCCAGGGCCAAGGCCTATCTCGAGCAGTGCGGCGTGCTGGCGGACCGCTCGTTCGCCTATCTGGAGGCTTCCCGTCACTTCGAGCGTGCCGCCGAGCTCGCGGACGAGGCGGCCGAGCGGCATCGGCTCCAGCTGCTCGCCGCGGGCTGCCTGCAGAGCGCTGGCGACTACGGCGCCGCCCGGGGGCTGGCCGCCGGAATCGTGGCGCAGTCGCAGGATCCGGCCGTCCGGCTCGCCGCCGCGACCCTCATGGAGCAGGAGGCGACGCTGCTCGGCGGCGACCTCGAGTCCCTGCGCACGCTCACCCGTGCGCTGGCCAGCGCCCCGTGCTCGCTCGATGACCCCGCGTGTCTCGTGGCGCTCGGCGGGCTCGCCCGCGCGCTGGATCAGGTTGCCTGGTCGCCGGCCGCCCCGGCGCTCAGCGACGCGGTCCTCGGCCATGCTCGGCGCACGCGGTCGGACCACGTGGTGGAGCGGGTGCTGCAGACCCGGCTCCCCCTGGCGCTGGGCCGGGCTGACCGCGCCCGCGCGCTGCTCCCCGATGCCCGGGAGCTGTCCGGGCTGGCGCGCCCGTCCCGACGCAGCGACCTCCTCGGGGCCTCCGGGTTCTTCCGGTGCCTCCTGGGCATCAGGGTCGGGGATCCGCAGGAGGTGGCGGCCGGCATCGCCGACTTCGAGCTCGCCGAGGACCTCAGCGGCGTGATGTGGTTCCGGTACTGGCCCCAGGCGGTGGACCTCGCCCTGCGCTTCATGCGCGGGGACCTCGTCGGCGCCGAGGCGCTCGCGTGGTCGTTGCACCGGTGGCTGCAGGAGCACCACGGGCCGGACGAGCTCGGTCACCTTGGCCTGCAGGTCCTCCTCGTCCGCCGCGAGATGGGCCTCCTCGGCGCCACGAGCGCCGTGGTCACGGGTGATGAGGACGCTGGCGCCACCTGGTCGCCCGGGCTGCTCGCCCTCTACACCGAGCTGGGCATGTGGGGTCCGGCCCAGCGGGTCCTCGAGCGGGTCGCCGCTCCGGAGGTCCTTGCCGCCAATGCCCGTACCGGGTACATGGCGACGGCCCTCGGGTTCATGGTCGACGCGGCGCTGGCCCTGCACGACGAGGTGGTCCTGCAGCGACTGCGCCCGATCCTGGCCCAGCATGCCGGGCTCGTGCTGGTCTCGGAGCAGTTCGTCGCCGTCTCGGGCACCGCGGACCGGTACCTGGGCATGGTGGACTCGGCGCTCGGACAGGGTGATCCGATCGCATCGTTCGACGCCGCCGAGCACCTGGCGCAGCGCGCTGGCTTCGTCGTGGACCGCGCGCTCACGCTCGCCGCACGGGCGCAGCACGTGGCCGCCGCGGAGGCGCCGAGCGCGCCGGAAGTGGCCCGATGCGTTGCCGCCGCGCGGGCACTGGCCGAGCCCATCGGGCAACGACGGGTGCTGCGCATGCTCGATCACCTGCCGGGGCCGAGCGGCAACCCGCGCGGAGCCCCGCCCAGGTTGACAGCGCGCGAGCAGGACGTGCTCGCACTGCTGCGGGTGGGCGCCTCCAATCGTCAGATCGCCCGGGCGCTGGGGATCAGCGAGTACACGGCCGCCAACCACGTGCGGGCGATCCTGGCCAAGACCGGGTGTGCCAACCGCACGCAGGCGGCCCTGCTCGCACCCCAGCCGGCAGGGTCAGGCGTGCGGCTCAGCCCGAGCCTGCCTCCTGTGAGCCCACCTCGGACCCGGCGATGACCGCCTCCACGAGGGGTTGTGCGCCGGCACCGGCGGCACGGCGAGCGGCCTGCTCCGCGGGATCGGGATCCAGGCAGTAGGCCTTCCCCGGACCTGACATGAGCAGGCTGCGCACCCACACCGAGTCGTCATCCGCGCCGAGTCCACCCGCGTCGGGGCGACGTTCCGGCTCCGGCGGGTCGACCATGGCTCGGACCCCTACTCGTGCATCGCCGCGTGGCCGAGGCTCTCCAGCTCCGCGTACACCGCGTCGGTCTGGTCGGCGCAGATGGCCACCACGTCGCCGACGTGGGCCTGCCCCACGGCCCAGCGCACGGCCTCGAGCTCGTCGCAGATCACGCGGAGGTCCTTGGCCCGTGACGCGCCGGCGGCGATCGCCTCCCGGACGCCCTGCGCCACGAGCTCGGCCACCACGCCCGGTTCGCGGCCGCGCAGCTTCGCGTCCTCCTTGACCACGCAGAGGTCGAAGTGCAGCGCGGCAGTGCGGCCCAGCTCGACGATGTCCTCGTCGCGGCGGTCACCTGCCGTGCCGACGACGCCGATGCGGCGGCGCTTGTGCACCTCGGAGCTCGCTGCCTCGAGGCCGTCGGTGTAGGAGGCGATGAACTCGCCGAGTGCCGCCAGCCCCGCGGGGTTGTGTGCGTAGTCCACGAAGACGTTGATGCCCTTGACATCGATGTGGTTCAGCCGCCCGGGCGCGAGGTGGTAGCTGGTGGAGAACGTGCGCAGCCCCGCCCGGATGTCGTGCAGGTGCGCGCCCGCCGCGAAGCAGGCGCCCGCGGCAGCCATGGCGTTGGCCACGTTGAACCGGGCCCGCCCGCCGAACGTGGCCGGCAGCAGGTGGGTGAACGCCACCTGCATCGAGCGCTTGCCCTGGCGCAGCACGATGGACTCGCCGAGCTCGCCACGCTCCAGCACCAGTGCCAGGCCGCCGTCGCGGCAGTGCCGGTCGATCATGGTGCGCTGCGTCGAGCCCGGCTCGGCCATGGAGAACCAGACGATGCTGCCGTGGCAGCGCCGGGCCATGCCGGCCACGTGCGGGTCGTCGGCATTGAGCACGGCGTACCCGCCACGGGGCACCGCCTCGACCACGACGCTCTTGACGTCGGCGAGGTCCTCGAGGGTGTTGATGCCCTTGAGGCCGAGGTGGTCGCTGGCCACGTTGAGCACCACGGCCACGTCGTTGCGGTCATAGCCCAGGCCCTCGCGCAGGATGCCGCCGCGTGCCACCTCGAGCACCGCGAAGTCCACGCGGGGGTTCTGCAGGACCATCCGCGCGCTCTTCGGCCCCGAGGCGTCCGAGCGGATCACCAGCCGCTCGTCGATGACCACCCCGTCGGTGGAGGTCATGCCGACCTTGCGGCCCATGCCCTTGAAGACGTGGCCGATCATCCGCGAGGTGGTGGTCTTGCCGTTCGTGCCGGTCACCGCGACGATCGGCACCCGGCTGGGGGAGCCGGGCGGGAACAGCAGGTCGATCACCGGCTTGGCGATGTACTGCGGCTCGCCGATCGTCGGATGCGTGTGCATCCGGAAGCCCGGGGCGGCGTTGACCTCGCAGATCGCCCCGCCGCGCTCGCGGACCGGCTGGGTGATGTCGGGGGCGATGAAGTCGATGCCGGCCACGTCGAGGCCGACAACGCGCGCGGCCTCCTCGGCGATCTCGATGTTGTCCGGATGGGCGTCGGTCGTGCGGTCGATCGAGATGCCGCCGGTGGACATGTTCGCCGTGAGCGCGAGCTTCACCATCGCCCCGGCCTCGGGCACGGCGTCCATGTCGTGGCCCTGGGCCTCGACCAGTGCGACCGCTGCCTCGTCGACCTTGATGCGGGTCAGCACCTTCTCGTGGCCCACCCCGCGGCGCGGGTCGGCGTTCGTGCGCTCGACGAGCTCGGCCACGGTGTGCTCGCCGTCGCCGACCACGTGGGCGGGAACCCGCTCGGCGACCGCGGCGATCCGCCCGCCCACCACCAGGAAGCGGTAGTCGTTGCCCGTGATGTAGCTCTCCACCTGCAGGTAGCCGCTGCGCGACTCGGCCTTGGCCACGTCGTAGCCAGCCTCGAGGCCCGCGTCATCGGTGATGTTGAGCACGACGCCGCGGCCGTGGTTGCCGTCCAGCGGCTTGATGACGACCGGGTAGCCGATCCAGCGGGCGGCCCGCAGCGCGCCACGCAGGGTGCGCACGGACTCGGACTTGGGCACCGGCAGGCCGGCCGCGGCCAGCAGCTTGTTGGTCATGTCCTTGTCGCTGGCGATGTCCGTGGCCAGCGCCGAGGTCTGCGAGGTCATGGTCGCCCGGATGCGCTTGGCGTGGCAGCCCTGGCCCAGCTGCACCAGGGAGGCGTCGTTCAGGCGCATCCACGGGATGTCGCGGGCGACCGCCTCGTCGACCAGGGCCTGCGTCGAGGGGCCGAAGGCCGTGCGCTCCGCCGCCAGCAGGAACTCCTCGAGCTCGGCGGCGAAGTCGAAGGCGGGGTCGGGCGCCACGAGGTCGTTGACCATCCGCACCGCGAGCCGCGCGGCCGCGAGGCCCACCTTCTCGTCCTGGTAGCCGAAGACCACGTGGTACTGGCCGGGCACGCCGGTGCTGCGCGTCTTGCCGCGGCGCGTGTCGTGGCCCACCTCGCTCTGCAGCTGCAGCGCGATGTGCTCGGCCACGTGCCCCACCCAGGTGCCCTCGCGCAGCCGCTCGGCGAACCCGCCGCGGCGCCCCCGGGAGCACGAGTGCTCACCGACCCCGGGCAGCCACGCCAGCAGGGTGTCCGTGAAGCCCGGGAGCAGGTCGGTCGGGTACTCCTCGAGCGAGCCGAGGTCGACCACGAGGTGGATCGCCGGCCCGTACGACCAGACGTTCGGTCCCCGGTAGACCCGGGTCTCGACAATCGCGAGGTCGGGGCTGGCCGGGCCGCTGGGGACGGGACGGTCGGTCACGGGGTCTCCTTGTGCTCCTTCGTGCGCCGGCGCCGGCGAGCGTTGCGGGCCACCACCGAGTCGTCCACGCCCTCGGCCGCGACCCGCCTGGAGATGCGGGCGAGGTCGTGGCTCGGCTCGGGCTCGGCGGGCTCCTCCGCGCTCTGGTCACGGTAGGACACCAGCGTGCGCGAGGTGAGGTCGAACCGGGCGCCGCTGGGCAGGAAGTGGACCATGGCCCCGGAGATCATCAGCGGTGCCGTGCCGCGCGCCACCGCGGCGTCGGTCAGCGCCGCTCGCATGTCCACGAGGAAGACCGAGCCCTTGCCCAGCACCTCGAGCTCGGTCTCGTCCGTGACGACCATCGCGGTGTCCTCGTCGAGCCCGATCCCCAGCAGGTCCGGCGAGCTGGCCACCAGGTTGAGCAGCCTGCCGAACCGGTCGCGCTGGCCGAAGTGCTGGTCGACGATCGCCCCGGGCAGCAGCCCCAGGCCCTGGGCCTGACCCACCATCCGGAACTTCGGCGTCGTGCCCGGCGAGCCGTAGCCGACCATGTGCTCGCTCACCACTGACGCCCCGGCACTGGTTCCCCCGACGATGGCTCCCCGGCCGTAGGCGGCCACGACCGCGTCGCCGAACCGGGTGCCCCGGATCGCCGAGGCGAGCTTCATCTGGTTGCCGCCGGTGAAGAAGACGCCGGTCGCGTCCTCGACCGCCTCGGCGAACGCCACCTTGTCGGCCTCGCGCCGGTCGCGGGGCCGCACGGGCAGCACCTGCGCCACGCCGAGCCTGGTGAAGAGGTTCTCGTAGAGCTCGGTGATCTCCGGGCCGAGGGCTGACGCGGTGGGGCACACGACGATGCGGGCATCAGGGCCCCCGGCCTCGGCGACGAACCGGCGCAGGATGCGGGTGGCACCCAGCTTGTCCTCGGCGCCGCCGATGGCGATGAGACGCCGGCGTGCTGCGGGTGCTTCGCTCACCTGTGGCAGGGTAGCGGGCCATGGCGCACCTGCGGAGGCGGCTCGTCGTGGTCCGGCATGCCAAGTCGGCCTACCCACCGGGGGTTCCCGACGTGGGCCGGCCGCTGGGCGAGCGGGGCCAGGCCGATGCGCCGGTGATGGGGCGGCGGCTCCACGAGCTGGTCGGGCCGCTGGACCTCGCCGTGGTCAGCCCGGCACGGCGCACGCAGGAGACGTGGTCGTTGCTCGCTCTGGCGTGGCCCGACGAGCCGGCGGTACGCGTCGACGAGCGCATCTACCGCGACTGGGGCGCCGGCCTGCTCGAGGTCGTGCGGGGGCTGCCCGACGAGGCGTCCACCGCGCTGGTGCTGGGCCACGAGCCGGGGGTCTCCGAGTTGGTGCTGCGGCTGGCCGACCACGCCGCGCGCGACCTGCGCGAGCGCATCGACCTGAAGTTCCCCACGTGCGCGGCCGCCGTGCTGGAGCTCTCCGGGCCGTGGGCCGAGGCGGGCCACGGCTCGGCCGCGCTCGAGGCGTTCCTCACGCCCAAGGACTGAGGGCCTCGGCATCCGCGAGCGCGTCGGCCTGCTCGACCTCCTCGCGGCTGATGCCCAGCAGGTACAGCACCGTGTCGAGGTAGGGCACGTTGAGCGCGGTGTCGGCGGCGGCCTGCACGACGGGCTTGGCGTTGAAGGCGATCCCGTGGTCGGCCGCAGCGAGCATGTCGAGGTCGTTGGCCCCATCGCCGATCGCCACCGTGCGTGCGGCCGGGATCCCGAACTCGGCGGCGAACTCCCGCAGGGCTGCGGCCTTCGCCGCCCGGTCGATCACCGGGCCCCGCACCCGGCCCGTGAGGTGCCCGTCGACGACCTCGAGGCCGTTGGCCCGAACGGCATCGACGCCCAGCTGCTCGGCGATCGGGGCGATCACCTCGGTGAAGCCGCCGCTCACGAGGGCGATCCGGTAGCCCAGGCGCTTGAGGGTGCGGCAGAGCGTGCGGGCCCCCGGGGTGAGCCGGACCTGGGCCCGCGCCTCGTCGATGACCGTCGCCGGCAGCCCCGCCAGCTCCGCGACCCGGGCGTGCAGCGAGGCGGCGAAGTCGAGCTCGCCGCGCATCGCCGCCTCGGTCACCGCGCGCACCTGTGCCTCCCTCCCGGCGAAGCGGGCGAGCAGCTCGATGACCTCGTCCTGGATGAGCGTGGAGTCCACGTCCATCACCACGAGGTGGGTGCCGCGACGCGACAGGCCGTGCGGGCGCACCGCCACGTCGACGCCCAGCAGGGCGCGCCGTGCGGCCAGGTCGCGGCGCAGCCGATCCGGCTCGGCGGCGGCCACCTCGAGGGCCAACGCCGTGACCGGGTAGTCCGCAACGCGGTCGATGCGCGTGATGTTGCTGCCATCGGCGGCGATGACGCCGGCCAGCGCGGCGACATCCTGGCCGGTGATCGCCCGGCCGACGATCGTGACGGTGCAGGTGACCGGCGCCCCGGCGACGTCGGTGGCGTGCACGTGGCGGACGGCGACGTCGACGTCGGGCACGGCGGCCCGGATCCCTGCGAGCAGCGCGGGGCCAGCTCCGGGCGCTGCGAGGACCACCGCGCCCAGCACGAGCTGCCCGGCCACGACGACCTGCTCGACATCCACCACCTGCGTCTGCGCGAGCGCGCCGAAGAGCCGGGCAGTGATGCCTGGCCGGTCGACGCCGACCACGGTGGCGTGGAAGGTGGTCGCCAGCGCCGGGTCGCCGGCGCCAGCGGGCACGGGCACCGGGATCCGCTCGCCAGACGTCACCCGGGCAGGGTAGGGGATCGGCAGACCAGCCCCGGCAGGTGTCAGGCGCCTCCGCCCGGGCCGGCTGCCCGGGCCGATATGACGTCAGTGTGGCCCGCCGTCTGGACCGTCGCCGTGCCCACGCAGGCGGCGGTCACCAGGTCCTCCAGCTGGCCGTGCAGGGCGAGCAGGCGAGCGGCACGCGCGCGCACCTCGCCAGCGGTGACGGCGGCACCCTCGTCGGCCAGGGCCAGCTCCAGGGCGTCGAGCACGAGCGCGACCCGGTGCAGCAGGGCGACCAGGCCGGGGTCCAGGCTGTGCGGCAGCGCTCGCAGGGCCCGGCCCCAGCGGGCCGGCGCTGCGCCGGTCGGGGCCCTGTCCAGGCCGAGGCGCGCGAGGTCGGCCGTCGCCTCCTCGAGCAGGGCGGCGAACCGGCGCGCGCCGGCCCGGGGCGGGACGGACTCGGCCAGCAGCGGGGCCGCTGCGGGGCTCGTCGTCGGCACCAGGCCCCATCCCGAGGAGCCCGCCCGCAGCAGCAGCCGGGCCACGCCCCCGTCGTCCACCAGCAGGACGCCGGGCTCGGGGACGCCTGCCACATCCGTCGGCCACCCGAGGGTCCGCCCGGGTCGCGGGAGCACCGGCCAGGCGGCCACGACGCCGGCAGCCCGCCCGCGGCGCAGCAGCGCGTCCGCGGTGTCCACCGAGGTGCCGTCCAGCACCAGCAGCGGGCTGTCCGGCGCCACGTGCCCGAGCACCCCGAGCAGGTCGTCGGCCGCGGCGGACCCGTGGCACCACGCGGTGAGCCACAGCGCCACGACGACCGCGTCGGGGGCGCTGAGCCCCTGGGTGCGGGTCGAGGGCAGCATCGCAGCAGGGTAGGCCGCGCGGCGCCGAGCCGCGTGCCGCACGCGAGCAACTAGGGTTCCGAGTCGTGGTCGAGGTGCTCCGGTTCGAGGCTGCCACCGTCGTCCGCGGCGGCCGGCCGATCGTCGACCGGGTCGACTGGGTGGTGGCCGACCACGAGCGTTGGGTGATCCTGGGGCCCAACGGCGCGGGCAAGACCACGCTGCTGCAACTGGCCGCCGCGCTGCTGCACCCCACCAGTGGGGTCGTCGAGGTCCTCGGTGCGCGACTCGGGGCCGTGGACGTGTTCGACCTGCGGCCGCGGATCGGCCTGGCCAGCGCGGCGCTCGCCGAGCGCATCCCTGCCGAGGAGCGGGTCGGGGACGTGGTGCTCACCGCGGCGTGGGCGGTCACCGGGCGCTGGCGCGAGCAGTACGAGGCCTCCGACGCGGCGCGGGCTGCCACGGTGCTGGCGATGGCCGGTGCGCAGGGGCTGGCCGAGCGGCGGTTCGGCACCTTGAGCGAGGGGGAGCGCAAGCGCGTGCAGATCGCTCGCGCGCTCATGACGGATCCGGAGCTGCTGCTGCTCGACGAGCCCGCGGCCGGGCTGGACCTCGGGGCGCGCGAGGACCTCGTGACCCGGCTGGCGGCGATCGCCACCGACCGCTGGGCGCCGGCCCAGGTGCTGGTGACCCACCACGTCGAGGAGATCCCCAGCGGGTTCACCCACGTGCTGCTGCTGCGCGAGGGACGCGTGGTGGCCGCGGGCCCCATCGAGCTCGTGCTCACCGGCCGGGCGCTGAGCGAGGCCTTCGGGACGAAGCTGCGCGCCGGGCACATCCGGGGCCGCTACTGGGCGCGCGCGGTTCCGCCGAGCGCCGAGGTGCGCGGACGACGGGGCAGGACCGTCGAGGTCCCGCTGCCGCAGGAACCCGAGGCCGGGGAGGAGCCAGGAGACGCGGACCCCCGTGCCCTGGGCGCCGGCCCGTCCTTGCTCGATCGCGCGGACCCGCTCGGGCCGGCCACCGGGTGGGCGGGGTAGCACCCCCGTCGGCCGCGCCCTCGCCCAGGGCGGGGACATTCGGGCACCAATCGGGCACAGGACCGCAACGCGGACTACAGTGCCGATGTGGACGCATGGGTCGTCTGGCTCATCATCGCCGTCGTGCTCGCGGGCGCGGAGGCGGCCTCCGCCGGGCTGCTGCTCATCATGTTCTCCGGGGGGGCACTGGCCGCATCGATCGCCTCGGCCGCGGGCGCTGGGACGGTCGGGTCGGCCGCGGTCTTCGCCATCGTGAGCATCGCGCTCATCGCCTTCGCACGCCCCATCGCCAAGCGGCACCTCTACACGCCGCCGCAGGTGCGCTCAGGGACCGCGGCACTCATCGGGACCCAGGCCGTGGTGGTGGAGGCGGTCGACGGCAGCGGGGGTCGCATCAAGCTCGCGGGCGAGATCTGGAGCGCCCGAACACTCGACGAGGAAGCCCGCTTCGAGCCCGGTGCCAAGGTGGCCGTGTTCGAGATCGACGGCGCGACCGCCGTCGTCGGATAGCCGGTCGGAGCCGGCAGAGGAGGAACCGTGGAGACCTGGCAGAGCCTGGTCATCGCCGGGGTGCTGGTGCTCATCGGCATCCTGATCGTCTTCAGCACCATCAAGATCGTGCCGCAGGCGCAGGCCGGCATCGTGGAGCGGCTCGGGCGCTTCAACCGGACCCTGGACGCCGGGCTGGCGATCATCATCCCGTTCGTGGACCGCCTGCGACCGCTGATCGACCTGCGCGAGCAGGTGGTGTCCTTCCCGCCCCAGCCGGTGATCACCTCGGACAACCTGGTGGTGAACATCGACTCGGTCATCTACTTCCAGGTCACCGATCCGAAGGCCGCGACCTACGAGATCCAGAGCTACCTGCAGGGCATCGAGCAGCTCACCGTCACCACGCTGCGCAACGTGATCGGCTCCATGGACCTCGAGGAGACGCTGACCAGCCGCGACTCCATCAACGGCCAGCTGCGCGGCGTGCTCGACGAGGCGACCGGCAAGTGGGGCATCCGCGTGAACCGCGTGGAGCTCAAGGCGATCGACCCCCCGGCCAGCGTGCAGCAGTCGATGGAGAAGCAGATGCGCGCCGACCGCGACAAGCGCGCGGCCATCCTCTCGGCGGAGGGCAGCAAGCAGGCGGCGATCCTCGAGGCCGAGGGCTCCAAGACGGCCGCCGTGCTCAAGGCCGAGGGCCAGGCGCGTGCCCAGGTGCTGCGCGCCGAGGGCGAGGCCGAAGCGATCGCCAAGGTGTTCAACGCGATCAACAGCGGGCACGCCACCGATCAGGTCATGGCCTACCAGTACCTGCAGTCGCTGCCGCTGCTCGCACAGGGCACCGCGAACAAGGTGTTCGTGATCCCCGCCGAGCTCTCGGGGGCGCTCGGCGCGGTGACGCGCGCGTTCCAGCCGGGGGCCGGGTCCGGCGGTCCGGGGAGCCCGGGGGCGGCGTGGGCGACCTCGGCAGCCGACGCGGACATCGTCGATGCCGAGGTCGTCGAGCCGACCGACCCGGCCGAGGCCCCCGGGCCGAGCCTGGCCGAGCAGGCCGTCGCGGAGGCGGAGGCTGAGGCCGCCGAGGCCCAGGCCGCTGCCGAGCGTGCCGCGTACGGCCACGCGCCCCCGGGCCATGAGGCCGGCGGCGCCCCGGCGGCCGGGACCGGCGCGACGACCGGGACCGCACAGGGCTGAGCAGCCGCGGCGCCGGCGTGCAGGTCATCGAGCTGTCGGGTCCCGACGACCCCCGCCTGGCCGACTTCACCGGGCTCACCGACGTGGCAGCCCGCAGCCGTCGCGAGCCCGCGGAGGGCCTGTTCATCGCCGAGGGCGCCAAGGTGATCGCGCGGGCACTGGCGGCGGGCTACCAGCCCCGCCGGGTGCTCACCGAGCCGAAGTGGCTGGCGGGCCTGGCACCCCTGCTCGCCGACGCCGACGTCGAGGTGCTGCTGGCCCCCGCCGAGCTGCTGCGCTCCGTGACCGGGTACCGGGTGCACCGGGGCGCCCTGGCCTCCATGCGGCGCGTGCCGCTGCGCACCGTGGCCAGCGTGCTCGCGGGGGCGCACCTCGTGGTCGTGCTCGTGGACCTCGTGGACCACACGAACGTGGGCGCCATCTTCCGCAACGCGGCGGCGCTGGGCGCTGACGCCGTGCTGGTCACGCCCGCGTGTGCGGACCCGCTGTACCGGCGCGCCGTGAAGGTCTCGATGGGTGCGGTGCTCGCGCTGCCCTGGACGCGCACCGGCCCAGATCCCCTGGCGGACCTCGGTGGCGCGGCGCCACCAGGGGCGGGCTTCACCACGGTCGCGCTGACCCTCGCCCCTGACGCCACGCCGATCGGCGAGGCCGACCTCACCGGCCCGCGCGCGCTGCTGCTGGGTACCGAGGGCGACGGCCTCCCGCGTTCCCTGCAGCAACGGTGCGACCTGCGAGTGCGCATCCCCATGGCCGAGGGGGTGGACTCGCTCAACGTCGCCGCTGCCAGCGCCATCGCCCTGCACGCGCTGCGCTGAGGCGCGCGCACGGGCCGCGCCCTGAGCCCCGGCCTGCATCCGCTGTCACCCGGACGTCACCCGCATCAGCCGACGCGGTGGCGCCGCCTAGGTTGCCCGCATAATGGCCGGCATTCCTGGGGTCCGAGGAGGGGCATGAAGATCAGGCGCAGTGCGCGCATCTCAACCGTGGTGCTGGTGCTCGGCGCGATCGCCACGTTCCTCACCGGCGTCGTGGGGTTCGTGAACAGCACGGTGGTCAACGGCAGCAACTTCGCGGGGATCGTCAACGACGTGCGCGGCGACGACGCGGTCAAGACCCAGATCGGCCGGGCCATCGGTGCGGCAGCCGTCGACGCCGACCCGGACCTCGTCGCCATCCAGCCGGCCATCGACGCCGGGGCGGCTGCGATCATCGGCAGCCCCCTGCTCGACCCGGTCTTCACCCCGGCGATCCGGCAGTTCCACGGCGCCCTGACGCAGGAGGGCGGCGGCCAGGCGGTCCTCGCCGTGGCAGACCTCGGGGCGACGGCCACCACGGCGCTCCAGACCTTCGTGCCCGGCGCGGCCGACCTCATCCCGGAGAACCTCAACCTGACCCTGGCCCGGATCGGCGGGCAGGAGGGGATCGCGGCCCAGATCATCCCGCTCATCTCGGTGATCTCGACCCTGGCCTGGGTCCTGCCGCTGGTGTCCATCGGGCTGTTCGCCCTAGGGGTGCTGCTGGCGCCCCGGCGGCGCATCGCCCTGGTGCGGTTGGGGTGGATGGTGCTCGTCGCCGGTGGCTTCCTCGGCCTGCTCACCCTCGCCCTCGGCCTCATGTCGGCGTTCACCGACGCCTCCACCCTCACCGGCGCCGTGGCCGCTGCGGCGATGGCGCAATTCGCCCAACCGTTGGGAGTGCGCTTCATCGCCACCGTCGTCATCGGCGGGCTCATGGTCGCCGCCGCCGGCGCGCTGCTGCCCCAGGTGGACCTCACGGGGCACCTGCGCACCGCCACGGGCTGGCTCACGCGCCGACCGACAAGTCCCGGCCTGGCGGTCGCCCGATCGCTGGGCATCATCGCCGCCGGCGTCCTCATCGTGCTGTTCCCGACGGCCAGCACGCAGCTGGTCGCCATCGCCGCCGGGTTGGCGGTGCTCTTCATCGGGGTCACCGAGCTCGACATGGTGGCCGAGCGGACCCGGGCGGCCGACGAGGCGGAGGCAGCGCAGCGGGCGTTGGCCGAGCTGCCCGGCGCCCAGCCGGAGGAGCTGCGGCGGTCGCGGGGGAGGTGGTTGATCCCAGTCGGGGCTGCCGTGGTCGGCGTGGCCGTCATGGCCATGCTCATCCTCCCCGACCACCTGCCGCAGGACGAGGGCTACCAGACCGTGTCGGTGAATGCCGACGCGTGCAACGGCCATGTCGAGCTCTGCGACGTTCCCTTCGACCAGGTCGTCATCCCCGCGTCGCACAATTCGATGTCGATCGCCGACGGCACCTGGTTCCTCGCCGAGCAGCCCAAGGACATGGTGGAGTCCCTCGACGACGGCATCCGCGGCCTGCTCGTCGACACCTGGTACGGCCAGGCCACCGACGACGGCCGGGCCATCACCGGGCCGACGTCGCTGGCCGCCGCCGAGCGGGAGCTGGTCGAGACGTACGGGCAGTCGGTGGCGGACTCGGTGCAGCGCACGATCGACCGGGTGCGCCGCGCGAAGGTGATCGGCGACGAGCAGCCCTTCTTCTGCCACACCGTCTGCGAGCTGGGGGCCACGCCGATGGCGCCGACCATGCAGCGCCTGAACACCTGGATGGACAACCACCCGCGCGACGTGGTGGTGCTGTTCATCCAGGACACCGTGAGCCCCGCGGACACCGCGGCGGTGCTGCAGCAGGCCGGGCTCGTCGACAAGGCGTACGTGCACCCGGCCGGGGCCGACTGGCCGACGCTGCGCCAGATGGTGGACAGCAACAAGCGGCTCGTGGTGCTCATGGAGAACGAGGGCGGCGGCTCGCAGTACCCGTACCTGCACCAGGGCTTCGACCTCGTGCAGGACACCGAGTACACCTTCGACTCCGCCGCGGACTTCACGTGCACCCTCAAGCGCGGCAAGCCCGACAGCCCGCTGCTGTCGATCAACCACTGGCTCGCGAGCTTCCAGCGGCTGGTCTCGAACGCGGAGGAGGTCAACGCCTACCCGGTGCTCAGGGCGCGGGTCGACGAGTGCCTCCAGGAGCGTGGCCGCAAGCCCAGCATGATCGCCGTGAACTGGTACGACAAGGGTGACCTGTTCCGGGTGGTCGACGAGCTCAACGGCGTCGGGTAGCCGGCGCGGGCACCGCTCACAGCGCCGAGCCATGGGGCGAAGCGCGCCGAGCCATGGGGCGAAGCGTCGCGGGCGGCCCTGCCGGCGACGGCCAGCATCGGGCCGGACGGGCTGTCAGGATGGCCCGGTGCGCGCCCTGTACCTGACCTCTGTGGAAGCTGCCAGCGGCAAGTCCGTGATCGCCCTGGGCCTCATGGAGACCCTGACCAGGGCCGTGCGCCGCGTCGGGTACTTCCGGCCCGTGATCCGGGCCGGTGAGGCCCGCGACGTGCGCGTCGAGCTCATGCGCACGCGCTACCGGCTCAACCAGTCCTACGACGAGTCCTACGGCGCGACGACGGCCGAGACCCGCGACTACGGCGGCAACCACGTGGACCCGGCGCTGGTCAGCCGGGTCATCGAGCGCTTCCAGCGCCTCGCCGCGCGCTGCGACTACGTCGTCGTCGAGGGCACCGACTACACCGGCGCGTCCAAGGCCTTCGAGTTCGCGCTCAACGCCGAGATCGCCTCCAACCTCGGGGCCAGCGCGCTGTTGGCGCTCACCGCCGTGGAGCACACTCCCGAGCAGGTGCGCGGCGCGCTGCGCGCGGCGATCGACGGCCTGGGGGAGCGTGGCGTGCCGACGATCGCCGCCTTCCTGAACCGGGTCACCCCAGACCAGGTGGACACGCTGCGAGCCGCCGTGGCGGACGCGCCGGTGCCGGTGTGGCTGCTGCCCGAGCGACCGTCGCTGGCCCAGCCGACCATCCGTGAGATCGCCGACGCCGCCGGCGCGCAGCTGCTGCTCGGCCCGCCGGAGGACCTCGCGCGCACCGTGGCCGACATCAAGGTCGCGGCGATGAGCGTGCCCCGACTGCTCGACCACCTCTCGGAGGGCACCCTGCTCATCACCCCGGGGGACCGCTCCGACGTGCTCATGGCCGCCTACTCCTCCCGGCAGTCCGACGCGATCCCGGCGGTGTCCGGCGTCGTGCTCACCGGCGGCCTGCGGCCCGACCCGAGCGTCATGCGCTTCGCCGAGGGCGTCACGGCGGGGGCGTCGATGCCGGTGCTGCTGACCGAGCTCGACACGTTCGACACCGCGGCCTCCGTGGCCACCCTGCATGCAGAGATCGGCCCGGAGGACGAGCGCAAGGTGACCGACGCGCTGAGCCTGTTCGAGGAGCACGTGGACGAGGCGGTGCTCGAGCAGCGGGTCGAGGTGACGCGCTCCACGACGCTCACCCCGATGATGTTCGAGCACCAGCTCGTGGAGCGGGCGCGCTCGCAGCGCAAGCACATCGTGCTGCCCGAGGGCGAGGATGACCGGATCCTGGTGGCCGCCGACCGGCTGCTGCGCCGCTCGGTGGTGGACCTCACGATCCTCGGCCGGCCCGACGACAT
The DNA here is from genome assembly GCA_036375875.1 of Candidatus Nanopelagicales bacterium. Classification (GTDB taxonomy): domain Bacteria; phylum Actinomycetota; class Actinomycetes; order S36-B12; family CAIYMF01; genus Prado023. The sequence goes on from DASVBK010000172.1 coordinate 28,659, forward strand.
CGCCGAACGGGCACGGACGATGGGCCTGGACCTGACCGGCGCCCGGGTGATCGACCCGGTGGCGGACCCGCTGCGCGAGCAGTTCGCCGACGACCTCGTCGAGCTGCGCCGCGCCAAGAACCTGGCGCGCGACGCGGCGCTGGACATGGTGGCCGACGTCTCGTACTTCGGGACGATGATGGTGTGGAAGGGCCTGGCCGACGGCATGGTCTCGGGCGCCGCCCACACCACCGCCCACACCATCCGGCCTGCGCTGCAGATCATCAAGACCTCGCCCGGGGTGTCCATCGTCTCCAGCGTGTTCTTCATGGCGCTCGAGGACCGCGTGCTGGTGTACGGCGACTGCGCGGTGAACCCGGACCCGAACGCCGAGGAGCTGGCCGACATCGCGATCAGCTCGGCCACCACCGCGGCCGCCTTCGGCGTCGAGCCCCGGGTGGCGATGCTCAGCTACTCGACCGGCACGTCCGGGGCCGGCGAGGAGGTCGAGAAGGTGCGTCGTGCGACCGAGCTGGCCCGCGAGCGGCGGCCGGACCTGGCCATCGAGGGCCCGATCCAATACGACGCAGCCGTGGACGCCTCCGTCGCGAGGTCGAAGCTGCCCGGCTCCGACGTCGCGGGCCGGGCCACGGTGTTCGTGTTCCCCGACCTCAACACCGGCAACAACACCTACAAGGCGGTGCAGCGCTCGGCCAACGCCGTGGCCATCGGACCGGTGCTCCAGGGCCTGCGGCTGCCGGTGAACGACCTGTCCCGGGGCGCGCTCGTGGAGGACATCATCAACACGGTCGTCATCACCGCGGTCCAGGCGCAGCAGGTCGCCGCCGCCGGGCAGGAAGGTGCCTGACCGATGCTGGTCATGGTCGTCAACGCTGGGTCGTCCTCGCTGAAGTACCAGGTGCTCGACACCGAGTCCGAGGTGGTCTGGGCCACCGGCCTCGTCGAGCGGATCGGCGAGGCGGAGTCGACGCTGACCCATCGCACCCGGATCCGGGCCGGCGCCGCCGCGCCGTTCGAGAGCACCGAGCGCACCGCCGTCGTCAGCGACCACGGCCAGGCCTTCCGTGCCGTCGACGCGCTGTTCGCCGAGACCGGCGAGGTGGCCGAGGTCGGCGAGCTCGTCGGGGTGGGCCACCGGGTGGTGCAGGGCGGCGACCAGTTCGTGGAGCCGACGGTCGTGACCCCGCAGGTGATCAAGGTGGTGCGCTCGCTGAACCCGCTGGCTCCGCTGCACAACCCCGCCTGTGTCGCGGGCCTGGAATCGGCGATGGCGGCGCACCCCGACGTGCCGCATGTGGCGGTCTTCGACACCGCCTTCCACGCGACCATGCCGGCGGCGGCGTCGACCTACGCGATCGACCGCACGGTCGCCCGCGAGCACCGCATCCGCCGCTACGGCTTCCACGGCACCTCGCACAAGTACGTGACGGCCAAGGCCGCCGAGGTGCTCGGCAAGCCGGTGGACCGTGTCGACCTGGTGACCCTGCACCTGGGCAACGGCGCCTCGGCGTGCGCGGTCCGAGGCGGGCGCAGCGTCGAGACCTCGATGGGCCTCACGCCCCTCGAGGGCCTGGTCATGGGCACCCGTGCCGGGGACCTCGACCCAGCGATCGTCTTCCACCTCATCACCACCGCGGGCATGACCGCCGCGGAGGTCGACACGATGCTCAACAAGCGCAGCGGGATGCTCGGCCTGTGCGGGCAGAACGACCTGCGCGAGGTGCACCGGCTGGCCGCCGAGGGCGACCCGGATGCCGAGCTGGCCCTGCAGGTGTACGTGCACCGCATCCGCAAGTACCTCGGCGCCTACCTGGCCGTGCTCGGCCACGCCGATGCCATCGTGTTCACGGCTGGGGTGGGGGAGAACGACCCGGAGATCCGCCGGCGCGTGATCGCCGGCCTGGAGCTCATCGGCGTTGCCATCGACTCGGAGCGCAACGCCGCGACCCGCGGGCCGTCGAAGCCCGTGGACCTGTCGTTCCGGGGTGCGCCGATCCGGGTGCTGGTCGTGCCCACGAACGAGGAGCTGGAGATCGCCCGGCAGACCGCGCAGGCGGTCGCAGCGCGCTGAGCTCGGGTTCGCCTCGGGCCCCGGGGCAGGGCTCAGCACGCCGCGACAGAACTGCGACGCAAGTGCGAACCGGCTGCCATGGACTGTCCGCGCTCGGCGACCCCACCCTTGGGCATCGGATCCGAGGAGGCACCATGACGGCGATCACCACTGAGGCGTTCAGCGGCCCCATGCTGCGCAGCACCAGCGCCAGCCGGGTGCAGCGGCGGCTCACCGAGCTGCTCCGCGACGGCCGTGGCCGGGCCGGCTGGTGGGTGGAGGTGACCCGCCAGCTGGACGACCTCGCCGAGTCGGTCCAGGGCAGTGCGGTCGATCTCGACGTCCTGGGCCTCAGCGAGCAGCTGCGTGCTGACGCACCCCACCTCCTGGGGCGCTGGCAGCGCATCGCGGCCGAGCGCGACGGGCTCTACGAGGAGGTCACCCGGGTCCGCCGCCTGGCCGGGGACAGCGCGGGGGATCCGGGAGCGGTCTCGACGGTGAGCGGCGCCATCCGCGACCTGCTGCAGCGCATCCGCAGGTTCCAGCAGCGCTCCGGCGACGTCCTGCTCGACGCCTACAGCCGCGACATCGGCGGCGAGTAGGCGGCGGCTGGGCGCTGACGAGGGGTCGCCGCCCGCCCCGGACCGCCCGCGCCCCCACGGTTCAGCGGGGGCTCTGTCCACACGGGCCGCGCTGGCTCCAGGCCACACCGGTCGACGGCCCGGTCGACAAGTGGTTGAACGCGGCTCGCCCTGCTGGTGGCCGGGGCTCCAGGCCAGGACCGGTGGAGGGCCCGGTCGACGAGCCGGGGAGCGGCGTTCTGCGGGTGGCAGGGGCTACAGGCCGTACCGGTCGACGGCCCGGTCGACGAGTCGGGTGAACGCGGCTCGTCCGGCCGCTGAAGGGTGGATGCCGTCGGCGGCGAACCAGTCCGCGCGCCCGGCGCTGGCCGCGTGCCAGTCGACGAGGCGCACCCGCGAGGCGCGGAAGCTGGCGTCGCAGGCCCGCAGGGTGGCGTTGTTCGAGTCCTCCCACGAGCGGGGGACGCGGTTCGTGACGAGGAAGACCCGCCGGTGCGGCCCAGCCGCGCGCACCACGGCGCGGCAGGTGGCCAGCGAGACCGTGCCGTTCGTGCCGAGCTCGATCACGACGTTGCGCGGCAGCGCGCCGCCGAAGGCGCGCACGATGCCCGGGGCGGTGCTGAACTGCCGCCCGACCTTGGCGTGGATCGCGAACCCGTGCCGGCGCATGAGCGGGGTGGCGCCGACGAGGATGGAGTCGCCCACGGCCAGGCGGCTGCCGGTGGCCACGCGTGACACCACGGTGGCCTCGGCGAGGTCCGTGGGGGGCGGCACCGCCGCTGAGGGGTCGGTCGCTGGCACGAGGGTCGTGGTGGTGGTCGACGTGGCGGTGGTGGTCGTCGTGGTGGGTGTCGTGCTCGCCGGATCGACCGTGTCAGCCGTGGCTGGCATGGCCAGGGACGACACGCCGACGACACACGCGCAGAGATACCCGGCAATTCGCGTCAGGGTCGCTACCATGCCCACGAGGCGGAGTCTGGCACCTGGAACACGCCGACCCCACCCGGAGACGGCGTTCTGTCCGGAAATTCGTCCATTGGGCCTATATGCGCCGCTTCGGCATGCATGGGAGGTGTCGTGGTCCAGCCGGGCAGTACCCCGCCGGAGGAGTCGTTCCGTCAGGAACTGCGGACGCCGGCAGCGGCAGCAGTCGCCGGCATCGTGTTCTCGGTGATCCTGCTCACCGTGCTCGTGCTCATGCACGCCTCGGTGCCGGCAGGCTCTGGGGCGGCGGCGTGGCTCACGGACTCAGGTCGGCGGCGTTCCGTCCAGGTCGCGGTCACGCTCATCCCGTTCGCGGGCATCTCCTTCCTGTGGTTCATCGGGGTGGTCCGCGACCGGCTGGGGGCGCGCGAGGACAAGCTGTTCGCCACGGTCTTCCTCGGCTCGGGACTGCTCTTCGTCGCGATGCTGTTCGTCACGTCGTCGTTCCTCGGCACCATCCTCGTGCTGTTCTCACGGGGGGTCCCGGTCGAGGCCGAGACGATCGCCGCCCTGCAGGTGCTCACCCGGGAGCTCATGGGTGCCTTCGGCGCGCGCATGGCCGCGGTGTTCACCCTGTCCGTGACCTCGGTGGGGCTGCGCACGGGGCTGCTGCCTCGCTGGCTCGTCGTGGTCGGACTGGTCGCAGCGGTGCTGCTGCTGGCGTCACCCCCGCTGACCGGCTGGGTGCAGCTCGTCTTCCCGGTCTGGGTGCTACTGGTGAGTGCGCAGTTCTTGCGCCGCCCTCGGGCGGCGAGCGATGGCCGCTCCTGACGCGTCGCCAACGGCGAGCGGGCACGCAGCCTCACCGCGCACCCCAGCGAGGGAGGACGCCGGTCAGTCAGGCCGTGTCGCGCCGCCGCACTCGCCGCGCGTCCCCCTCGGTGGCCCACATGGTCGCCTCGACCAGGTCGATGAGGTCCATGCGGTCGAGCTCGTGATCGGCGACGGAGTCCAACCGTCCGTACAGGTCGCCCAGGGGCGCACTCGTGACCACAGCCGCGACGACCACCCGCGACTGCGCTCCGAGCTGTGCCAGGACGCTGTCCTGGACCTCCCGGATCGCCTCGGATTCGCCCTGGGCAGTCACCAGCGCGGTGAGCCAGATCATGCCCCGGCCGGTGGTCCGCAGGACCTCCACGCCGGGCAGCTCGAGCCCGCGGGCGACCGCATCGACGTCGACACCCCTCGACTCGACCTCGACGACCATGTCGATGACGTAGTCCTCGCTGCGATCCACGGTGCGCCCCATGTCGACCTCCCGTGCCTTCGGTTGCAGTCCGATGGTGACCTGCCCACCACGCCGGCGGCGGGAGGCGCGCCGAGACAGGGCCGTCCTTCCACGCGGGCTCGGTGCACCGTGGCCGGTCCGCCGGCCGGGCGATTCAGAAGCACCCACCCCGGCGCTCTCGCACCCCGCTGCCGCGCCGTGCTTCGGTAGCGTGCGCACCCATGACGTTCCCCGGAGTGGTCGTCCCGCTGGTCACGCCGTTCCACCCCGATGGCGCGCTGGACCTCGACACGGTGGCACCGCTCGTCGAGTTCGTCCTCGCCGGCGGCGTGCGGGGCCTGGTCGTCGCCGGCACCACGGGGGAGGGGTACGCGCTGGACCTCGCCGAGCGGCGGGCCGTGCTCGAGGCAGTGCAGGCGGCGGTGGCCGGTCGGGTGCCCATCCTGGTGGGGGTGGGGGGCACCGCAACGCGTGAGGCGCTGGCCCAGGCTCGCCTCGCCGCGGAGGCCGGCGCGGACGGCCTCATGGTCGCGGCCCCGGCGTACGTGCTGCCGACCCCCGAGGAGCTCGGCGAGCACGTACGCGCAGTGCTCGAGGCCGCCGACCTGCCCGCCGTGCTGTACGACTACCCGGACCGGACGGGCGTGCCGTTCACGGAACGGGCATTGGACCTGCTCGCTGCGGATCCGCGGGTGGTTGGTATCAAGGAGGCGTCGGGGGACCTCACCCGGGTCGGCCGCCTGCGCCGCCGCTACGGCGACGCGCTGCCCATCGTGTGTGGGTCGGACACCCTGGCGATGCGGTACTTCGAGAAGGGCGTGGACAGCTGGATCGCCGGCGTAGCCAACGCGCTGCCCGCCGAGCACGTCGCCCTGCTCGAGGCGGCCCTCGCGGATCGCACCGACGAGGCGTGGGCGTTGCAGAAGCGGTTGCTGCCGATGGTGCGCTCCTGCGAACGGGTCCACTACATCCCGAAGGTGCGTCACGCGCTGGCGCTCCGGGCCGTGCCCGTGGGCCCGCCGCGCCCACCGCTGGTGGCCGTGGGGGAGTCCGAGGCCCACGAGGTGGCCACGCGCCTCGCGATCGCGCTCGGGGAACCGACGCAGCCCGCAGCCCGGACCCACGGGCCGCTGCCCGACGACCTCGGCCCGCTCCCGATCCACACGGGGGCCTACATCGACGGCGCCTTCGCGCCCGCGACGAGCGGCGCCACGATGCCGGTGCGCAACCCAGCGACGGGTGCGGTGATCACCGAGGTGGCCGCCTGCGGGCAGCGCGACGTGGACGCGGCGGTCGCCGCGGCCCGTGACGTGTTCGAGCGCGGTGACTGGTCCCGGGCGCATCCGGCTGAGCGCCGGCGCGTGCTCGTGCGCCTCGCCAAGCTCATCGAGCGGCACCGCGAGGACCTCGCGCGGTTGGACTCCCTCGAAGCCGGCAAGCCGATCACCGACTGCCGCGACGGCGACGTGCCCGAGGCTGCCGAGACGTTCCGCTGGTTCGCCGAGGCGATCGACAAGGTCTACGACCGGGTCGCGCCGACGGGTGTGGACGTGGTGGCCCGGATCACCCGGGAGCCCGTCGGCGTCGTGGGCGCGGTCATCCCGTGGAACTTCCCGGCCCTGATGTTCGCGTGGAAGGTGGCCCCCGCCCTGGCGATGGGCAACTCGGTGGTGGTGAAGCCCGCCGAGCAGAGCAGCCTGTCCGCGCTGCTGCTGGCCGCCCTCGGCCGGGATGCGGGGCTGCCCAAGGGGGTGCTCAACGTGGTGCCGGGCCTGGGGGAGCAGGCCGGGGCCGCGCTGGGCCGCCATCCTGACGTCGACATGGTGACCTTCACGGGATCGACCGAGGTGGGCCGCCACTTCCTGCGCTACGCGGCGGACTCCAACCTCAAGCGGGTCACCCTGGAGTGTGGGGGCAAGAGCCCCCAGATCGTGCTGGCCTCTGCCCGTGACCTGGACGAGGCGGCGCGCGAGGCGGTCCGTGCGGCGTTCTGGAACATGGGCGAGAACTGCTCGTCGGGCTCGCGGATCCTCGTCGAGCGCTCGATCCACGCGGCGTTCGTCGAGCGGCTCGTGCACGCCACAGCGGACCTGCGGGTCGGCGACCCGAGCGACCCCCGCACCGAGGTGGGCCCGCTCATCGACGCTGCGGCCTGCGAGCGCAGCGCCGCCTATGTGGCCCAGGGGCTGGCCGACGGGGCGAGGGTGGCCTACGGCGGCGGTCGGGTGCTCGAGGAGACCGGGGGCTGGTTCTTCGCACCGACGGTGCTGGACGACGTGCCCAGCGAGTCCGACGTCGCACGCGAGGAGATCTTCGGGCCGGTCGTCGCGGTGATCCCCTTCGACACCGAGGAGGAGGCGATCGCGCTGGCGAACGACACCGCCTACGGGCTGGCCGCCTCGCTCTGGACCGACGACCTCGATGCCGCGCACCGGATCAGCCGCCTGCTGCGGGCCGGCACCGTCTCGATCAACTGCTACTCCGAGGGTGACGTGACCACCCCGTTCGGCGGGTGGCGGCAGTCGGGGTTCGGCGGCCGGGACAAGGGCCTGGACGCCCTCGAGCAGTACGGGGAGCTCAAGACGACGTGGCTGAAGGTGCGATGGTGATGCCGGGATCGGGCTGCAGGAGGGTCGGATGAGGTCGTCGCGGGTCATCCACTGCGTGGAGTCGCACACCGAGGGCATGCCCACCCGCGTGGTCGTCGGTGGGGTCGGGCAGCTGCCGGGCGACACGATGGAGGCGCGCCGGCAGCACGTGATCGCCGAGCGTGACGACCTGCGCACGCTGCTCATGTACGAGCCGCGCGGGCACGCGGCCATGAGCGGGGCGATCCTGCAGGCGCCGAGTCGTCCGGACGCGGACTGGGGCGTGGTCTACATCGAGGTCGCCGGGTGCCTGCCCATGTGCGGGCACGGCACGATCGGCGTCGCGACCGTGCTGGTCGAGACCGGGATGGTGCCCGTCGTGGAGCCGGTCACCACGATCCGCCTGGACACGCCAGCGGGGCTGGTGGTCGCCGAGGTCGTGGTCAGGGCCGGCCGCGCCGAGCGGGTGACGATCCGCAATGTGGCCTCGTTCGCCCACGCGCTGGACCAGGTCGTGGTGGTGCCCGGCTACGGCGAGGTGCGCTACGACCTGGCCTACGGGGGCAACTTCTACGCCATCACCGAGCTGACCGACGTCGGCCTGGCGTTCGGCCGGGAGCACGCCCGTTCGCTGCTGCACTTCGGCCTGGCGCTCATGGACGCGATCGGGGCGGCGGGGGAGCCCGTGCACCCTGCCGAGCCCGGCATCCGCGGCTGCCACCATGCGCAGCTGGTGGCGCCCGGCTCGGATGCACGGCACTCGCGGCATGCCATGGTCATCCGGCCGGGCTACTTCGACCGCTCGCCCTGCGGGACGGGGACCAGCGCCCGGATGGCGCAGCTCCACGCCCGTGGGGCGCTGGGGCTCGACACCGACTTCGTGAACGAGTCCCTGCTGGGCAGGCCGTTCATCGGCCGGCTGGTGGCGCAGGCCGAGGTCGCGGGCAGGCCCGCGGTGGTGCCCACCATCACCGGCGGCGCGTGGATCACCGGCACGTCGCAGCAGCTGCTGGACCCGACGGACCCGTTCCCGGCAGGGTTCCTGCTGGACTGATGGGCGTCAGGCCAGCCCGAGCCGCGCCAGCGTGCGCGGGCCGGGGATGCCGTCGCACTGGTCCTCGGGCCACCCCTGCGCGCGTTGGAACGCCTTGACCGCGTCGACGGTCCTCGCGCCGAAGTAGCCGGTCGCACCGGCCGGGATGGAGTACCCGGCCTTCATGAGGGCCTGCTGCAGGAAGTAGACCTCCCGGCTCGCAGTGCCCGGGGTGTAGGCGCCGGCCTTCGCCCTGGTCGCGGTCCCCGCGGGCTTCGTGGCCGTGGGCTTCGTCGCCGTGGCCGGGGTGGCGTTCGTGACCGCCCTCGCCTCAGCAACGCCGAGCCGCCGAAGCGTCAGTGGGCCGGCGATGCCGTCGGCTGCGGACCCCGACCACCCCTGGGCCGCTTGGAAGGCCCGGACCGCTTTCGTGGTCTCCGGTCCGTACCAGCCCGTGGGCCCGGAAGGGATGCCGAAGCCGCGGGCGATGAGTGCGCGTTGCAGGGCCACCGTCGCTGACCGGGCCAGCACTGGCGCGCCGGCCGCCGGCACGATCCGGCTGACGCCGGCCGCGGAGCCTCGGGACGCCGAGCCCCCGCCGGAGAGCCAGCGCGAGGTGTCACCCTCGGCGGCCAACGCCGCTTCCTGCGAGTCCTCTCGCAGGTTCACGTGGATGTGGGTGGTGTGCGGGTCGCCGGTGTAGACCTGCGGCGCCCAGCCATAGGTGCGGCTCCAGATGCGCCCGCCGTGGATCACGTACCAGACCCGGTGGTCCCCGATGACCGAGCGCAGCACCAGGTCGACGTCGATCCCGCGTGCGGTGAGGTCGATGGCGTGCACCGACCCCCGGGTCCCGGCCCCGGGCCCCCCGCCCCCGCCGACCGGGTTGTGGCTGTTGGTCCTGGCCTGGTGGCGCACGTCGCCGACCGCACCATCGCTGGAGCGGTCGCGGCTCGGCCACCGCGCGTTCACCTCGTCGCGCAGGCTGGCCAGCGAGGGGGCGACGTGCCATGGGATCAGCGCAAGGGCCCCGAGCTTCAGCGGCGGCGCATCCGGCACCTGCGGTGCGCTGGCCGCTGCCGGGGCCGCCGCCAGCGCGCCACTGATCACGAGGGCGCCGCTGGCCGCACCCGCGACCAGCCGTGCCGTCCTGCCCGTCCCCACGATGCCCTCCCCAGCGACAGCGAGCGGCGTGTCATCGCCGACCTCTCCCGGTTATCGGCCGCAGCGTGGCAGGATCTGAATTTCGACGCAATCCGGGCACCACGTCTCGTGCTGGCGGATGCGGGGCCATGACACGGCCTTTGCCCTCGGACAAGTTCCGACGGTGGGCGGGCCGCGCGAGGCGGCGCCCTCGCCTCGAGGATCGGCCGCGGGCGGTGCCGACTGGAACGCATGCGAGGCCAAGGGCCACGATGGTGCGGTGACGCGCGCTGAGGACCGCCGCCCAGCGAGCACGGCTGCCCAGCGAGCTGTGGTGCTGCGTTCACCCGCTGCCCGGGACTATCCGCTGGTCTCGGCGGCCCTCTCGGACTGGATGCCGCCGGAACGCGTGGCGCGCCTGCTGCCGCGGGGGTCCCTCACGCACTGCGCCGAGACGTCGGTCCTCGCGATCGACCCCACGGACGACGCCGTGGCCGGCCTGCTCATCGCGCTGGTGGACGACGAGCACCCGCAGGTGGGCTACGTCCATTTCGTGTGGGTGAGCCCCGAGCGGCGCGGCACCGGCCTCGGTCGGCGGCTCTACCGGGCAGCGCTGGAGCTGCTGCACGCAAGGGGCTGCACGGTGGTCGAAGCCGTCACCGGCCGGGACAACCGAGGCGCGATCGCGTTCCACCGACGCCTGGGCTTCGACGTCGCGAACCACGACAGCGCTGCCGCGGCTGGTGCCGACCTCGTGCCCGACGAGGATGCCGTCCTCATGACGCGCAGGATCGACCAGGGCCGGGACGCCCCCGCCAACGCGACGCACGATCAGTAGCTCGCGGCTGCCCCCTCACAGCACCGCCGCGCCGTTCATGGCGGCATGCAGGATCACGGGACCGGCCAGGCTGTCGGTGCGCAGGCGCATCCAGCCTGCCAGTGCACCGAACAGGGTCGCGGCGGCGGCCTGCACCAGGACGAACGAGGTCGGGACGTACCCCAGGTTGCCCAGGTGCCCCACCCCGAAGGCGACGCTGCTGATGCCCACGGCTGCCCACCCGGCGCGGGCGGGCGTCAGGGCGGGCGCCAGCACCCCGGCGACCGTCACGAGCAGGAACCCCCGGAACAGGCCCTCCTCGCCCAGCGGGACGACGACGACCTCGGCGAACGACGGCGTGTACGGCACCTGTCCTGCCAGCGACCGGAAGGCGACCACGACGGTGACGACGCCGAGCGCACTGCCGACCAGCAGGCGCCAGTGCCGTCGTGTCGAGCCCCATTGCCACCCGTAACGACGGGGCGCCCAGGCGGTGAGCAGGGCGGCCGTGACCAGCGCGGGGACCCCCACGGGCATGGGGAACGCGGTCTGGATCAGCCCCGTCAGGCGCGAGAAGCCGTACGCCGCGGCGACGCTGGTCGCGGTGACGGCGGCCACGAGCAGGACGTGCTGGGTTGCCGCCGACGTGGGGGCAGCTGGGACTCCCGCTCGTGATGCCACGCGACCTCCCACTCCCCGGGCCCCTCAGGATCGCAGGCCGCAGGATCGCTCGAGCAGGGCCGGAAGACCTGCGTGTCGGGACCGGACGGCGGTGGGATGGCGGACCGACGGACGCGACCGGGCCGACGTGCGGAGGGCACCCGAATGCGTCGGTCCGGGCGCTCAGAGCCAGGGGATCAGGGCACCGGTGCCGGCGGCGATCGGGAGGTCGATGAGCCTGGCGGTTGCGGACGCGATGGCCAGCACGCTGCCGGTGAGCAGCGCGGTCCGCACGATGGGGTAGCG
>DASVBK010000183.1:0-10655 GCA_036375875.1 Candidatus Nanopelagicales bacterium
CGCCCTCGGCCAGGTCCACGCGCAGCGTCTCGCGCATCGTGGCGAACACCAGCCCCACCCCGGCGGCCTCCAGGCCCTGCTTGAGGTCGAGCAGGGCCTGCTGCGCGGCGGAGTCGGTGTCCGGCACGCCCGCCACGTCGAAGATGAGCCAGTGCACCGGCTGCGGCGCGGCTGAGAGGGCTGCCCAGATCCTGGTGTTCACCCGCTGGCAGTTGGCGAAGAACATGCGGTCGTCGAGCCGGTAGACCACCATCCCCGGCACGACGTGGGCGTCCGGGTGGCTCGTGACGTTGCCGAAGCGCTCGATGCTCGGCACGTAGCCCTGCACCGCGTCGTGCGGGTTGGCCACGCGGTAGACCACGTTCGCCATCGACAGCACCACCGCGATGAACAGCGCGGTGAGCACCCCGGTGGTGAGCACGAGCAGCGTCGTGATCAGGGCGATGAGCACCTCGGCGCGGCTGCTGCGCCGCAGCGTCACCCACGCGCTGGCCTCGATGATCCCCACCGAGGCCACGATGATGATCGCGGCGAGCACGGAGGTGGGCAGGTACTGGATGGGCCCGGTGAGGAACACCAGGATGAGCGCGACGGCGAGGGCGTTCACCACCCCGCCCACCTGGCTGGTCACACCCATGTCGTCGTTGACTGCGGTGCGCGAGCCGCTGGCGCCGATCGGCATGCCCGCGGTGAAGCCGGCACCGATGTTCGCGACGCCGAAGGCGAGCAGCTCCTGGTCGGCGTCGACGTTCTCGTGGTTCTTCGACGCGATCGCGCGCGAGATGAGGATGCCGTCGGAGAAGCTGACCAGGAAGATGCCGATCGCGGGCACGACGAGGGAGGCGATGTCGCTGATCGAGACGGCGGGCATCGCCAGGTGGGGCAGGCCCGGGGGCACCTCCCCGATGAGCGCCACCCCGTCCTCGGCGAGGTCCAGCTGCCATGCGGCGACGATGCCGAGGATGACGACGATGAGCGCCGAGGGCCACAGCGGCAGGAGCCTTCGGAGGACCACCAGCAGCACGATCGAGGCGACGCCGACGGCGACGGTCGCCGGGTTGGCGGCGGCGAGGTTCGTGAGGTAGCCCCACGCCTCGCGCAAGGCGTTGCCGCCTTCCGAGGGGATCCCGGTGAGCTTGCCGAACTGGCCGATGATGAGCACGATCGCGACACCGGCGATGTAGCCGACGAGCACGGCCTGCGACAGGTAGTCGGCCATCCAGCCGATCTTGAGCAGGCGCGCGACGAGGAACACCAGCCCGGTCATGATCGCCAGCATCGACACCAGGGCCGCCCACGTGGCCGCGTCCCCGCCGGCCAGGGGCGCCACCGCCGCGCCGGTGACCAGGGCCACCGTGCCCTCGGGCCCGACCACGGTGCGCGGCGTCGAGGACAGGAACGCGTAGACCAGCACCGGCAGGATGAGCGTGTAGAGGCCGGTCGTGACCGGCACCCCCGCGACGTCGGCGTACGCCATCGATGAGGGCAGCGTGAGCGCCGCGACGGTGAGTCCGGCGACGAGGTCGATCCGGAACCGGCCCCGGCTGTACTCGCGCACCTGGCCCAGCAGCGGCACCAGGCGGCTCGGCCCGCGGATCTTCGTGGCGCGGGCGAACGGGTTGCGTCCGTGGTACGCCTCGGCGATGGGCACCAGCGGCACGTCCTCGGGTGGGCTGTTCAGCTCCATCTCCATGTCGCGTCTCCCAGCGAGCGTCCCGCCCACCTGAACGGCAGGTGAACGGAGTATGGCCAATTGGGGGTCGGGAGGCAGGTCAGCGACGCGCCGGGCGGCCCGACGTGCGCCGGTAGAATCCGACGCCAGTTGCCCGCGACCCGGAAGGCCGGCATGTCCGCCCCGAACAAGACCTACGACCCCGTGGAGGTCAGCGCGCTGTCCGACGAGGCGGTCGCCGCCGCCCGGGACGCTGCGCTGGGCGCCATCGCCGCCGCCGCAGACCTCGACGCCCTCAAGGCCGTGCGCCTCGAGCACGCCGGCGACCGCTCGCCGCTGGCCCTGGCCAACCGGGAGATCGGGGCCCTGCCCCCGGCTGCCAAGGCCGAGGCTGGCAAGCGGGTCGGCCAGGCGCGGGCCGCGGTGAAGCAGGCCCTCGCCGAGCGCGAGGTGGTTCTCGCCGCCGAGCGCGACGAGCGCGTCCTCATCGAGGAGGCCGTGGACGTCACGCTGCCGACCGACCGACGCCCGCGCGGCGCCCGGCACCCGCTCACCACGCTCATGGAGCGCATCGAGGACGTCTTCCTGGCGATGGGCTACGACATCGCCGAGGGCCCCGAGGTGGAGACCGAGTGGCACAACTTCGACGCGCTGAACATCGCCCCGGACCACCCGGCCCGCTCGATGCAGGACACCTTCTTCGTCGGCTCGCCGGACAGCGGGGTGGTCCTGCGCACGCACACCTCGCCCGTCCAGGTGCGCTCGATGCTGCAGCGCCCGCTGCCCATCTACGTGATCTGCCCGGGCCGCGTCTACCGCACCGACGAGCTGGACGCCACGCACACCCCGGTCTTCCACCAGGTCGAGGGCCTCGTGGTCGACGAGGGCATCACCATGGGTGACCTCAAGGGCACGCTCGATCACTTCGCCGGGGCCATGTTCGGCGCGGGCCTCGTGACGCGGCTGCGCCCGAGCTACTTCCCGTTCACCGAGCCCAGCGCCGAGGTCGACCTGCAGTGCTTCGTGTGCCGAGGCGCCTCGGTCGGGGACCCGGCCAACCCGTGCCGGACCTGTTCCAGCGAGGGCTGGATCGAGTGGGGTGGCTGCGGCATGGTCAACCCCCGCGTGCTCACCGCCTGTGGGATCGATGCTGCGCGGTACAGCGGCTTCGCGTTCGGCATGGGCATCGAGCGCACGCTGATGTTCCGCCACGGCATCACCGACATGCGCGACATGGTCGAGGGCGACGTGCGGTTCACGCTGGCGTTCGGCACGGAGGTCTGAGATGCGCGCCCCCCTGTCCTGGATCCGCCAGTACGTGGACCTGCCGGCGTCGGAGTCGGGCCGCGACGTGGCCGCCCGCCTCATCGCCGCGGGCCTGGAGGTGGAGACCGTCGACGTGCTCGGCGCCGAGGTGACCGGTCCACTGGTCGTCGGCCTGGTGCTGTCGGTGGAGGAGCTCACCGAGTTCAAGAAGCCGATCAGGTTCTGCCGCGTCGAGGTCGGGGCCGGCAACGGCGAGGTCGTCGACGGGGTCGTGAGCTCTGAGCGGGGGATCATCTGCGGCGCGTCCAACTTCGTCGCCGGCGACCTCGTGGTGGTGGCCCTGCCCGGTGCCGTGCTGCCCGGCGGCTTCCAGATCGCCTCCCGGCAGACCTACGGCCGGGTGTCCGACGGGATGATCACCTCCGAGCGCGAGCTGGGCCTGGGCGAGGACCACACCGGGATCATCGTGCTGGCGGCGGGGGCCGGGGCACCGGGGGACTCCGGCTACGACGTGCTCGGCCTGGGCGACGAGGTGCTCGACATCGCCGTCACCCCCGACCGTGGGTACGCGCTGAGCATCCGAGGCATCGCGCGGGAGGTGGCCACGGCCTACGACCTGCCGTTCGCCGACCCGGCGCTCGTCGACGCCGAGGCGCTCCTGCCGGCGCCCAGCGGTGAGGAGCCCCACGGGTGCTCGATCACCGACCCGGCTGCCGCCGATCGGTTCGTGCTGCGCACGATCGCCGACCTGGACCCCACCGCGCCGAGCCCCCAGTGGATGCGTCGCGCGCTGGTGGCCTGCGGCATGCGTCCCGTCTCGCTCGCGGTCGACGTCACCAACTACGTCATGCTCGAGCTCGGCCAGCCGCTGCACGCCTTCGACCGGGCCAAGCTGCGCGGGCCGCTGACCGTGCGCCGGGCCGCGGTCGGTGAGGTCCTCGCGACCCTGGACCACACCGAGCGCGCGCTGCATCACGAGGACGTCGTCATCGCCGACCCGGGGGGCCCGCTGGCCGTGGCCGGGATCATGGGCGGGCTGGAGTCCGAGATCGACGACGCCTCGCACTCGGTCGCCATCGAGGCCGTGCACTTCTCGGCCGTCGCGATCGCCCGCGCTGCCCGGCGCCACAAGCTGTCCAGTGAGGCTGCCCGGCGCTTCGAGCGGGGCGTGGATCCCGAGCTTCCGGCGATCGCCTCGGCGCGGGCCGCCGCGCTGCTCATCGAGCTGGGCGGGGCGCGCTACGTGGGCACCAGCCGGGTCGACGCCGTGGCCCCGACGACGCCGCTGTCGATCCCGGCCGACCTCCCCGCGCGCGTCTCCGGCATGGCCATCCCGGCGACGCGTGCCGCGCAGCGCCTCATGGCAGTGGGCGCAGCGGTCGCACGCGAGGAGGACAGGCTCGTGGTGACGCCGCCGTCCTGGCGACCGGACCTCGCCGACCCAGCCGACCTCGTGGAGGAGGTCGTGCGCCTCGAGGGCTACGAGCACCTGCCGTCGACCCTGCCCCAGGTGCGGGCGGGGTACGGCCTGACGGCCGGCCAGCGGCTGCGCCGGCGTGTGGGGCGCACCCTGGCGGCGTCCGGGATGGTCGAGGTCCTGTCGTACCCGTTCATCGGCGTGGCCGACCTCGACGCGCTGGGCGTGCCTGCCGAGGATCCACGCCGCGAGCTGGTCCGGCTGGCCAACCCCATCTCCGACGAGGCGCCGTACCTGCGCACCACCCTGCTGCCTGGCCTGGTGGCGGCCGGGCGCCGGAACCTCAGCCGGGGCGCGGCCGAGCTCGCCGTCGCCGAGGTCGGGCCGGTGTTCCGGGGCGCCGAGGTGGGTGCCAGCACGGAGCCGCCGCGACCCTCGGTGGCGGGACGGCCGACGGACGAGGAGGTCGCGGCGCTGCACGACCTGCTCCCCGAACAGCCTCGGCACGCGGCAGGGCTCCTGGCCGGTGAGCGCGCGCGTCCGGGCTGGTGGGGTGCGGGCCGGGCCGCGGACTGGTCCGACGCGGTGGGCGTGGTCCGGGACCTTGCCGACGAGCTGGGCGTCCCGATCGAGGTCACGAGCGCTGATCACGCGCCCTGGCATCCCGGGCGCTGCGCGGCGATCTCGGTCGGCGGCGCGGTCATCGGTCACGCGGGGGAGCTGCACCCGCGCGCCGTCGAGGTGCTCGGCCTGCCTGCACGCACCGTGGCCTTCGAGCTGGACCTCGATGCGCTGCTCGCCGTGGTGCCCGCCACGGCGCCGGCTCCCGCCATCTCGACGATGCCCGTGGCCAAGGAGGATCTGGCGCTCGTCGTCGCAGCCGACATGCCCGCCGAGGCAGTGCGGCGCGCGATCCTGCGCGGCGGTGGGACGCTGCTGGAGTCGGTGCGGCTGTTCGACACCTACGCCGGCGCTCAGGTCGGGCAGGGGCGCAAGTCCCTGGCGTTCGCGCTGCGGCTGCGGGCACCGGACCGAACGCTGTCCGCGGCCGAGGTGGCCGACGTGCGCGCCGCGGCCCTCGCCGCCGCGGAGGCGGACTGCGGGGCGGTCCTGCGGACCTGAGGGCTGCCCCCGGCGGGCCGGCGCAGCGGTATCGCGTCGCCTGCCTCGCGCCGTCAGTCAGGCGGCTGAGGGGTGAACGCGTGCAGCGAGTCGGGCCCCGGCTCGATCACCCCCCAGCTCGACTCCGGCACCTCCTGCCAGGCGCCGACGAGGCCCCCGAACGGTTCGGAGACCACGATCCGGGTCTCCTCCGACACCGTCCAGAGGGCTGGGTTGTTCGGGTAGTGCGCCCGCAGGGTGTCGATCGCCTTCGAGAAGAACAGCGTGCGGGAGCTGCCCTCGCTGGAGTACCGGAAGGCCCACACCCGTTGGCCGTCTGAGGTGCCGACGGTCATCTGGATGGGCTGCTCCACGCCGTGCGCATGCCCGACCGCCTCGATGAGGCCGACCGCGCGCTCGACGGCGCCCGGCGGATCCTCGGCCAGCCCGAAGGTGAGCGCGAGGTGGAAGAACACCTCGGAGTCCGTGGAGCCCTCGATGTGGGGGTACAGCTCGGGATCCACGGCGAGCACGAGGTCGCGCTTGACCTTGGCGAAGTCCCGGATGAGGCCGTTGTGCATCCAGAGCCAGTTGCCGTAGCGGAACGGGTGGCAGTTCGTCTGCTGGATCGCCCCACCCGTCGAGGCCCGGATGTGCGCCAGGATCACCGGCGAGTTCAGGTGCTGGGCGAGGCTGCGCAGGTTGCGGTCGTTCCACGCCGGATCGGTGCTGTGGAACACCCCCGGCTCGCCGCTGACCCCGTCGTACCAGCCGATGCCGAAGCCGTCGCCGTTGGTGGTGGTGGCCCCCATCGTGGAATGCAGGCTCTGGTCGATCAGGGAGTGCTTGGGCTTCACGAGCAGTTCGTCGAGGTGGATGGGGGAACCGGAATAGGCCAGCCACCGGCACATCGCTACCTCCTGGTCGGCAGCGCCGGCCCCTGCAGCCGCGGTGCCTGCGCGCCCACGCTACGAGGGTGCTGCGCCGGATGCCCGTCGGGCATCGGCCCGGGGTTCCCAGGTGGGGCGGCCTGCGAGGCGGGTCGGTGGAGCCCCCTCCCACGGCACACCGGAAGCCACCGCGGACCCCTGCCTGCGCGGCACCGTCGCTGTCCCGCCCACAGCACAGGGCGCGTGCCAGCATGGTCGCGTGACCGCGCTGCGCATCCTGCTCGAGGTGGGCACTCGCCGGACGTTCGCCTCGGCGGTGGACTGGCCGGGGTGGGCCCGCTCCGCACGCACCCCGGAGCAGGCGATCGCCACGCTGCTGGACTCTGCCCACCGCTACGCCGCGGTCGTCGACGTCGCCACCGGGCTGCCGGCGCCCAGGGAGGAGGCGGAGTCCTGGGCCGGTTCGCGCCCGGAGGACTGGCAGCCCGCCGTGGTCGCAGAGCGACCCGGGACCCCGGGCACCGAGTTCGGGGTGCCCGAGGCCATCCTCGACGAGGAGCAGGTACCCCCGGACCCACCGGCGGCCGAGCGGATCGCCGCGCTGGTGTCGGGCGCCTGGGCCGTGCTCGACGCGATCGCCGCGGCGAGTCCCGCGGAGCTGCGCAAGGGCCCGCGTGGGGGTGGCCGGGACCGTGATCCCATGGTGGCCCACGTGCTCGGCGCGGAGGCCGGCGGCTACGCGAAGCGGCTGGGCCTGACGCTGCAGGAGCCCGGCATCGGGGACGTCGCGGCGATCGCAGCCGAGCGCGCCGCCATCCTCGAGGTGCTGCGTTCCGGTGAACCCCTGCCGAACCCGCGGCGCAAGCTCTGGCCCGTGCGCTACGCCGGGCGGCGGATCGCGTGGCACGTGCTCGACCACGCGTGGGAGATGGAGGATCGGCGTGCCTGAGGGGACAGCCACGGACTGGGGGGCCACCGACTCGCAGCCTCGCCGGGCGACTCGGCAGGAGCGTGTCGCGCTCGTGACGGGCGCCAGCCGGGGGATCGGCCGCGCCATGACCCGCTCGCTCGTCGGTGACGGGTGGCAGGTGGGGGCGCTGGCCCGCGACGGCCAGCGGCTGGCCGAGCTGGCCGCCGAGGTGGGCGCCGCCTCGAGCGCCCTGGCTGCGGCCGACTCCGGGCGCGCTGCCGACGCCGGGCGCGCTCCTGGCCAGGTGGCCGCGCTCGCCGCCGACGTGACCGATCCCCGGGCCGTGGCGGACGCCACCGGGCGGCTCGCCGAGCGCTGGGGCTGGCCCGACCTCGTCATCGCCAACGCCGGGGTGCTCGCGGCCGTTGGCCCGACCTGGCAGGTCGATCCTGCGCTGTGGTGGCGCGAGTTCGAGGTCAACGTCCGCGGCGTGCACGCCACGCTGGCCGCCACGCTGCCGGCGATGGTGACCAGGGGGAGCGGCCGGGTCGTCGTGGTCTCCTCGGGGATGGGCGGCCATCCGTCGCCGTGGTCGTCGGCCTACGGCGCGAGCAAGGCCGCGGTCACCCACCTGGTCGGCTCGGTGGCTGAGGAACTGGCCGGCACCGGTGTCACCGTCTTCGCGATCAGCCCGGGCATGGTCCGCACCGACATGACCGACTGGCCCGACCGGCTGCTGGTCCACCGGCCGGAGCTCGGCCGGTTCCCGGACTCGGCCTACCTGCCGGCGTCGGCGGTGTGCGACCTCGTGCGCGAGCTGGCGACCGGGCGCTTCGACGCACTGAGCGGGCGCTTCATCCACGCACGCGAGGACCGGGCAGCGCTCGAGGCGGAGGCCCGGGGCCCGCGGAGTTGACGTGCTGGTCGGCCGGTCGGCGGCTCGTGCGCGTGCGGTCGGGTCCGACCACCCGCGCCTTCAGGACGACGTCCGCGTGTGGACCGCCATGAGCCCGCGTGTGGAGCCGCTGCCGGCGACCCTCATCCGGCGGGCCACGTGCGGCGGGACCCAACGGCGGCTGGGGCAAATAGTTGCATGGTGCAAGCAACTATGGTCCCATAGACCACGTGACGCAGCCCTGGAGCCCTGAGTGCACCGAGGACGAGCTCCTCGTGGCGCTCGTCGCGCTCAAGCGGGCGTTCGCGGCGCGCACGTTCGGCGTCGACCCCGGCGTCTTCCCAGTGCTGCACCACCTCGCGGTGGCCGGGCCCTCCCGGCTCGGGTCCCTGGCCGAGGCCATCGGGCTGGACGCCTCCACGGCCAGCCGGCATGTGCGGGCCCTCGTCGCCGACGGGCTGGTTGATGCCACCCGCGATCCTGACGACGGACGGGCCACCGTCCTGTGCCTCACCGAGGCTGGGCGCACCCGCCTGGCCGAGCGACTGCGGGCGAGCCGCAGCACCCTGCAGGCCGCCACGCGTGACTTCACCGCACCTGAGCGGGCCGAGCTGGTCCGACTGATCCACAAGCTGGCCGCCGAGCTCGGCGACCTCGAGGAGACCCCATGACCGACCCCACCCACCGTGGTGAGCCCGCCGTGCAGGCCGCGACGCAGCCGCCGGCCACTCCCGCGGGCGCTCCGGCCGTGCCGGACGCGCCGTCCTACCTGACCCACCGCGAGATCATCCAGGTGATGATCGGGCTGATGGCCGGGATGTTCCTGGCTGCGCTCGACCAGAGCATCGTCGGCACCGCGCTGCCGCGGATCGTCTCGGACCTCGGCGGCCTCGAGCACCTGTCCTGGGTGGTCACCGCCTACCTGCTCACCTCGACGGCATCCACGCCCCTGTGGGGCAAGATCTCCGACCTCCGCGGTCGCCGGCCGATGTTCCAGCTCGCCATCATCATCTTCCTGCTCGGCTCGCTCATCGCTGGCTCCGCGCAGTCCATGGAGATGCTCATCGGCGGCCGCGCCGTCCAGGGCCTCGGCGGCGGTGGCCTGATGGCGCTGGCGCTGGCCATCATCGGCGACATCATCCCGCCCCGGGAGCGCGGCAAGTACCAGGGCATGTTCGGCGCGGTCTTCGGCGTCTCGAGCGTGGCCGGCCCGCTGCTGGGGGGCTTCTTCACCGACGGCCCGGGCTGGCGCTGGATCTTCTGGCTCAACATCCCGATCGGCCTGGCCGCGCTGTTCATCACCTCCCGCGCACTGCACATGCCGATCATGCGGCGGGAGCACACGATCGACTACACCGGCGCGGCGCTCGTCGTCGGCTCGGTCACCTCGGTGCTGCTGTACCTGTCGTGGGCAGGGGAGCAGTACGGGTGGACCGACCCCAGGTCGCTCGCCCTGGCTGGGATCGGCGCCGTGCTGGCCGTGGCCTTCGTCCTGGTCGAGCTGCGGGCCGAGGAGCCCATCATCCCGATGCGGCTGTTCCGTGGCCGGGTCTTCCGGTGGACCGTGGTGTTCGCAGCGATCATGGGCATGGCGATGTTCGGCGGCATCATCTACCTGCCGTTCTACCTGCAGGTCGTCAAGGGCTACACGCCCACCCAGTCGGGGTTGGCGCTGCTGCCCATGGTCGTGGGCATCTTCCTGACCTCGATCGGGTCAGGGGCGCTCGTGACCAAGACAGGCCGGTACAAGATCTTCCCGATCCTCGGTGCGGCGATCACGCTGGCTTCCATGTACCTGCTGAGCACGATCCAGCTGAGCACCTCGTACCTGCAGTTCTCGTTCTACATCTTCCTGCTGGGTGCCGGGCTCGGGTTCACGATGCAGACCGTGGTCACCGCGGTGCAGAACGAGGTCGAATTCCGCGACCTGGGCGCCGGCACCTCGTCGGTGACGTTCTTCCGCTCCCTCGGTGGGGCGTTCGGCACCGCGCTCTTCGGTGCGGTGCTGAGCAACCGGCTCGCGCACTACCTCGCCGAGGCGTTGGCCGGCGTCCCCGGCGCGGCGGCCTCGGTGGGCGGGTCTATGTCGGACGTGACGAAGATCGCGGCGCTGCCCCCGGAGATCAAGAACGTGGTGCTCGAGGCCTTCGTGCAAGCGTTGCAGGACATCTTCCTCGTGGCGATCCCGTTCGTCGCTGTGGCGCTCGTGGTGGCGTTCCTGATCCCGGAGAAGCCGCTGAAGACCCGGCAGGACGGGGAGGCGGAGGCCCTCGGCGAGCGCGCGCCGGTGGCGTTCGAGTAGCCCTGCCTCGCCCGGTCGCCCCGGGTCCGGGCTCGACGCCCCGCCGGGCGGCAGGGCCCGGGCCGGCAAGCCAGCGGTGGGCCGCCGATATCCGCATATGCGTATACTCTCGCCCGTGACCTTCACCGTCTCCGTCGCGGGCGCGTCGGGATATGCCGGGGGCGAGCTGCTGCGTCTCGTGCTGGCCCATCCCGAGTTGCGC
>DASVBK010000240.1:0-5903 GCA_036375875.1 Candidatus Nanopelagicales bacterium
GGGGCGTGCAGCACGATCGGGCGGTCGAGGGCGAGGAAGTCCACCACCACGCTCGAGTAGTCGGCCACCAGCACGTCGGTGGCCGCGAGCACCTGGTTGGTGGGGAGGTCGTTGTCCACGAGCGCCCCGCGCAGCGCGGGCACCCCGCGTGCGGCGTCGAACACCGC
Source organism: Candidatus Nanopelagicales bacterium (assembly GCA_036375875.1). GTDB lineage: Bacteria > Actinomycetota > Actinomycetes > S36-B12 > CAIYMF01 > Prado023. Next base: position 168 of record DASVBK010000240.1, read on the forward strand.
CTGGTGCACCTTCACCAGCACCGTCCACTCCCCCGCGAGCCGCGCGCGCAGCTGCTCCAGCCGCGCCACGACGGCCGCGGAGTCGTCGCGCGGATCCGTGAACGACGTACCGCGCCACGTGGGGGCGTAGAGCACCACCCGACCCGGTCCCAGGGCCACCCCACGCGCGGCCAGCTGCGCCCGCGCCTGCTCCCGCGGCACGAACTGCCGGTCCATCCGCGGGTAGCCCGCCTCAAGCACCTGACCGGGGAAGAGGTTGCGCAGCCGGTAGGCCTGCGCGTACAGCTGCTCGGTCATGAAGGGGCTCGCGCTCAGCAGCACGTCGGCGTGCAGGAAGTTGCGCACGATGTTGCCCGCCGCGGCCGCGCCGCCCGCCACGTCGAAGCCCATCCGCTTGATGGGCGTGCCGTGCCAGGTGTTGCAGTACACCTGCCCCGGGCGCTTGCTGAACTCGGCAGGGAACGTCGCGTTGTTCACCAGGAACCCCGCGGTGCCCAGGGCCCGGAAGTAACCCGCCGAGCGTCGCGTGACCACCCGCACCCGGTCGTCCCCGGCGAGCTCGGCGAGCACGTCCGGGTGGCGCGCGGGGTCGTCGAGCACCCACACGTGGCGCAGGTGCGCGTACCGCGGGTCCGCGCGCAGCCCGCGATAGATCGCCTCCGGGCTGCAGAGCATGCCGTTGCCGGCGAAGGACTCGTAGAGCACGGTGGTGCGCTCGATCGGCAGCCGTCGGAACGCCGCGATCGCCTGGCCGCGCGCCGCCGCGGTGAGCAGCCGACCGGCGGCTGGGCTCACGCCTGGGCCCGCAGCCTGGTCGAGGACAGGATCGCCAGCAGGTGCCCGAGGACCGTGGGCACCGCGAGCACCAGCATCGCGACCAGCAGCGCGCGGGTGGCGCCCAGGTCGCCGAGCACGAGGTCGCCGAGTGCCGCGAGGAAGATCAGGATGGTCATCTCGACGCTGTGGTAGATCCGGTTGAACGGCACGTAGCGCACGAGCGCCCGCAGCCGCGCCAGGCCGCTGCGGGTGGGGGTGCCCACCCCGGCGACGTCCTCGAGCCGGGGCAGTCCGGCGAACGCGCGCGAGACGTGCACCATGTCGTTGAGCGCCTTGTTGAGGATCACCAGCAGCGCCAGCACGGCCCCCGCGTACGCATAGGCACCCGGGTCGGACCAGGTGGTCCCCGACCCGGCCGCCCGCCACCCGAGGCACAGCGGGATCACCGACTCCGCCGTGTAGTGCCCGACCTTGTCGAGGAAGGTCCCCGCGGGGGAGAACGTGGCGCGCCAGCGGGCCACCTCACCGTCGCAGCAGTCCCAGAGCATCTGCAGTTGGCCGAGCACGAGCGCCAGCACCGCACCGGGCATCCCCGGGACGAGCAGGGCCAGCCCCGCGGAGGCACCCGTGGCGATCATGATCCAGGTGACGGCGTTCGCCGACAGGCCCAGGCGCAGCAGCACGCGCGTGAGGTAGGGCGAGATGGCGCGCAGGTAGAGGTCGGCCACCCAGTGCTCCGAGTTGCGCCGGCCGCGCACTGCCGGCGGCTGGCCCACGGCGCGCAGCTGGGCGATCGTCGGGCGGGTCGGGCGGGCGAGCGGTTCGGGGCCCGCGTCCGGGGGTGGGGCGACCCCGTCAGGCATGCCCTGGCTCCCCGCCGGGCGTCGGATCCGGGAGCTGCTCCCGCCACGCGGCCGTGGTCGGGTGCTGGGCCGCCTGCGCTCGGGGGTCCGGTGACGCGCCTGAGCCGGGCGACGCAGGCCCCGCGCCCACAGCAGTCCCATGCCGCAGGTCCGGCGGCGACGACAGGAACCCGACCCCCCACGCAGCGTGCATCGTCGCGTAGACACCGGGCAGCTGGGCGTGCGCCATCGGGGGCAGGCCCCGGCCGAACCAGGCGCCGCCGGCGGCCACCAGCACGCCGTAGCCGAGCGGGGCGAGCCACCCCCAGCGCAGCACGCGTGGGCCACCCACCGCCGCGACCAGCCCAGCAGCCGTGCCCGAGCCGACCCCGATCACCGCGGTGGGCGGGGCGAAGTACCGCAGCGCCGAGCCGCGGGAGACCGTCTCCGGGTGCCGGCGCATCACCTCGCGGCGCCAGCGGCCGTAGTGGAAGTACTGCTTGGCCAGCTCGGCGGTGCTCGGCCGCGGTCGGTACGTGACGACCAGCCTCGGGTCGAACCAGACGGTCCCGCCGGACTCCCGCAGCCGGTGGTTCATCTCCCAGTCCTGCGCCCGCAGGAACGTCTCGTCGTAGCCGCCGACGCGGATCAGTGCCTCCTTGCGGAAGCACCCCAGGTACACGGTCTCCGCCGGCCCCGCCTCGCCGCCCACGTGGAAGGGGGCCGCCCCCACGCCGAGCTTCGTGGTCATCGCCCGGGCGACCGCCTGCTCGAAGTCCGTCTCGCCCTCCGCCAGCATGATCCCGCCGACGTTGTCCGCACCGGTCCGGCGCAGCACGTCCACCGCCGTGCTCACGTAGTCCCAGGGCAGCAGGGCGTGGCCGTCGACGCGGACCACCACCTCGTAGCGCGCCGCCCGGAGCGCGGCATTGAGGCCCGACGGCGTGCGGCCGGAGGGGTTGGGCACCAGCACGATCCGCTCGTCGAGGGCGTGCAGCCGGCGCGCGACCTCGTCGGTCCGGTCACTCGACGGCCCGAGGGCGAGCACGATCTCCAGGTTGCCCGTCCAGTCCTGCGCGAGGATGCCGGTGACCGCCTCCGTGAGGTGCCGCTGCTCGTTGAGCACGGGCATGATCACCGAGACGCCGTCCGGCCACTGCGGCGGGGAGTCGGGCATGCCGGTGACGGTACCGAAGGGCCCCGGGCATCGCGCGGCACGGGTCCGGCGTGGCGCCCGCTCAGAGGGCGGTCGGGTGAGCGCGGGTGGGGCGGTCAACGGGCCGGCTTGCTGCATCGGGAGGTGACGCAGCCCAGGAGCCACCCATCCGACGGGCGGCGCCCATGCAGCTGCAGGCAGGGATCTGGCCTGGGGGTAGCCGGCGCGACGGCGGCAGTCCTCCCCCGGACCTTCCAGCAGCCCCGGCCTGGCCCCTACTTCAGCAGCTGGCGCGCCATCACCATGCGCTGGATCTGGTTGGTGCCCTCGTAGATCTGGGTGATCTTCGCGTCGCGCATGAACCGCTCCACGGGATGGTCGCGGACGTAGCCGGCGCCGCCGAACACCTGCACCGCGTCGGTGGTGACCTCCATCGCGATGTCCGAGGCGTAGCACTTCGCGGCCGCCGCGAAGAACGTGAGGTCCGGGTCCTGTCGCTCGGAGCGGGCAGCAGCGCCGTAGGTGAGCGCGCGGGCGGTCTCCACCTTCATCGCCATGTCCGCGAGCAGGAACTGCACCCCTTGGAACGCCCCGATCGGCTTGCCGAACTGCCGGCGCTCCTTGGCGTAGGCCACCGCGGCATCCAGGGCACCCTGCGCGATGCCAAGGGCCTGCGCCCCGATCGTCACGCGGGTGTGGTCGAGGGTGCGCATCGCAGTCTGGAACCCGGTGCCCGGGCGGCCGACGATCCGGTCGGCGGGGATCCAGCAGTCCTCGAAGAAGATCTCGCGCGTCGGCGAGCCGTGGATGCCGAGCTTGCGCTCCGGGGTGCCCAGCGAGAACCCCGGGTCGTCGGCGTGCACCACGAAGGCGGAGATGCCGTTGGGCCCGGCGTCTGGATCCGTCACGGCCATCACCGTGTAGTAGGTGGAGATGCCCGCGTTGGTGATCCACGACTTCTGGCCGTTGAGCACCCAGCCCCCGTCGCCGGCCACCGCGCGCGTCTTCATCGCCGCCGCGTCCGAGCCCGCCTCCCGCTCGGACAGGGCGTACGAGAACATCGCCTCGCCGCTGGCAACCTGGGGCAGGTAGCGCCCGAGCAGGTCGTCGTCGGCTCCCACGATGAGCGGCGTGGTGCCCAGCTTGTTCACCGCGGGGATCAGCGAGCTCGAGGTGCAGACCCGCGCCACCTCCTCGATGACCAGGCACGCAGCCAGCGCGTCGCCGCCCTCCCCGCCGAACTGCTCGGGGATGTGGATGGCGTGGAACCCGTTGGCGCGCAGCGCCTCGTAGACGTCCCACGGGAACTCGCCGACCTCGTCGATCTCCGCCGCGCGCGGCGCGATCTTGTCCTCGGCCAGCGCGCGGACGGCCTCGCGCAGCAGCCGGTGCTCCTCGGGGAGCGCGAACAGGTCGAAGTCGGGGTTCGCCACGAGTGCCATGCGCCACAGGCTACGCCGGGCCGCCCCCGCCGCCGTGGCGGGTGCCACGCCCGGCGCAGGCCCTCGAGCACCTACGCTGGCCGCCGTGAGCGAACCCCTGCGGATGACCGTCATCGGCACCGGCTACCTCGGTGCCACGCACGCCGCGGCCATGGCCGAGTCCGGCTACGAGGTGCTCGGCGTGGACGTCGACAAGGCCAAGGTCGAGGCCCTGGCCCGCGGTGAGGTGCCGTTCTTCGAGCCGGGGCTCGCCGAGCTGCTGCGGACCAACGTGGCGGCCGGCCGGCTGCGGTTCACGACCGACTACGCCGAGGCGGCCGAGTTCGGCGACCTGCACTTCCTCGGGGTCGGCACCCCGCAGCACCCGCGCACGAACGCCGCGGACCTCTCCCAGGTGCACGGCGCGATCGACACGCTCGCCCCACTGCTGCGCCGGCCCTGCACCGTGGTCGGCAAGTCGACCGTGCCGGTGGGCACCGCCGCCGCGCTGCGCGACCGGCTGCACGCGCTGGCCCCAGCCGGCGACCAGGTGGACCTGGTGTGGAACCCGGAGTTCCTGCGGGAGGGCTTCGCGGTGGCCGACACGCTCACCCCCGACCGCATCGTGATCGGCCTGGCCGAGCAGGCCGCCCCAGGCGAGCCGCCAACCCGCGACGAGGCGATCATGCGCCGCGTCTACGCCCCGATGATCGCGTGGGGCTCGCCGTTCCTGGTCATGGACTATCCGACCTCGGAGCTGGTGAAGGTCGCTGCCAACTCGTTCCTGGCCACGAAGATCTCGTTCATCAACGCGATGGCCGAGGTGTGCGAGGCCACGGGGGCCGACGTCAAAGCCCTGGCCGAGGCCCTCGGCCACGACGAGCGGATCGGGCCGAAGTTCCTGCGGGCCGGCATCGGCTTCGGTGGCGGGTGCCTGCCCAAGGACATCCGCGCGTTCATGGCGCGGGCCGGCGAACTGGGGGTGGCCGACGCCCTGAGCTTCCTGCGCGACGTCGACGGGATCAACACGCGCCGCCGGGCCTCGACCGTGGCGCTGGCCCGCGAGCTGGTCGGCGGGCGGTTCGTCGGCCGGCGCATCGCCGTGCTCGGGGCGGCCTTCAAGCCGGACTCCGACGACGTGCGCGACTCCCCCGCGCTCGACATCGCCGCCGCGATCTACACCGCGGGGGGCGACGTCGTGGTGCACGACCCCCAGGCGCTGGCCAACGCGCAGGCGGCCTACCCGACGATGGCCTACGCGGGCGACGTGCGCGAGGCGCTCACCGACGCCGACCTCGTGCTGCTGCTCACCGAGTGGCGCGACTACACCGAGCTCGACCCCTTCGACATCGTGCACCTGCCGGCGAACCCGCACGTGCTCGACGGTCGCAACGCCCTGGACGCCGGGCGCTGGCGTGGCGCCGGCTGGCAGTACCGCGGCCTGGGCCGGCCCAACGCCTGACGCCCGGGCGGCCGGCTGATCAGAGCAGGTCGCGGGCCCACAACCCCGGCACTCCGGCGACCCATCGGGAGGGCTCGT
>DASVBK010000205.1:0-11205 GCA_036375875.1 Candidatus Nanopelagicales bacterium
GCCGGCGCTGGCGCCAGGGCCCAGATCGCCAGGCCCAGCGAGACCAGCAGCGCGCCGATGCGCACGGTCTGCTCGGCCACCCCGATGAACCCGCCGTTGATGATGTCCATGTACGCGAACGGGTAGAGCGCCTGCGCCGCGATCGCGCTGATCGCGGCGGGGATCGTCGCGATGCGCATGCGCCGTGAGCCGAACATCCAGACCAGGGCGGCCATCCCGACCAGCCAGACGTTGTACTGGGGGCTGAGCACGCGAGAGGTGATCATGAGCCAGAGGATCGCCACGAAGCCGATGTCCACCACCGGCACCCGATCCAGCCAGCCGAGGGCCCGCGCGAGGATCAGCGCGAGCAGGCCGATCGCCGTGAGCGGCAGCAGCCACGGGGCCATGGCGTCGGCCAGCCAGTGGTCGACCTCCGAGGATCCGTAGCGGAACGCCTCTGGGATGCCGTCGGCGCCGAGGGCCACCCGGGCCCAGACGAAGGGCAGCGCTGCCACCGACTCGGTCTGCAGGCCCCGCGCCTCGCCGTTGTCGAGGAACCCGCTGATGACGCTCGGGAAGGCCCAGGCCGAGACCGCGACGATGCCCAGCGTGGTCATCGCGGCGGCGACCGCGCCCTTGAACCACGTGCGCCGCGGCAGGCTCAGCGCCATCACCGCTGGCCACACCTTCAGCCCCCCGCCGATGGCCAGGATGGCCCCGGCCGCCACGGGCACGGCCACGGCGAGCAGCCCGGCCATCGCGAAGGCGGTGGGGATGACGTCGTACCGGCCGTAGATGAGCGGGCCGATGAGCAGCGGTGCCGCCAACCAGACGGCGAAGCCGCCCCAGCGCCCGCTGCGGCCGCCCTCGCGGGCCAGCAGCACGCTGATCGCCACGTCGACCACCACGAACAGGATCGCGAACATCCAGGGCTTCGAGCCGAGCAGCCCGACAGCGCCGAAGACGAACGCCGCCAGGGGCGGGTACTGCCACATCGGGTCCTCGGCGGGCACCCGGCCCTCGGCCAGCTGCAGGCCCCACCGGTTGTAGACGTTGAGGTCGTCGAAGACGTGCTTCCAGTCATGGTGGAGCATCATCCCGGCCGCCACCAGCAGCACCAGGCCACGGGTCGCGAACCACCAGCGCAGCCGCGTCCGGCGGTCCTCGAGACGATCGGGCATCCCCCTGAACATGGCCCCATTGTGCCCGAGGCCAGCAGGACGCCCGAAATCCCACGTGCTCGCTGAGCACGGATCGCTCGCCCCTCACGGCTCCTTGGTGGGGTTCACGACCAGTGGGTCCGAGCCGGGTGGGCCGTCCTCGGCAGGGGTCGGCGAGGCGTCAGCGCCCGCCGCGTCGCCCCCCTGGGCCGCCAGGTCGCACGGGTCGAGGCCCTTGGCGGCGAGCACCGTCGCGGCCGCCTCGTCGAGCCGCTGCTGGCTCAACGTGCCGTCGGCCAGGGCCGCGCGCACCGCCCGGCGGCCCTCCTGGGAGCCACCGGGCCCGACGATGCCCAGGTCGCCACCGGCGCGCAGGAAGCCCACGAGCGCGTCGCCCTGCGTCGGCTGACCGGCGGCGGCCATCCCGAGGGCATCGCTGACGACCAGCCCGTCGAAGCCCAGCTCCTCTCGCAGCATGCCCTCGATGACGGCCGGGGACTGGCTGGCCGCCTCCTCGGCGGTGCCGGGCACCTGGGTGTGGCCGACCATGACCCCCACCTGGTCGGTGCCCACCGCGTCGAGAACCTCGGTGAACGGCTGGAAGTCGATGGCGCGCAGCTCGTCGAGCTCGGGGCCGATCACCCTGGCCTCATCGTGCGAGTCGCCGGTCGTGCGGCCGTGGCCGGGGAAGTGCTTGAGGACCGGCAGCAGCCCCGCAGTGCGGATCCCCTGCGCAGTGGCCGTCGCGTAGCGACCCACCACCTCGGGGTCGTCGGAGAACGACCGCGAGCCGACGCCCGGGCCATGGCCGACGTCGGCCACGGGCGCGAGGACCAGGTCCACGCCCCAGTCGCGCAGCGCCGCGGCGTGCTCGGCCCACATCGCGGTGACCTGCTCGGGTGTCATGCTCCGAGCCTGCGCCTGGGGGCTGGGCATGCTGCCGAGCAGGCCCCGGTAGCGCTGCACCTGGCCGCCCTCCTCGTCGGCGGCCAGCAGGGCGCCGTAGCGGGTGCCGCTCGTGGCGCGGTCGAAGGCCTGGGCCGTGGACTGGCTCATCACGCCGCTGGCGAGCAGGCCGGCGATGAGGCCGTCGTCGAGCCAGGGCTGGACGCGGGCGAGGTCGGTCGTCGTGACCAGCATCGTCTGGCCGATGCGCACGCCCAGCGGCAGCTCGGCCACGCAGGCCAGCGGGCCCGCAGGGCCTGCCGTGGGCGAAGTCGGCGTGGGGGCAGGGCTGCCCGCCCCCGGTGCCCCCGCCGTGGCAGGGCTCGTGGCAGGCGCCGCCGCGGGCGAGGCGCTGCTGCACCCGGCCAGCAGCGAGCCGAGCACGACGGCCACGCCGCCAGCTCGCACCGCCCTGAGCACCTGCATGCCACCCATGGTGGCAGACACCCGGGGCCCTGCCCGGGGGTCTGGGTCCTGCCCGTCAGCTACTCGCTGACCTCGACCGTCTCGGCCTCCGGCGCGTGCTTCTTGACCGACTCGATTCCCTCGAGGGCGGACTTCTTCGAGGCGTAGCCCTGGCTGGCGGCGATGACCTGGCCGTTGCTGGCCTTCAGGCGGAAGCGGAACTTGCCCGCGTTGTCCGTGTACAGCTCGAACTTGCCTGCCATGCGGGGACCCCTCTCGACTGATGTGTCGGCGAGTATGGCGGGGCGCAGGGATGGGTTGCCGCGCGAGCAGCCTGCGGCGGGGTCAGCGCGGGCCGGTGCCAGTCACGCGCCTTGCGGGGCGTCGTCCCCCGCGGTGCCGCCGGCAGGGACCCCGGGGGCCTCAGCCGACTCCGGGCGCACCCCTGTCGGTGCCCCGGCCAGCGCCCGGCGGCGCTGCACCTCCTCGCGCAGGTACTGGTGCTGCTGGACCAGCGGCACGACGTAGCGCACCTCGGTGTGCAGCATCTCGTCGAGCAACGAGCGGCGCTTGCCGTCGAACAGGCAGGTCACGCCCGTGACCGCCCAGACGATCACCCCGTACACCCCGACGTACGCACGGATGAGCGCCCGGATGAAGCCGGGGTTGCGCCCCTCCGGCGTGCACACCCGGGTGCCGACCAGCCACGAGCCCAGGGACCGGCCCCGCCAGCTCCACATCACGGCCAGGTAGAACGGGATGAAGCCGGTGCCGATCGCGGCGATGAGCGCGTTGACCCAACCAGGCACCGTGCCGAAGATCGACTCCACGAGGCTGATCGTCGCCGTCACGGCCTGCGCCACGAGCCAGCCCACCACGCCCACGTCGACGCCGAACGCCGCCAGCCGGGTGACCACCCCGGCGTGGGCGAACTCGCGGCCCGGCGGGGCCGGCGGCATCGGCTGCTGGCGCCAGGCGGCCCGCTGCGCCACGAGCGAGGCGCGGGAGGCCTGCACCTCGTGCGCCTCCTCGCCGCCGCCCACCGCGTCGAGCACGAGGTCCAGCGCCCGTGGTGGCTGCGGGCGCGGCTTGCGGCGCACGAGGCGCCGGGCAACGCGCTCGACGATGTCGTCGCCGTCGGCCATGTTCTCGCGCAGCATCTCGAGGGCGTCGAGGAACAGGCCGGCACTTTGCTCGCGGATCAGGTCGCGGACCCGTGGGTCGTCCACGATGTCGTCGAGGATCGTCGGCACGACCTCGGCGCGGATCTTGGGCAGCAGCGAGTCGACGAGCTGCGGGGCGATCTCTGCCTCGATCCGCGGCATGAGGGCGTCCAGCAGCTGCGGGGCGACCTCCGTCTCGATCATGGGCATGAGCGCGCGGACCAGCTCGGGGGCGACCTCCTCGGTGAGGCGCGGCATCAGCCCGTCGATGAGCTGCGGCGCGACCTCGTCGCGGATCTTCGGCATGAGCGCGTCGACCAGCTCGGGGGCGATCTCGGCCTTGATGCGCGGCATGAGCGACTCGACGAGCTGGGGCGCCACCTCCGCCTCGATGACCGGCATGAGCGCCTTCACCAGCTGGGGGGCGATCTCCTGCTCGATGCGCGGCAGCAGCGCCTCGATGAGGTCGGGCGCCACCTCGTCGCGGATCTTGGGCATGAGCGCGTCGATCACGTCCGGCGCCACGGTGCCGGTGAGCTCGGGCACCAGCCCCTCGACCATCCGCGGCACGAGCTCGGCCTCGAGGTAGGGCCGCAGGTCCTCGAGCAGGCGCGGCAGCAGGTCCTCGACCAGCCGCGGCGTGACCCCCGCGACGACCTGCGGCACGGTGACGCCGACCAGGTGCGCGGTGACGCCATCCACGACCTCCGGGATGGTGACCTCGACGAGGTGGTCCTGGATGCCCTCGAGCACCTCAGGCACGACGGAGTCGGTCAGGTAGGGCGTGATCCCGTCGACGATGCGCGGGATGGCCTGCTCGATCAGGTACGGCTCGAGGTCCTCGATGACCTGCTGCGCCGTCGCGCCGGTGACTTCCATCGCGGCCTCGCCGACCGCCCCGCCGACGCGGCCGACCGTGGCATCCAGCGCGCCACCGACGGCACGGCGCATGCCACCGAGCAGCCCGTCCTCCTCGGCACCCCGACGATCCGCCACGCCCGGAGGCTACGCCGTGCGGGGCCGATGAGGTGGGACATCGGATCGAGCCCGCGGGAGCACGGCGGGGCGCTGCGTACCTAGCTCGCGCTGGTGCAGCCGACCTCGGCCCGGACCGCGGCCAGGGACTCGCCCCAGGCCTGCGTCGCAGCCTGGTACGCCTGCAGGGCCTCCTGCGGCGGGGCGTCCTGGGGGATCGCGGCGATCGCCTCGGCGAAGGCCTGGTCAGCCGCGTTGATGTCGGTGCGCACGGCCTCGGTGAGGTCCTTGGCCTGCACCTCGGCGGCCTGGACGCTCTTCACGGTGGCGGCAGCCTGGTTCCTCACGTCGGTCACCGTCGCGCCGCCGCTCGTGGCCAGGGCCTGCAGGGCCTCGACCTGGGTGCGCACGCCTTCGTGCGCGCCACAGAAGGACTCGTTGGCCTGCTGGGTGTCATTGCTCGAGCAGGCAGCCAGGGAGCCGGCGAGGGCGACGGCGGCCAAGCACGCCGCGGCGGCGCGGAAGGGGGACATGTGGACTCCTCGTCGCTGTCGCCAGATGGTCGGCAGCAGTCTATTCGCGCCCCGGCGTGCGCGACCAGATCGCACCCCTTCCCGGCCGCGCCCCGCTGCGGCAGGATGGCGCACCCCGTGGAGAGGAGCCGCCGTGCTCGGTCCGATCACGCCCAACCTGTGGTTCGACTTCGGCCAGGCCGAACAGGCTGCCGAGTTCTACTGCGGGGTCTTCCCGAACTCGCGCATCACCAGCACGACGCACTATCCGGAGGGGGCACCGGGCCCCGCGGGGCAGGTGATGACCGTGGCGTGGGAGCTGGACGGCAGCCCCTTCGTGGGCATCAACGGGGGGCCGCAGTTCACCTTCGACGAGGCGGTGTCGTTCATGATCACGTGCGCCGACCAGGCCGAGGTGGATCACTACTGGGAGCGGCTGCTCGAGGGCGGTGGCCAGGAGTCCATGTGTGGCTGGCTCAAGGACCGCTTCGGGGTCTCGTGGCAGGTGGTGCCCGCGGGCATGGAGGAGGTCCTCAACGACCCGGACCCGGCACGCGGCCAGCGGGCGATGGCCGCGATGCTGCAGATGCGCAAGCTGGACCTCGACGCGCTGCGCCGGGCGGCCGACGGCCAGGCGTAGCCGGCGAGCTACGCGTCCAGCTCGGGGAACTCGTCGTCCACGGTGACCTGCGGGCCGGCCGCCGGGCTGCCGACCCGACCGGCCAGGGCGAGGCCCTGCGCGACGGCGGGCCCGATGAGCAGCGCGAAGAGCACCGTGCCGAGGCCCACCGTGCCGCCGAGCAACCAGCCGGTGGTGAGCACGACGAGCTCGATGCCCAGCCGAACCCGCGACACCGGCCAGCCGGTGCGCTGGTGCAGGCCCGTCATCCAGCCGTCGCGCGGCCCCGGGCCGAGGTTGGTGGTGAGGTACAGGCCGCTGCCGAGGCCCACCAGCGCGATCCCGCCCAGCACGAAGCCCAGCTGCGCCAGCCAGGCCGTCGGCGTGGGCAGCACGGTGACGCCGATCTGCAGCGCGAGGGCGATGACCAGTGCGTTGGCGATCGTGCCCAGGCCCGGTCGTTCGCGCAGCGGGACCCACAGCAGCAGCACGACCAGGCTGATGAGCAGCGTCGCGGTGCCGATCGTGATCGGCAGCTGGGTCGCCAGGCCCTCGGCCAGCACGGTCCACGGGCTGACCCCGAGGTCGCTGTGCACGAGCAGCGCCTCGCCGGTGCCGAACGCGAAGAGCCCGACGAGCAGCACGACGAGCGAGGCTGGCCGCGGCGACCAGCGCCCGGGTGCCCGCCAGCTGGTGACCGGCACGGTCCGGGCGGGGCGCAGCCAGCCGAGGAGCTCCATCGCGCCGTGACCCTACCCAGCCGTGGCCTGATAGGACTGGGCCATGGCGCACCCCCGCACCCCCACCGGCGTCGAGTACCAGCTGATGCTCGCCGGGCAGCCCTACCTGTCCAGCGACCCGGAGCTGGTGGCGCTGCGCACCTGGGCACGCGAGGTGCTGCTGGAGTTCAACCGGACACCACCACGGTCCCGCGCCCAGGTGCTGCGCCAGCTGTTCGGCTCGACGGGGGAGCGGTTCGAGTTCGAGTACGGCCTGCACGTGGACTACGGGATCAACATCCACCTGGGGGAACGCTTCTACGCCAACGCCAACGCCACGCTGCTCGACGTGGCCGAGATCCGGATCGGCGACGACACGATGTTCGGCCCGGGCGTGCAGCTGCTCACCGCGACCCATCCCGTGGATGCCGCGGAGCGGATCTCAGGCCGGGAGCTGGGCTACCCGATCGCGATCGGCTCACGGGTGTGGCTGGGTGGTGGGGTCATCGTCGGACCCGGGGTGACGATCGGCGACGACTGCGTGATCGGCTCGGGTGCAGTGGTCATCAAGGACCTGCCGCCGCGTGTCGTCGCGGTGGGCAACCCTGCACGCATCGTCCGCGAGCTGTGACGCGCACAGCGGGCGTCAGGTGACCTAGGGCCCTGCCCGTCGCGTGGTCGGCGTGCCTACCGTGGGAGCGACGGAGGTGGTCCCCGTGACGCAGGACATGCGGCCCGTCCCGCCGCAGGCCCGCTCCGACCCGTGGCTGCCGAGCAGCCCCCTCGGCTGGGCCAGCCTGGTGCTCACCGGCCTGCCGTTGGGACTCCTCGGCCTGATCATGTTCGTCGCCCCTGTCGTGGGGATGCTGCTCGGCATCGAGGAGTTCGACATCCCGGCGCTGGACACCTGGGTGACCCCCGTGGCCATGGCCGTCTCGCTGGTGGCGGGCGCGCTGCTCGGGTTCCTGGCCCGGCATCGCGGCGAGCGCTCGATGCTCGTGGCCATGCTCATGTGGATCGCCCTGGCGTTCGGCCTGGTGCTCGGGGTGTTCCTGGCCGCGGGCGCCTGACGCCGGGTGCGGGGGCGCTGGCGACGGGCGCCTGACGGGCCCTGCCTGACGTGCGGTGCCGGAGCAGCCTCGGCCTGCTGGCGTCAGTCCTCGACGGCGACGACCGTGCACGCGCGCAGGAGCAGGTCGTCGCGCACGCGCCTGGCCTGCGCCCCCACGGTGATCGCCTCGATGCGCTGTCCAGCGGTGAGCTGCGGACTGCCTGGCGCCAGCTGGCACAGCACGACGCCCCAGCCCGGGGTGGCGAACCGCACCTCGCTGCGGCCGACCGCCTCGGCGACCTCGCCCGAGACCAGCAGGATGTCGTCGCGGTACTCCCCGAAGTAGGTGCGCTGGGCCATCGCGGTCGCCAGTCGGCTCGCGGTCACCTCCTGGACGGTCAGGGCGTGCGGCGAGCGACCCCAGCCGATGACGAAGCCGGTGATGGCCGTGAACGTGGCGGCGACCACCACGATCGTCACGATCCAGTACCAGCGCACGCCCCGATGGTAGGAGCGCCATGGGAGCCGGGCTGGAAGCGGGTTGCGCTGGGCGCGGACGCGATGCCGCTCTGGGATACCACCGGGCTCCCGGGGTACCCGCTGCCTGGGGCCCGTCCGCCGCAGGCGCCGGGCGCTCGTGCACCTCCCGAGGAGCCGTCTTCAGCAGCGAGGGCACTCCTCGGGAGGTCACGCACACCCTACGTGCTCGGACAGCCGCGCGGCTCACGCCTGTTCGGACGCCCCTCGCGCGCTCGACTGCGCGTAGTGCACGAGCAGCGTCACCCCCGCCGCCGCGGTGAGCACGTGCCAGGCCGCGTGCCCCTGCAGCGGCGAGTCCGGCCAGCAGGCCAGCCGCGCCTCGTCGAGCACCCAGAGCACGGCGGCGACCACGAGCAGCCAAACGCCGGTCCAGAGGGTCCGTCGGCCGGCGTCGCCACGAGGCAGGCCGCTGGTGCCGGGGCGCAGCTCCAGCAGGATCCCGGGCAGCAGGACCAGGCCGAACAGCACCCGGCGGCTCTCCGGGTACCAGGCTTGCGCGACGGCCAGGGCACCGACGAGCACGACGAAGAGCCCGACGCCGGCGCCCCGCGGGATCCAGCCCGCGCGCACCAGCCCGCCGGTCAGCAGCAGCACCCCGAGGAGGTACATGGACAGCACGTCGAGGTACTGCCCGAGGAAGGTCAGCGTGGCGTGGTACAGGGCGCTGGACAGGCCCACGAGGGCCAGCACGAGCGCGACTGCCGGCACGAGCAGCCGCGCACTGCCCGCCAGGCTGCGCGCGCCTGGCAGCGCACGCAGCCGCAGCAGCGCCAGCAGCGCCCACGTGCCGACGGCCACATAGGCCAGCGACGAGAGGGTGTCCGCCGGCTGCAGGACCGGTCGGCTGCCGACCGCCTCGCAGAAGCAGTGCGTCGCCAGGCAGGTGGCGGGGCGCGCCTGGTCGGCCCAGCCCTCGAGCCCGACCAGCACCCACCAGAGCCCGAGCCACGCCAGCCCGGTGACGAGGGCGGCGAGCGCCATCAGGCGCCGGTCGGCGGGCAGCTGCGGCGGGCGGGCGTCGGGGTTCCCGGCGGGTCCCTCGTCGAGCGGTGCGCCTGGGGCAGATGGCCCAACCTCGTCGCGCACGGCGGCAGGCTACTGCCCGGCTCCCCCGGGGCGCGGTGACCTGCCCGTCGTCACCCCTGCCGATGCCTGCTGCCCGCCCCTAGCATGGCGTCACCCAGCCCAGCAGCGTGGAGCCAGGAGCCATGACCAACCCCGAGCCCGACCCCCAGGAGCAGTGGTGCGGTCCGGTCGCCACGGCCGCCGCCGCACCGGTCCTGCAGGTGCTCACGCCCCGCGAGGTGCCCCTCGGTGGTCCCCGCGCCATGACGGTCCGCCGGACGCTGCCCCGCCGTGACCGCTCGCTCATCGGCGCCTGGTGCTTCATCGACCACTACGGGCCCGACGAGGTGGCGAGCACCGGCGGCATGGACGTGGCACCCCACCCGCACACCGGGCTGCAGACGGTCAGCTGGCTGTTCACCGGCGAGATCGAGCACCGGGACTCCCTCGGGACGCACGCCCTGGTGCGCCCCGGGGAGGTGAACCTCATGACGGCGGGCCGCGGCATCGCCCACTCCGAGGTCTCCACGTCGGGCACCGCCGTGCTGCACGGGGTGCAGCTGTGGGTGGCGCTGCCCGACGCCGAGCGGGCGTGTGCGCCCGCATTCGCCCATCACGCCGCGCCGGCCGTGGCGGTGGGGCCTGGGGCAACGCTGCGCGTGTTCCTCGGCTCGCTGGCCGGCGAGCACTCGCCGCTGGCCACGGCGACCCCGCTGCTGGGAGCCGAGCTGGTGCTGGGCGCCGGGGCGGAGGTCGCCCTCGGCGTGCAGCAGGCGTTCGAGCACGGGGTGCTGCTGGACGCCGGCAGCGTCACCGTGGCGGGCCAGCCGCTGGCGACCGGTGAGCTGGGCTACCTCCCCCCCGGATCGGACCTGCTGGTGCTGGCCAACGCCGGCCCGGCGCCGGCGCGGATGCTGCTGCTGGGCGGACCGCCGTTCACCGAGGAGCTGGTCATGTGGTGGAACTTCGTGGCCCGCTCCCACGAGGAGATCGCGTCCTTCCGCGCGCAGTGGCAGGCGCGCTCGGAGCGGTTCGGCGACGTGCCCGGCTACGTCGGGGCGGTGCCGTGGCTGCCGGCCCCCGCCCTGCCGAACGCCCGGATCATGCCGCGACGCCAGGGGTGAGCGGCGGTCTGCTGACGCCTGGCCTCACGGTGGTGCGCCGACGCTCATGGTGATCGCGGGGGGTTCGGGCTGCACGTGACGGGCACGGGATCGAGCATGGGGCCGCGGTGGGCCAGCCCCCGGGATGGACGCCGGACTCGCTGGCCGAGCTCGGCGCCCCCTCGACGCTCCGGGCGGGACGACCTGAGCAGGGCGGGGGATGACGCGCAGACTGTGCCCGTGACCGACGCGAGCAGCCCGGGCAGCCGACTGCGGCGGCGAGCATGAGCAGCCTGTCGGCGCTGGTCGTCGCCGTGCCCCTCGGCCTGGCCGCCGCCGTGAGCCCGGTGATGCTCGCCGAGCAGATGGTCCTGGTCGGCCAGCCGAACGGGCGCCGCGCTGCCACGGCCTATGCCCTGGGCACGGCCAGCGTGCTGGTGGCGCTGTCCGGGGTGCTGCTCGTGCTGGGCCGGTCCGTGTCACTGCCCCGCGCACCGCGACTCGACACGGCCCTGGACCTGGTGCTGGGCGGCCTGCTGCTGGTGCTCGCGTGGTGGCTGGCGCGACGGGGTCGGCGCGCCGGGCCCGGGGGACCGATGAAGCGCCGCCAGGCGGCCATGCGCCCGGTCGAGGCGTTCGGGTTCGGGGTGGTGTCCATGGCGACGAACTTCACCTCGCTGCCGATCGTGCTGGTCGCCGAGAAGGACATCGCCGCCAGCAGCTCGCCGTGGAGCGTCAAGGCGCTCGCGGTGCTCGTCCTGGTGGGCCTGACGACGGCCCCCGCGTGGGCACCGGTGCTTGCCGCCGCACTGCCCGGTCGGGGGTCGCAGGCAGCGCTCGAGGCGGTGGCCGACTTCACCGCACGGGAGGGCCGCCGCCTGGCCACCGCGGCCCTCGCCCTCATCGGTGCGCTGCTCGTGCTCCGGGGCGCGCTGCACGCGACCGGATACTGGAGCTGAGCCGCAC
>DASVBK010000242.1:0-3222 GCA_036375875.1 Candidatus Nanopelagicales bacterium
GGTCCCCCCGGACGCGCCTAGGCTTGCACGAGCGGCAGCAGCCGCGCGAGAGGAAGGCACCGCGATGAGCAACACGCCGTTCGGCTTCCAACCCCCGGAGCCCCCCGACGACGAGTCGAACAGCGGCTCGGCCGGCGCGGGCAGCGGCGGTGCGGGGGGTTCCGGCGGCTTCCCGATGGGCTTCGGCCCAGGCGGCGAGGGCGGGGCCTTCGGCATGGGCGACATCGGTGCGGCCCTCTCGCAGCTGGGCGCCATGCTCCAGGGCATGTCGGCCACGGGCGGCAGCGATGCCGCCGTGAACTGGGCCACCGCCACCGACGTGGCGCGCAAGGCGATCGCCGCGGAGGGCGACCCGGTCATCGGTGACGCCCAGCGTCGCGCCGTCGAGGAGGCGGTGCGCCTGGCGGACCTCTGGCTCGATCCGGCCACGACGTTCCCTTCCACGGGCGCCGGCGCGCGGGCGTGGAGCCGTACGGAGTGGCTCGTCGCCACGATGCCTGCCTGGCAGGCGATCATCACGCCGATCGCCGAGCAGGTGCAGGCCTCGATGGGCTCGATGATGCCCAGCAGCGAGGACCTGGCCTCGGGCCTGCCGGAGGAGCTGCGCGCGATGCTGCCGGCGGACATGCCGGTTGACCTCGGGGCGATGCTGGGGCCGCTGCTGGGCATGGCCCGGCAGATGGGCGCGGGGATGTTCGCCATGCAGGCCGGGCAGGGCCTGGCGGCGCTGGCCGGTGAGGTGCTGGGGGCTGGCGACGTCGGCCTGCCCCTCACCGACGACGGCGTGCCCACCTTGTTGCCGCAGAACGTGGCCGTGTTCGCACGCGGCCTGGAGATCGAGGCCGGCGACATCGAGGTCTACCTCGCGCTGCGCGAGGTGGCCCATCAGCGGCTGTTCACGCACGTGGCGTGGCTGGGTCCGACGGTCCACGGCGCGGTCGCGGAGTACGCCCGGGGCATCGGCCTCGACGCGGGGCGCATGGAGGAGGCCCTGCGCGGCATCGACATGAGCAACCCGGCCAACCTGCAGGAGGCGCTGTCCTCCGGCGTGCTGGCCCCGGAGGACACCCCGGAGCAGAAGGCGGCCCTTGCCCGGCTCGAGACGCTGCTCGCGCTGGTCGAGGGCTGGGTCGACCACGTCGTGACCGCCGCAGTCGGCACCCGGTTGAGCTCCGGGTCGCGGCTGCAGGAGGCGGTCCGGCGCCGCCGGGCCGCCGGTGGGCCCGCGGAGAAGACGTTCCAGACGCTCGTGGGCCTCGAGCTGCGGCCGCGGCGGCTGCGTGACGCGGCGGCGCTGTGGGCCGAGCTCGAACGGGTGCGCGGGGTCGAGGGGCGCGACGCGGTCTGGGAGCACCCGGACCTGCTGCCCGGGCCCGAGGACCTCGATGACCCGGGGCGCTTCGTCTCCGGCTCGGCCATCTCGGATGCCGAGCTCGAGGCCCTGACGTCGGGGGTCCCGCTGCCCGACGTGGCGGCTTCGGAGGATGCGGCTGCCGACGCGGCACCTGAGGGTGGGACGGAGGATGCGCCAGCTGCCGACGTTGGGCGAGCTGGAGACGCCGACGCAGCCCGGCGCGAGGACGAGTCGGGCGAGGACCCGGCAACCGGCGAGGGCCCCGCGGCCGGTCGCGGCGACGCCGGGGCGTGACCGGGCAGCCTCACCCGTCGGACGCTCGCGCACCCAGCGCAGGATCGCCCGGCTGGGCCACCTCCCTGCAGGAGTGCGCGGAGGACGCACGCCGCACGCTGGCCGCCTGGCATCCGACGAGCGCCCCGCAGGACGACCTGCGCCAGCGGTTCCTCGCGTTCCTGGCCGAGCACGGTGCCCAGGCCGTGGATCGCGACCTGCGGGTGGGCCACCTCACCGCCAGCATCGTGCTGCTCGACCACACGCGGGAGCACGTACTGTTGACGCTGCACGGCCTGCTCGGTGCCTGGGTGCAGCTCGGCGGGCACGTGGAGCCCGAGGACCGCTCGATGGTGCAGGCCGCGGCGCGCGAGGCGCACGAGGAGTCCGGGATCGCGGGCTCGGTCGTGGACCCCCAGCCGCTGGGCATCGATTGGCACGCCGTTCGGTGTCGCGACTCAGGGCGCCGCATCCGGTCCAGCCAGCACCTCGACGTGACCTACCTGGCGATCGCGCCGGCTGGGGCAGTGCCGGTGCGCAGCGACGAGTCCGAGGACCTGGCCTGGTTCGGCGTGCAGGCGCTGCCCGACGCCGCGGACGCGACCCTGCGGCGGCTGGTCGACGCTGCCCGGCAGCGCAGCTGACGCAGCCGCACGCTCAGGTCCGGACCACAGGGCCCACAGCTGCGCGCCGGATCGCTGATGGGCTGGGCCTTCAAGGCGAGGCGAGGGCTTGCCGACAATGCAGCAGTCCGCTCCCTGGCGGTGACGAACAGAACCCCCGGAGGCGCATGATGCACGGGGGTCGACCCTTCGCGTGCACCCGTTATCTCCGGGGGTTCCTTCGGTGATGGAACGTATTCACCGAGCGTTCATGCGTCAAGACTGTGTTCCAGATCACGTGTGGATGACTTGTGGACGATCTGGGGACACGTCCCCCGAACGCTGTGGATGTGTCGTGGGAACGCTGTGGATCATGCTGCGCGGTCAGCCGATGAGGCAAGGCTGACCTGCGACGACGCAGATCCCTTGATGTGGAGAGAAAAAGTCCGCGCGACACGCCGAAGCCCTGCGTGTCGCGCGCGGCGAAGGGTGGTTCTGGCATCCAGTTGCGCCGCCAGGGCTCGCCGGGAGGCTGCTCCCGACAGCCCCGGGCGCTGGCCGCCAGCCCGATGCGTGGCTGGTTCCCTGGCCTCACGGGGGGCCCGGCGCGGGTTGCGCCGGCCAGACGGCCGACCGGCAGGATCCCGGCCTCGCGTGGCCAGCGGCCACGGCTACGGCCTGTCGGTGAGCCCGGCCCGGGCCATGCGCCCGGCAGACGGCGGGGCGCCGGCGGCCTGCGCCCCGTGGCCTCCCGGCGCCTTCCGCGGACGCCCTGGACGGGCAGATCCGGACCTGCCCTGCGGGGCGACGGGGTGCCGTCACGAGCACGCGCCGTGCGTGACGTATGGTCGTCCCCGCACGGCCGGCGTCACGAGGGCCCGGCCCCCACCATCGGAGGACGTCATGGCGGACGAGAGCTACACCGGCGAGGCCTACTGCGTGAAGTGCAAGGAGAAGCGCGAGTTCACAGGTCAGGTCGAGGAGGTCAACAAC
>DASVBK010000225.1:0-17721 GCA_036375875.1 Candidatus Nanopelagicales bacterium
TTCGGCGTGCTGTCGGCCGGCAACGTCATCCAGGTCATCGTCGGTGGCGAGGCCGATGGCCTCTCCATGGACATCAACGACCTGCTCTGACGGTCGCGGGCCAGCCGTGGAAGTCATCATCGTCGAGCGCCCGGAGGACGCCGCCCCGCTCGTGGCCGACGCCTACTCGGCGCTGCTGGCACGCAAGCCGGACGCGGTGCTCGGCCTGGCCACCGGGTCGACCCCCCTGGGGGTCTACCGGGAGCTCATCCGCCGGCACCGCGAGGAGGGCCTGAGCTTCGCCCGGGTCACCACCTTCAACCTCGACGAGTACGTCGGCCTGCCGGCTGGGCACCCCGAGCTCTACCGCACGTTCATCGAGCGGGAGTTCACGGGCCAGGTCGACCTCGACCCGGCCCGGGTGCACGGCCCCGACGGGCTGGCCGACGACCTGCTGGCCGCCGCTGCGGAGTACGACGCGGCGATCCGCGACGCGGGCGGCATCGACATCCAGATCCTGGGGATCGGCGCGGACGGGCACCTCGCGTTCAACATGCCCGGCTCGTCGCTGGTCTCCCGGACCCGGCTCAAGACGCTGACCCGCAAGACCCGCGAGGACAACGCGCGGTTCTTCGACGGGGACATCAGCCAGGTGCCCAAGCACTGCCTGACGCAGGGCCTGGGCACGATCATGGAGGCCCGCCACGCGATCCTGCTGGGGTTCGGGCGCAACAAGGCCCAGGCCGTCGCCGAGTGCGTCGAGGGCGGGGTGTCGGCGCACTGGCCGGCGTCCATCCTGCAGATGCACCCGCACGCCACGGTGGTGGTCGACGAGGACGCTGCCAGCCAGCTGCGCCTGACCAAGTACTACGTCGACACCTACGACGGCAAGCCGGACTGGCAGGGCATCTGAGGGACCCAGGGCCGCCAGCCCGCCGGTGCGTGGCGGGCTGGCTAGCCTGCTGTGCCCATGGGCAGGATGCGTGGCATCGAGGAACGGCCCGCTGGGCTGCACCACCAGCCGGAGCTGTTGGATACGGCTGCCGAGCAGGCCCTGCTCGCGCGGATCAGGCCGTTGACGTTCGATGAGGTGCGCATGCACGGGCAGGTCGCCCGGCGCACCGTGCGTCACTACGGGATGGGCTACGAGTTCAGCTCGGGGGCCGTGACGCCCGGCGAGCCGATCCCCGACTGGCTGCTGGCCGTGCGAGCCGCGAGCGCGACGCTGGCGGGGCTCGCGGCCGAGGACCTCGTCGAGGTGCTGGTCACGCGCTACCCGCCGGGCGCGGGGATCGGGTGGCATCGGGACGCTCCGGCGTTCGGCGACGTCGTCGGGGTCTCGCTGGCGTCGAGCTGTGCCCTGCGGTTCCAGCGCGGGACGGGCGATGAGCGCCGGGTCTTCGAGCTGCTCGCGGCGCCGCGTTCGGCCTACGTGCTGACCGGGCCGGCGCGCACCACGTGGCAGCACAGCATCCCGGCAGTGGCCGAGGAGCGCTACTCGATCACGTTCCGGACCGTGCGGCGGCACTGCACGGCCCACACCGCGGCCCACGCCCCGGGCGTCACCCCGGCCCACGCCCCGGGCGTCACCCCAGGCTGAGGCCGGCGACGGCCCCGCCTACCCTTGGTGCAGGCGCCGGGCGGGTGGACTCGGTGCCCCCACGGAAGGGGATGCCCGTGACCGCGCCCACTGCCGCGCGCCCTGCTTCAGGCCGCGAGCCCGACCCGGGGGCCATCAGCACGCCCACGGACTTCGCTGCAGCACTCACCGAGCTGCGGTTGCAGGCCGGCCTGTCCATCCGCGAGCTGCGTGGCAGGCGTATCGCACACCCCTCGGCCTGCGTCAGGGTGTGACCACGCGTCCCTCGGGGCGGATCTGTGGGGCGCGCCTCCGGCAGCCACAGGGGAGCTGCCGGCGCCGTCCCCCTCTCGCTCCTCGAGCGGAGGCGGTCGTCCAGCGATGTCCAGGGCCTGGTCGGCTGGTCATCCCGACGGACGTCTCGTCGGCCACCTCGTCGACCGCGACCCCCTCGGCCCGTTCCGGCGACCCAGGACCAGCAGGGTGACGCCGGCCATGGCCCTCGCACTGGAACAGCCGCTGCCCGCCTTCCACTTCGGCGACCCCGCCGGTAGGCTCTGAACAAATGTCCAGCTGATCGGCTACCGACTCGAGCAATCGTCCAGAGGAGCCCGCTGCAATGAAGCCCCAGGACTACCAGCGGCTGGTGGAGATCGCGCGGCTGTACTACGAGCAGGACCTCACGCAGGCCGAGATCGCCAAGACAGTCGGCGTCTCGAGGCCGGTGGTGAGCCGGATGCTCTCCGAGGCCCGCCAGCGCGGGATCGTCCGCATCGAGGTGAGGTCGCCCCTGGACGAGGACCACGAGCTGCTGGGCGAGCTGGTGCGCACGTTCGGGATCCGTGGCGGGCTCATCGTCCCCACGGGGACGGCCGACGAGGCCATCGACCGCAGCCTCATGGTCTCGCAGGCCGCCCTGTACGTGCAGCGCCTCCTCGTGCCCGAGGTGCGCCGGCTGGGTATCGGGTGGGGGGAGACAGTCCGCGACGTCATCGCCCAGGTGGAGCAGCAGGACGTGCAGGACGAGTTCACGCGAAGCGTCTGCCCGGTCATCGGTAGCGCGCCCAGCGCCATGCAGTGGTTCCAGACCAACGAGCTCACGCGCATCCTCGCCGAGAAGCTGCAGGCCGACCCGTACTACCTCCACGCCCCGGCCTTCCCCGTCTCGCAGGGCGACCGTGCGATGTTCACCGGGACGCTCGAGTACCGGCAGGTCAGCGACCTCTGGCGCCAGCTGGACCTGGTGCTGCTGGGGATCGGCACGTACCCGACCGTCCCCGACTACGCCACGGCGGCACGGTTCGGCGACCGGCTCAAGCAGCAGCGGGCTGTCGGCGTGCTCGCCACCTACTACTTCGACGCCAGGGGCACCATCATCGACAGCCCCCACGACTACGCGGTGCGGATCCCGTTGCAGGACCTGCGAGCCGCCAGGCAGGTGGTCGTGGTCACCAGCGGCACGAGGAAGGCCCAAGCCGTCCACGGCGGCCTCATGACCGGCCTGATCAGTCATCTCGTGACCGACGAGGGCACCGCCCGGGAGCTGCTCAGGCACCACCGGGCGCTCAGCTGAGCGCGGCGCTCGAACTCGCTGGACAATTGTCTGGACATCTGTTCTCCCTCTCGCTACATTTGTTCCTGCTGGCTCGCGGAGCACCACGGACCCGCTGAGCGCCCACTCGGCAGCAGCAGGGCGTCGACCGCCCGGTCGATCGCCGGAGCAGGAGGAGACATGACCAGGCAGTACCACCACCTCGGCATCCCGACGGCGGTCAAGCGACCTGACGAGTTCTACATGGAGGACGTCAAGCTGTACGTGACCGATCCGTCGCAGAGCGAGCAGAAGATCGAGTGGCTGCGCTTCGAGGAGGGCAGTCGGCTGCACCGGTTGATCCAGACCGAGGCGCATCTGGCGTACCTGGTCGACGACGTCGACGAGGC
Organism: Candidatus Nanopelagicales bacterium; assembly: GCA_036375875.1. Classification (GTDB taxonomy): domain Bacteria; phylum Actinomycetota; class Actinomycetes; order S36-B12; family CAIYMF01; genus Prado023. The sequence goes on from DASVBK010000225.1 coordinate 3,500, forward strand.
GATCCAGGGCAAGGAGCTCGTGCAGGAGCCGTGGGACGCCAATCCCACCACCCGCGTCGGCTTCGTCCTCGAGGACGGCCAGCTCGTCGAGTACCTGTCCGTGCAGGACGCCTGAGCGCTGCCAGCACCCGCCCGCAGCCACCCCCAGAGACCACGAGGAGCACTCATGAAGAAGTTCATCAACGACCCGGACGACCTGACCGTCGAGCTGCTCGAGGGCCTGGCCATGGCCTACCCGAGCAAGGTCACGCTGCAGTCGGAGAAGCTGGTCTGCCGCGCCACCCCGAAGCCGGCCGACAAGGTGGCGCTGCTGACCCTGGGGGGTGCCGGTCACGAGCCGGCGCTCGAGGGGTGGGTCGGCGAGGGGATGCTCGACGTCTCGGTGGTCGGTGACATCTTCGCCGCACCGGGTCCGCCCAAGATCGTCGAGGCCATGAAGCTGCTCGACCGTGACGCGGGGATCCTCCTCGTCACGCTCAACCATGCCGGTGACGTGATGAGCGCCGAGATGGCCAAGCAGGTCGCCGAGGCCGAGGGCATCCGGGTCAAGGAGATCATCACCAAGGAGGAGATCCGCCCCACGCCCGAGGAGGAGGGGCGCGGGCTCGGCGGCTGCTTCATCGTGTACAAGATCGCCGGCGCGGCCGCCGAGCAGGGCAAGGACCTCGACGAGGTGTACCGCATCGCCGACAAGGTGGAGCAGCGCATGGCCACCATCGCGGTGCTCTCCGAGATCGCCTCGCACCCCTCGACCGGGGGTGACCTGGGCGAGATGGGCCCCGACGAGATGGAGATCTGCGCCGGCCAGCACGGTGAGGGCGGCGGCGTCCGGATGAAGATGCTCTCGGCCAAGGGGACCGCGGAGGTCCTCGCGAGCAAGATCGTCGACAAGCTCGCGCTGACGTCGGGCGACGAGATCCTGCTGCTCGTCAACGGCTCCGGCAAGGCCACGATCATGGAGCTGCTGATCACCTTCCGCGACGCGGCGAGGTACTTCGAGGCGGCCGGGATCAGGGTGGTGCGCGGCGAGGCCGACGAGCTGCTCACCGTGCAGGAGGCCGGCGGCTACCAGCTGATCGCCTGCAAGCTCGACGACGAGCTCAAGGCGCTGTGGGACGCACCCTGCGACACCCCGTACTTCCGCGTCCGGTAGCGGCTGGACGCACTGGCCTGGCGCCAGGCAGCGCTGGCGCCAGGGTGCGGTGGAGGAGGCATCGCTCCCCCACCGCCACCCATCGACATGCCGCCGGACCCGCACGCCCATCGGGCGCCCGGGCATGGGCGACAGCCGGGTCACCGAGGAGAGGTGAGGGACATGCCGGCACTGACCAAGACCCAGTTCGTCGAGATGCTGCACCGGTCCGAGCGGGTCATCGACGAGCACCACGTCGCCCTGTCCGAGCTCGACGGCGAGCTGGGTGACGGCGACCACGGCGTGACGATCCTGCGCACCATGCGGGCCGTCACCGCAGCGTGCGACGAAGGGCAGGACCAGCCGTTCGCAGCCCTGCTCAAGGGTGTCGCGATGAAGGTCATGATGTGCGACGGCGGCTCCACCAGCCCGCTGTTCGGTTCCTACTTCCTGGGCCTTGCCACCGGCGCCGCCGACGACGAGCTGACCGCCGAGCAGGCCGCCGCGATGTTCGAGGCCGGGCTCGAGCGGTTCGCCGCGACGAGCAAGGCCCACGTGGGCGACAAGACGATGCTCGACGCGCTGGCCCCGGCCACCGAGGCGCTCGCCACCGAGCTGCGCAGGTCCGGTGACGCGCCGCGGGCCTTCGCAGCGGCCGCGGAGGCCGCAGCCCAGGGGGCCGCGCGCACCGCCGACCTCGTCGCGCGGTTCGGGCGGGCACGACTGATGGGTGAGCGTTCCGTCGGCCATCTGGATCCGGGCGCCCAGAGCATCAGCTTCATCTTCCAGGGCTTCGCGCAGACACGAGAGGGGAACGTCGATGCCTGACCTCGACGACATCCGCCACGGCAGCGACTTCGGCGTGGCGACGCCGGTCGCGAACCAGGGGCGCCACCTCAGGGGCAGCGACCACCTGGGCTGGGGCCTCAAGGACCGGCTGTCACGGATCTTCCGGCCGGCCACCGGCCGGACCGTGATGCTCGCGTTCGACCACGGGTTCATCATGGGCCCGACCTCGGGCCTCGAGCGCATCGACCTGAGCATCGTGCCGATCGCCCAGTACGCCGACTGCCTCATGGCCACCCGCGGCGTGGTGCGTGCCTGCCTGCCCCCGACCCTGGGCAAGCCGATCTGCCTGCGCGCCGACGCGGGCACGACGATCCTGACCGAGCTGAACCACAACGTCGTGCTCGACCTCCAGGACGCCGTCCGGCTCAACGCGTCGGCGATCGCGGTCATGGTCGCCGTGGGCGACCCGGCCGCAGAGGCCTCCACGGTGGCGAACCTGTACCACGCGGTCGACGCCGGCCACCGGTACGGCATCCCGGTGCTGGGCGTGACGGCCGTCGGCACGGACATGGTGCGCGACGCCCAGTACCTCTCCCTGGCGTCGCGGGTCTGCGCGGAGAACGGGGCCACCATCGTCAAGACGTACTACTGCGACGGCTTCGAGGAGGTCACCGCGTCCTGCCCGGTGCCGATCGTCATCGCCGGGGGCAAGAAGCTGCCGGAGCTCGAGGCCCTGGAGCTGGCCCACCACGCGATCGACCAGGGCGCCGCCGGGGTCGACATGGGTCGCAACGTGTTCCAGGCGGCCTCCCCCGCCGCCATGCTCCAAGCGGTCTGCGCTGTCGTCCACGAGGGCCTCAAGCCCGCGGACGCCTTCGACCTCTACGAGTCCCTGCAGCACGCCTAGCCCCCAACGACCACCACAACGAAGGAGACGACCATGCCCTACTCGAAGCTGTTCCCGATCACGGTGTTCATCGCCGCACAGGCCATGTTCATGATGATCATCGAGTCCCCCCTGGGGTTCGTGTCCTGGATCGCGTTCCAGGCTTGGGCGATGTACTTCCTGGCCGGCGGCACACCGAAGATGGGCGCCAAGGTCCTTGCCGGCTACTTCGGCGGCGCCGTCGCATCCGTGGCCATCATGGAGCTCGCCAAGGCGCTCGGTGACTGGGGCGTGGGCGGCTCGTGGAACCTGTACCTGGCCGTGTTCGTCGTCGTCATCTTCGTCATCAGCGCCGAGAAGGTCCCCGGCTTCGACTTCGTGCCCTCGTGGTTCATCGGCGCCGGCGTGTTCTTCGGGCTCATGAACCTCGACACCTTCGCCGAGGGCGCCACGGCGTGGGACATGTACCTCCAGTCGGGCGAGAAGCTCATGTGGGCAGCGCTGGTCGGGCTCGTCTTCGGCGCCGTGACCGTCGTCTTCCGCACCTGGTACGAGCAGCGCTTCGTGACCCCGCCGGCTGCGCCCGCCGCGGGGACCGCGACCAAGGAAGCGGTCGGCGTGTAGGCGCTGAGCGGACCGCACGTCGGACGCCCCCGCCCGAACCGGGGCTGGGGTCCAGGCGGCCGCTGCCGCCGCCGCGCTGCCCGCCTCGGCCGCCGGACCGGGACCGCTGATCGAGGGCCCTTCAGGGGATCCCGGGCAGGGACCAGCGGTCGCCGGTGCCGGTGTCGACGAGCGCAGCGCTCGCGACGGTGAGCGTCAGGGGGAGCACGTCGGAGATGGCGGTGACGGCCACCGGGAGCAGGGCTCCGGGCGCGCGCGTCGCCACCGAGACGTGCGGGATCCACGCCGTCGGGCGGTAGTGCTTGTGCAGGTCCGCGCCCGCGGCTTCCAGGGTCGAGGTGACCCGGGCCTGGCGCAGTGCGACCTCGGGCGGGACGGCGACCGCGAGCGCGACCCGCCCCCGGGGGAAGACGACGGTCCCCTGGACATTCGCAGGGAACTGGCCCCCGTCCGGGAGCCTGCCGAGCGTGTCGCGGACCCGGTCGAGCTCCCACTCGCGCAGTACAGCGTAGGAGAGGTGCGGGTGGTGGCGGCCATGGGTGTGCGATGCCAGCGACCCGATCCCCCGGTCCTCCAGCCGTGCCCACAGCCCCCGGATCAGGCGGTCGCCCGCCGCGTCGAAGAGCGCGCACACTGCCAGGGCCACGAGGCCATGATGGCGGCCCCTGCCGCGCGACGGCACGGCGTCGCCCGACGCCATCCGCGGGTGCACCGTCACCTTCTCACCGGACTCTCAACCCGCGTAGGGACTGCCCCTCAACCGGGGCACCTACGGTCCAGGGGACCCAGCACAGCGATGACGAGCACAGGAGTCCCCATGCCCAGCCAGCCAGCCCACCCCGAGCACAGCGCCCTGACCAGGCTGACGGCAGTCGCCGCCCTGGTCGCTGCGGGGACGTTCACCCTGGCGGCCTGCGCCGGCGGGTCCACGTCCGCGCCGTCGGCAACGCCGACCACGGCATCGTCAGCGGCCTCGACGTCCGCTGAGCCCAGTACGGCAGGCGCCGGGGCGGCGACCGGCGTGGCGCGCGATGCCGTGGCGACCGAGACGGGCGTCGCCTATGCCTCGACCTCCCCCGTGCAGACCCTCGACCTGTACCTGCCCGCCTCGGACGGCACGCCCGCCCCGGTCGTCGTGCTCATCCATGGGGGCGCGTTCGCGATGGGGGACTCCGGCATGGAGGCCCAGCTCGCCCAGACCCTCGTCCAGCAGGGCTTCGCCGTTGCCGCGGTGAACTACCGGCTCTCCGGCGAGGCGCTCTACCCGGCGGGCGCGCAGGACGTGAAGGCCGCCGTGCGCTGGCTGCGGGCCAACGCGGCGCAGTACGGGTTGGACCCGGACCGCTTCGCCGCCTGGGGTCAGAGCGCCGGGGGCTGGATGGCGACCATGCTCGGCGTCACCGGCGACCAGGCCACGATCTTCGACGACGACAGCTTGGGCAATGCCGAGCAGTCCGACGCGGTCCAGGCCGTCGTCTCGTGGTTCGGCCCGGTGGACTTCGCCACGATGGACGAGCAGGCCGCCGCGGTCACGGCCTGCGGCGGGCAGTCGCAGGTGCATGGGACCGCTGACTCCCCCGAGTCGCAGTGGCTCGGCGAGGCGGTCGACTCCTCCGACCAGACGGCGTCCACCGACCTCACCTCGTACCTCGGGTCACAGACGACCGTCCCGGCGTTCTTCCTGGCCCACGGCGATGCCGACTGCAACGTGCCTGCTGGCCAGTCGCAGCAGCTCAAGGACGCCCTCGACGCCGCGGACGCCACCTCGACGCTGACCATCCTGCCGGGCGCCGGCCACGCCGACCCCGCGTTCGACCAGACGCAGACCGAGCCGACCATCGCCTTCCTCAAGGAGCAGCTGGGCGCCTGAGCGCACCTCCGGGTCCCGGCCGAGGCTCACCCGGTCGGGACCGGCCTCCCCCACCGCCGCGCGCTCAGCTCGCAGGGCGCGCCGCGGTGTCGACGCCGACCGCTGCGTGCCACCCGTAGGCAAGCATGAGGCCCAGGGCGGCACCGCCCACCACGTCGAGCGGCAGGTGGGCCCCGACCACGACGCGCGACAGGCCGACGGTGCTGGCCAAGCCATAGCCGAACACGCGCCAGGTGCGGCTCAGGTACGGCGCGAGGATCGACGCGCACGCGAAGGCAACGGTCGAGTGGCCGGAGACGAAGCCGAGCCCCTCGGTGAGCGCGCTGCTCCGGACGAGCTCGTCGGGCAGCTCGGCGCTGGGGCGACCGCGCCCGATCTGGGCCTTGACCGCCTTGGCCAGCCACCAGCCGCCCCACCCGGCGACCAGGGAGCCGAGCGTCGGGCGCCACGACCGGGTCAGCCGCCACCCGATGAGCGCGGCGAGCGGCGGCGCCCAGGCGCTGCCGGCCTGCATCGGCAGCCAGAGCAGGGAATCGACCGCCCGTGGCGCATCGTGCAGCCACGAGAAGAGCTCCGCCTCCCAGTCGGGGACACCAGCGGTCGCCAGGTAGGTGGACACGCCGAGCACCGATGCGGCCACCAGCGCCTTGCCGGCGTTGCGCCAGCGACGTCCCACGGCGGGAGCCGCCACCTCGGGCATGGTGAGCGTCATCGGCGGGCCGGCACCACGCGCTCATCCAAGTCGGACACGGGCGGCAGTGTCGCACGCGCTCGAGCGGAGCCCTGCCGAGAACCGAGCGCCGGGACGGCGGGGGAACCTCACCGGGTGCAGGCCGACGAGCCCTACCCGTGGGCAACGAGGTGCTGCGCCATGCCAGGCGTCATCCGCACGCCGCCGGCTGCGTCCACCGCGAGGACGGCGTACCCCGTGCCCGGCAGCCATGCCCACGCCGCCGCCAGCGACTCGGTGAGGGTCCCTGCGAAGATCGCGGTCGCATAGGCGTCGGCGAGGCGCAGGTCGGGGCCGACCACCGTGATCGAGGAGATCCGCCCGCCGTCGGCCTCCCCGACCAGGCCAGGGACCCCTGGGCCGCCCACGGCTGACCAGATGTGAGCGCCGCGTTGCGCCTCGCCGGAGGTCGCCACGGCGAAGCGGGGCCCCGCCTCGGGTGCCGCGACCATGGCGACGATGCGCTGCTCGTCGGCGGGATCCACGACGGCGGTGCGCCAGGGCCGATCGGGCGCCGGCCGCCCGATCGTCTGCACATCCCCGCCGATCCCCAAGCACGCATCGTGGATGCCGCTGGCGGCCAGCAGGTCGGCTCCTCGATCGATCGCCCAGCCCTTGACGTAGCCGCTCGGGTCGTACGCGCCCAGCCGGTCGTAGGGATGGAAGGCGCCATCGGTGACCTCGGTGATCGCCGCACAGGCGTCGATCACCTCGGCGAGCAACGGGGAGTCGGACTCCGCGAGCTCACCCCGGCGCCAGCGGCACAGGTCGCTGTCGGGCCGGTAGGGGGACAACGCCCGCTCGACCTCCTCGAACCACGCCGCCACCGCGAGCTGGGCGGCGTCCAGGTCGTTGGGGTCGCCGGCCGATCCCGAGCCAGTCCTCTGGGGCGGCATCGCCAGGGACGCCATCGAGCCCATGGTGGGCCAGGCCCACCGCCTCACCGCTGGTCCAGGATGGACTGCATCGACTGCCGGTAGGCCTCCGAGGTGTACGTGGCCCCGGAGTAGGCGTCGAACTGCACGCCCTGCTGCAGCGCTGCCTGGTCGAGGTACGACACCGCCCCCGCGTTGAGGTTCGCCGAGTGCGGATCGTTCGCGGGGTACGCGACGGCGTTCACCGAGCACACCGTGCCGTCCGGGGCGAAGCTCATCTGCACCTGCACGGGGCCCCAGCGAGTCATCACCGAGTCACCGGTCACCGCCTCGGCGCTGCTGCAGTCCGAGGACTGGGAGGACGACGAGTCGGAGGATGCACCACCGGAGGTGGTCCCCGAGTCCGCGGACGTGCCGGAGTCCGCGGACGTGCCGGAGTCCGAGGACGTGCCGGAGTCCGAGGACGTGCCGGAGTCCGCGGACGACTGGGAGTCAGCCGCCGCACTCGCTGCCTGGCGGTCCGCCTGCAGCTGCAGGGCCGGGTCGAACAGCCACACGCTGGTCAGGGCCACGCCGGCCACGGCCAGGCCGGGCGCCGCTCGCTTCAGGAGCTCGCTCATGTCAGTGCAGTCCTCTCGGGAATCGGTCCTGGCTCACCAGGCGAACCGCTCGGCGTGGATGCGCTCGGCCGGGACCCCGGCCGCTTCCAGCGCACGGCACACCGCGTCCTGGAGCGGGGCCGGCCCACACACGTAGGCCTCACGGGCGGTCAGGTCCGGGATGTTGCGCAGCAGCGCCTCGGCACTGAACGGGTTGCCGTCGGGGAACTGCGTGCGCGGGCCGGTCACCGGGATCATCGATCCGCCGCGCTCGCGCGCCAGGGCGGCGAGCTCGTCGGCCAGCGGCAGGTCGGCCGCGGAGGAGGCCCGCGCCAGCACGATCGGCACGTGCCGTGCCGTGCAGTCCTCGAGCAGTGCGCGCATCGGCGCCAGGCCGACTCCGGCACCGATGAGCAGCACCGGACGAGCCACGGTCCGATCGATGGCCAGTCCGCCGTACGGGCCCTCGAGCAGCACCCTCGTGCCCGGTTGCACGGCCAGCGTGGCCGTCGAGGCATCGCCGAGCGCCTTGACCGTCAGGCGCATGGCGCCGGGCTGCGGCGCGGCTGACAGGGAGTACGGATGGGCCTGCCACCACAGGTCCCGGGTGAGCACGCGCAGGCTCACGAACTGCCCCGGTCGGGCTGCCAGGTCGTCGACGCCGGGCCCGGCGACCACCAGCGATGCCACGCCGGGGGCTTCGGGCACCACCCGGGCGATCTCGGTGCGCGGCCGCGCGATCGAGTCGACGACCCCGCCGAGCCTCGCCGCCAGGATGATCCACGCCGTCCCTACGTAGAGCGCGATCCACCAGCCCTGCGCCATGGGATGCCCGACGAACGTCGATCCGCTGAAGAGCTGGTGAGGGAAGCCCAGCGCGACGGCCAGGTACCCGCTCAGGTGCACCATGTGCCACGTCTCGTAGCTCAGGTGCCGGCGGATCCGCCGCCACGACAGCACGCTCACCAGCGCGAACAGCACCGCGGCGGCCACCGCTGCGACGTACCAGTCCGTCCCGAGCAGGTCCACCAGTGCGGTCCACACCCCCGGGAACCCACCGGCGGCCACCAGCGTCGCGGCCACGTGGAGGGCCATGCCGAACGCGGCGGTCATCCCCGTGATGCGGTGCCACCCGATGAGGCGGTCCAACCCGGCGGAGCGCTCCAGCCACCGGGGCCGCGCAGTGAGGACCAACCCGCCGAGGGCAGCGAGCGCCGCGAGCAGTCCGGCAAGTCGGCCCAGCGACAGCCACGCCGCATCAGGCATGCCCGAGGTCAGTCCGGTGATCCCGCCGGTGACGGCCCACAGGCCGACCGTGATCACGGTGATCGCCACGGCCCAGGGCGCGGGGTCGCGCCACCGGGCGCGGCCCCGGTCGACCGTGGTTCCGCGCTGCCGGCCGCCAGGGGCCGGGGACTGCCGGGCGCTGACCTGTGCCTGCGCCGCCGGGGTCTCCGTGGGTTGCTCGAGCATCGTCATGGGATCGATGCTGACAGGCCCGGGTGCCCCGACCGGGGCGTTTTCCTGGGCCCTTACCCGACTCATACCGGATCCCCAGCCAGCGTCGAGCAGACTCACGACGAACGCCCGGGGCGCGTCCACCGGCCACGGACACACCGCCCCGCGAGGGGCCGGGTGGTGCCCGTGCGCCTACGCTGCTGAGCATGAACGAGGCGCCCGACCTCACCGTCCGCCACCGACCGGTGCAGGCGCGTGGCCGGGTGCGGTTCGAGGGGATCCTCCTGGCGGCGCGCGCCCTGCTCGCCGAGCGAGGCGTCGAGGGCTTCACGATCGACGACGTCGCCCAGCGCGCCGACATCCCGGTCGGCTCGGTGTACCAGTTCTTCCCGAACAAGTTCGCGATCGTCGCCGAGCTCGACGCCCGGGACACCACGGCCCTCGTCGAGGACCTCGTCACGTTCGCCGACCGGTTCCCCACCGACGACTGGCAGGCCGAGGCAAACCACATCATCGACCTCGTGGCCAAGCACTGGGCCGAGGACCCGACCCGCCGCGCGGTCTGGCTGGCCATGCGCAGCACGGCGGCGACCCGCAGCGCGGCCGCGGCGCACTTCGGTCAGCTGGTGGGCACCCTCGAGCCGATCATCGTCGAGCTCACCCCGCACCTGACCGCCCAGCGCCAGCACACCATCGCCGAGGTGATCGTGGAGGTCGCGCAGTCGCTGCTGCACTTCTCCGTGGCCGACGACCAGCCCCGGCCGGGCACCGTCGCCGAGCTCAAGCGGATGCTGCGGGCCTATCTGCGCTCGGTTGCACTCGAGACCTGAGGTCGGTCACCTCGGCCCGACCACGTGCTTCGGGCCGCTCGGCGTGGGCGCGCAGGTACGCCGCGACCGTGGGACGCAGCCGGCTCGGCTCGATCACCTCGTCGACCGAGCGGGTGGCGAAGGCCCGCTCCACGGAGTGCACCGCGTCGAATTCGGCGGCGACCTCCGCGCGGGCGGCACGCCGCAGCGCGGCCTCGTCGAGCTCCGGGCGCTCGGCCGCCAACTGGGCCATGCGCGCCTTCACCGGCCCGGTGAGCACCACCTCGGCCGCCGCGGACCCGCCGATCACCGAGACCTTGGTGTCGGCCAGCGCCAGCATCCGCAGGTCCGGGTGCAGGGCCTTGTTGAACACCACGTAGGCCCCGCCGTGGAAGCGGCCGATGGTCACCACGATGATCGGGCCGCGGAAGTTCACGACCGAGCGGGCGATCTCCGCGCCCCACTCGAGCTGCTGCTCCCGCAACGACGCGGCGCTGCCGTCGAAGCCGGCCAGGTTGGCCAGCACCACGACCGGTCGCCGACCCGAGGCGTGGGTGATGGCGCGTGCGATCTTCTTCGACGCGGCAGGGTACAGCGTGCCGGCGGCGGACCATCCGTCCTGCCCGGGCCGGGGGTGCGACTCGATACCGACCAGGGTGATGGCCCGCCCCGCGAGCGCGGTGTCCCAGACGACGGCACCGTCGGCGCCGGCCATGTCGCTCCAGCGCTCCAGGCGCGGGGCGTCGGCGTCGGCCAGCGCGGCCATGACCGGCCGGATCGCGAACGGCAGGGTCCGCGTCGGGTTCGTGGCGCCGTCGAGCACCGCACCAACGGTGGCGTGGTCGCCCACCCCCTCGTAGGGGGCCAGGCACACGTCGCGCTCCACGGGATCGGCCGCGGGCAGCGCCCGGGCCGTGTCCGCCAGCAGTGCGTGGTGCCGGAGCACGAGGTCGTAGGCCTCGGCCAGGTCCGCCGCGCGGTGGTGGGCCTCGCCGTTCGGGCCCATGACCGCGGCGTACCCGCCGAGCGCCGCATCATTGGGGCTGGGCTGCCCGCCGGACATCGCCAGCGCGCGGTGCCCGGTGAGCACCATCGACGCACCGTCGACCATGACGAGCAGGCCGCGGCAGTGGCCGAGCATCGTGGCCACCGAGTTCCAGTAGCTCTGCGCCCCCACGTTGATGCCCGCGACGATCACCACGACCTCGTGGCCGCGCTGCGTGAACTCGAGGATCCGGCGCACCACCGCGGCGCACCAGTCCATGTTCTCGGTACCACGCTCCATCGAGATCTGGGCACCTGCCGAGATCGCGACCCACTCCACCGGCAGGCCGTGGGCCTCGGCGTGGTCGAACGCCGCGATGATCCGACGGCACTCGTCCTCGGCGACCGCGCCGCGCATCACGCCGGCGTCGCCCGCCAGCCACACCCGCGTGGTCGGCCTGGCGTGGCCGGGGAAGCGATGGGTCATCAGGCCCACGACGACGCCGGACTGCTGCTCGCCCAGCGGGCGGTGCACCGGCACGAGGGCGTCGAGGTGCTCGCCGTTCACCGGGTCCATCGCCTCGAGGTCCAGCTCGGTGAACCAGGCGTCGTCGCCCCAGCCGTCGAGGGCGGTGGCGACGGCCTGCGCCGGAGTGGGCAGCGGGGTGCGCGGCGCGCGCGGCGTTGCAGCGGGGCGCACCTGTGCCACGGTGTCGCCGGCGGCGACGAGTTCGCCCACCGCGCGCAGGTCGGCCACCGTGCCCGCCGCGGGGGCGAGCACGGCGGACTGGCACTTCATCGTCTCGACGGTGCACAGCCGCTCGCCCGCGGCGACAGTGGCGCCCTCAGTGACGTGCAGCGCGACCACGAGGCCGGGCATCGGGGTGGTGACGGCGGTCATCGGGAGGCCTCCGGCTGGTCGAGGACGACCACGGCAGCGGCCGTGGTCGGTTCGTGGGTCAGCGAGACGTGCGTGGTGATGGGGCCGAGCGCGGCGGCCACGGCAGCGGCCAGGGCGCCGTGCAGGGCGAGGATGGGCCGACCCCAGGGGTCGGTGCGGACCTCGACCTCGCGCCAGTCGACCTCGGCGAGGACCGGCGCCTGGCCGGTGATCGCGCTGGAGAACGCCTTGACGAAGGCCTCCTTGGCGGCGAACCGCGCGGCCAGGTGCTGGGCGTCCCCGGCGGCCCCCCGGGCCGCATCGCGCTCGGCCGCGGTGAAGGTGCGGTCCACGAACGAGGACCCCGGGGCGGCCAGCTGCGCGGCGAACCCGTCGACATCGACCAGGTCGATGCCGACGGCACGCACCGTCACCGTGCCGCCGCCGCGGCGGCGGCCAGCCCGGGCAGCGCCCCGTCGGCGGCCACGAGCATCGCAGCCTCCCGGCTGCGCAGCTCGCCGGCCGCCCCCTCGCCCAGCCGCCGGTCCGTGCGCCGGGCGAGCATCGGCTCGCCGCCATGCTGGGCGACCAGCCTGCGTCGGGCCCCGGCGACGCGGCGCTCGTGCGCCCGCTGCTGGTACTCGGCGCGCTGGGCGTCGGGCACCGCCGCGACGAACACGTCGGGGTGGGCCAGGGCCACCACGGCGGAGACGTGGCCGAAGCCCAGGCTCGTCACCAGGGCGGCACGCACCGGCTCGTGGCGCACCAGGCTGCGCGCATCCACCACGATCGGGCCGGGCGTCACCCGGGGGTCCACGCTCGTGAGGTTGCGGTTGCCCGGCACGACGCCGGTCTCGAACAGGTCGCACAGGCCGGCCATCTGCCAGGCGGCGGCACCGCCCTTGGCGTGCCCGGTGAGCGCCTTCTGCGAGATCACCCGCAGCGGGTTGCCCGGCGTGCGGCCAAGCGCCTCCTGCACCGTGGCGTGCAGGAACGCCTCGTTGGGGTCGTTGGCCTCCGTGGAGGTGTCGTGCTTGGACACCACCGCGATGTCGTCGGCCGTGAGCCCCAGCGCCGCCAGGGCACGGCCCAGCGGCGAGTCGGTGCCCCCGCGCACCGCGCCGAGCGCGCCCAGCCCGGGGGCGGGGATCGAGGTGTGGATGCCGTCACCGAAGGACGCGGCATAGCCCACGACCGCGCGAACCGGCAGGCCCAGCTGCAGGGCGACCGACCCGCGGCACACCAGGAAGCTGCCGCCACCCTGCGCCTCGACGAAGCCGCGCCGGCGCCGGTCCCCCGGCCGGCTGTGCTGGTGCGGGGCAAGGCCGGCCTCGAGCAGCGCCGCGTTGTCCGCGGTCGCCGCCATGTCGGCGAACCCGTTGATGCCCTCGCTCCCGAGGTCGTCCCAGCCGCCGCCGACCACGATGTCGGCCTTGCCCAGGGCGATCTTGTCGATGGCCTCCTCGAGGCTCACCGCGGCCGTCGCGCACGCCGCGACGGGATGGACCATCGGCCCGTACCCGCCGACCAGCCCCTGGTTGACGTGGGCGGGCACGACGTTGCCCAGCGCCTCCTGCAGCACGTCGTTGGCGTGCGGACGCTCGAGCAGGTCGCCGGCGTTGACCACGCGGATCGAGCGCATGCCGCCCATGCCGCTGCCCTGGGTGTTGCCGACCAGGCTCGGGTGCACCGCGCCGAGCAGCTCCTCGGGCGTGACGCCGGCGTCGGCCAGCGCCTCGGCGGTGATCGCGAGGTTCCACGCCGCGAGCGGGTCCATCGCACCGGCCACGCCGGGCTCCAGGCCCAGCCGCACGGGGTCGCTGCCGGTGGGGAACTGGCCCCCCACCGAGCGGGCGAGGGCCTTGGAGCGGGGGACCCGGATGGCGCTGCCCTGCGGCAGCGTCACCCGCCAGGCGGACTCGACCTGGGTGACCGTGGCACCCGCCGCTCCCCCGGCGAACGACCGCGCCTCGGCCTCGGTGGGCACGGTGAGCGTCAGCGGCCGGTCGAGGAACACCTCGGCCAGGCGCAGCTGGCCGTCAGCGGCCACGTCCTCGGTGTGCACGAGCGGCCGGATGCCGACCCGTCCGGTCACCTCGGCGCGGAAGCGCGACTCCACCTGCGCCTCATCGATGGCCTCGCCGGACTCGGCGTCGGCCCAGCTGCCCGCGCTGGCGTCCCACTCGATGAGGCCACAGCGCCAGGCCAGCTCGACCACGCCCGCCGCCGAGAGGGCCCCGTGCTCGGCCTCGAGGCGGGTCGTCGACCCGCCCCAGGGCCCGTACTCGGCGATGCCGACGAGCACGATCATGTCCTCGGCCGCCAGGCGCGGCTGGGCGTGGCCGGCCGGGGTGGCCCCGGGCGCGGGCTCGCGGCGCGCCTCGCGCAGCGCCGCCGGCAGGTTGGGCAGGGCGTCGACGGTGGGCCGCGCATCGCCCTCGGCCTCGTCGGTGGCCACCTCGGCGGTCGCCTCCGCGACGGCCTCGGCGAGCGCGTCGGCCAGGTCGGTACGCCCGGCCAGGCCGGCCGTGAGGTCCACCTGCAGCGGCGCCTCGGCTGCCTGCTGGGCGAACCCGGGCGTGGCCA
>DASVBK010000250.1:0-4679 GCA_036375875.1 Candidatus Nanopelagicales bacterium
GGATCTTCATCGAACCTTCAGCCAACGACCGTGGCAGCTCCATGCGCCGGCCATAGCGTCACGAACCGGACGGTGGCCCGTCGGCCACCCGGATGGAAAGGATCGCTGTGACCATCGCCCGCGACCAGCTCGACCAGACGCTGGACACCCTCGACCAGATCCCCGAAACAAGGACACGCATCGCCCCGGCCGCCTGGATCACCGCCACAGCCCTGGGCATCCTGGCCATCGCCGCCGGCCTGGTGCTGCCCGACGTCACCGGTGACCCCGGTGGCATGACCCACTACATGGGACTGCTGGCAGCCAACCAGCCCTGGAACCTGCTGCTGTTCATGGCCGTCCCAGTGATCCTGGCCGAGACACTGGCCATCACCGAGCTGGTGATCCTCTACACCCAGGGCGCGGCCCCCGCATGGGTCCACACCCTGTCGCGCGTCGCCGGCCTGGTCGCGGGGCCGTGGTTCCTGGCGATCACCACCTACCTGCTCACCAACGCCGTGGTGCCGCTGACCACCGGCGCCGGCTGGGCCGGACCCGCCGACATCATCGCGGTCGGCGCCTACCTCGCGGGTGTCGTCCCGCTGGTCGGCATCACGCTGATCGAGCTCGGAATCCTGGGCCGTGGCGGCGCCCGCGCACGCATGCGGCTGCACGCGACCTTCGTCGGCGTCTTCCTGGTGGTCGCCCACGTGGCCATGATCTTCGGGATGCTCGACCCCACGCTGCTCGGGTGGAACCCGGCCAACTCGATGCACGCCGGTCACGGGATGTGAGCTGCGGCCTCCGAACGAACGGCCCCCAGGCGCCTGCCGTGTGGGGGCCGTTCCCCTGCGGGGTGGGAGCCGAGGCCTGCATCGACCGGTGGTGGGCGCGGCCGCAGGCGCAGCACCGGGCGTCTCGAGGAGGCTCCCGCGTCAGCTGGCCGCGAGCCGGGTCCGGGACCGCGGGGGCGTCAGCCAGCAGCGACCGGCAGCCGCAGGGTGAACGTCGCCCCGCGGCCGGGGCCCGGGCTGGCCGCGGTCAGGGTGCCGCCATGGCCCTCGGCGATCGCCCGCGCGATGGTCAGGCCGAGACCCGCCCCGCTGCCGTCATGGCTGGCGCGCGCGGCGTCGACCCGATGGAACCGGGTGAAGACGCTCTCGAGCTGGTCGGCGGGGATCCCCTCACCGTCATCGACCACCTGCAGTGCCACCGTCCGCTCCCGTGACCCCGTGACGGTGACCTGTACCTGGCCCCCGGCTGGGGTGTGCCGCAGGGCGTTGGCCAGCAGGTTGCCCAGCACCTGCTGGCAGCGGGCGGGGTCGGCCAGCACGAGCGGGCAACCGGCAGCCACATCCAGGTCCAGCTGCACCCCTTTGGCCGCGTAGCTGGGCCTTGCGAAGTGCACGGCGCTGGCGGCGATCTCCCCGGGGTCCACGGGGTGCGGATGCAGGGCGAGGGCGTGCTCCTCGGCCGCGCTGGCCTCCCGCACGTCCACCGCCAGTCGGCGTAGCCGCTCGACCTGGTCGCGCATCACCGCGAACGAAGCCGGCTCCGCCGGGACGACGCCGTCCTCGAGCCCGTCGACGTAGGCCTCCAGCGTGGCCAGGGGCGTCCGCAGCTCGTGGGACAGATCGGCCAGCATGCTCGTGCGCGCCGCCTCACTGGACGCGAGCCGGTCGGCCATCTGCCCGAAGGCGCCCGACAGCCGCGCCATCTCCGCGCCGAACCCACCCTCGGGCACGTCGACGTCGAAGTTCCCGGCGGCTATGGCGTCGGCGGCGTCGGCGAGCTCCACCACCCCCGCGGCCACGCGTCGCACGAAGACGACCGCGACGAGCCCGGCCACGAGCAGGGAGACGATCATGGACACCCCGATCGCGATCGCGAACGACGAGGCGAACGCCTCAGTCGCGTGGTCGACCACCATCGGAGAGTCCTCGCCAGTCCGTGCCAGGTGCTCGGAGAACAATCGCGGCCCGACGGCCGCCGCCGTGATGACCAGGGCCAGCGCCCCGATGCCGATCACCGCCACCTGGGCGGAGAGCAGCCGCGCCACCAGGCCTTGCGGCCCCCGCATCAGGCCAGCACCATCCCGTACCCGACCCCGCGCACGGTGCGCACGTAGCGGGGGCTGGCCGCGTCGTCGCCGAGCTTGCGGCGCAGGTGCCCGATGTGCACGTCGACGATCTGGTCGTCGCCATACCAGTCTGGACCCCACACCTCGTCGGTGAGCGCACGTCGCGAGAGCACCGCCCGGGGGGCGGCCATCAGGGCGGCGAGCAGGTCGAACTCCGTCCGGGTGAGCTCAATGCGCTGCGCGCCGCGCTGCACCACCCGCGCCGCGGGATCGAGCACCACGTCGGCGAACCGCAGCTGCTCCGCGGGCGGCGAGTCCTGGGCGGTCGTCGTGCTGTCCGTGCGGGGGCGACGCAGCATGGCGCGGACCCGTGCGATGAGCTCCCGCGGCGAGAACGGCTTGACCAAGTAGTCATCGGCGCCGGTCGACAGGGCCACGACCTTGTCCATCTCCTCATCACGCGCGGTCAGCATGATGATGTAGGCGTCGCTGAACGTGCGCACCTGCCGGCACACCTCGATGCCGTCGAAGCCCGGCAGCATCACGTCCAGCACGATCAGGTCCGGAACTGACTCCCGGGCCGCTGCCACCGCGGCAGGACCATCGTGGGCCTGGCTCACGGCATAGCCCTCGCGCACGAGGTAGGAGCCCACGACACCGGCCAGCGGGACCTCGTCGTCGACCACCAGCACCCGCACCGGCGGCGAGGCGTCAGGCTGCGTCGTCATGATCCGGACGGTAACCGATCCATGCAGGCCTGCCAGGGGAAGGCACCGCGGATCAGCCCTTGACGGCGACCCGATCTCAGCCGAGGTGAAGTGCCGCTGGAACGCAAGGAACAGAGGATCGCCGCCTGGCCCGCAGCACGCCACCGGCCAGGGTGGCGTCCTCGGGGTTCCGAGCAGACGCCACCGGCGAAGACCCGGCGAGCACGCCCAGTCGCACAGACTGGGCAGGGCGGCGACAGGAGCCCGCACCCGGGCCCCCGCGCCGCCCTCGCGCCGTCGTGACTACTGCCTGCCGCCCTCGTCGAGAGGGACGGCGGGCGGACTCCCCTAGCGCCCGACCCGGTTCGTGGTGTTGCGGCCGGTGAGCGAGGACGCGATCACCACGAGCACCGCGGCGCAGATGATCGCGACGATCCAGCGGGTCCAGTCCACGCCGGCACTGCCGTCGCCGCCGAACGCCGAGTAGACGAACCAGCCCAGCAGCACGCCACCGATGCCGCACAGCACCGTGAGCCAGAGCGGGATGTTGTCCTTGTCGCCGGGGGCGAGGAACTTGCCGAGCAGGCCGATGATGATGCCCGCCACGATGAGGCCGATGATCTCCATGTGCTGCGCTCCCTTGTCGTGCGCACCGGGCCAGCCCCGGCGCGACCTTTGGACCAAGCACTACCCGAGGTAGGGCGGGGCATCCCCCCACAGCGCGATCGCCCGCCGGAGCGCATCTGGGATGATCGGTCATGGCCTGGCGCGCGCTGATGACGCTCCTGGTCGTGGCCGTGGTGGTGCTCGGCCTGCTGTGGGGCCTTCAGCGGCGCCTCGTCTACTTCCCTGACAACGCCCCGGTGCCCTCGGCCGCGTCCGTCCTGCCGGGGGGGCGTGACGTCGCGCTGCGGACGGCCGATGGGTTGACCCTCGGTGCCTGGTTCTTCCCGCCTGTCGGGGCATCGCGTGACGTGGCCGTGCTGGTCGCGCCGGGCAACGGGGGCAACAGGGCTGGCCGCCTCGGCCTGGCCCAGGAGCTGCGCCAACGGGGGTTCGCCGTGCTGCTCATGGACTACCGCGGGTACGGCGGCAACCCGGGATCGCCCAGCGAGGCGGGGTTGGCCGATGACGCAGATGCCGCCGTCGTCGCGCTGCGCGAGCTGGGGTACCCAGCCGCCCGCACCATCTACCTCGGGGAGTCCCTGGGCACGGGGGTGGTCGCCGCGCTGCAGCAGCGCCAGCCCCCGGCCGGCATGGTGCTGCGCTCGCCGTTCACCGAGCTCGCCGACGTCGCCGCGCACCACTATCCGTGGTTGCCCGTGCGCGCCCTGCTGCGGGACCGGTTCCCGGTGGCACCGCTCGTGGCGAGCTCCCAGGTGCCCACCGTCGTGATCGCCGGCAGCCGGGACTCGATCGTCCCGGCCGAGCTCAGCGCGCAGGTGGCCGACGCCGCCGGCGCCCTGGCCACCGAGGTCGTGCTCGAAGGGGCCGACCACAACGACCCGGTCATGGTCGGTGCGGCGGTGGCCGACGCGGTCGCACGGCTGGCTGACGAGGCCGTCACGCAGCCCCCTGCGCGAGGGTAGAGGCCTCGTCGAGGTGCTGCGCATGGAGCTCAAGCCCCATGCAGCCACGTCGCTGGGGTCCACCCGAGCGACGTGGACACTCCCATGCCGGCGGCCGAGAACGAGCTCAAGCCGCCGGAGACCGCCGCCGTCTCGGGCAACGCCACGATGCAGAGCCCCGAGCAAGTCGTGTCGCGATCCTGGCCGGCGTGTCCCGGCGCCGTCCGACCATCCTGTGCGACCGGTCCTCCATGGCCCTGGCCACCCTGGCCGGTGCGGCACCCTGGCTGGCCCGCCGCGTGACCGACCGCTCCGTGGCGCGCGTCAGTGGGGGGCGCTGAGCGG
>DASVBK010000262.1:0-2627 GCA_036375875.1 Candidatus Nanopelagicales bacterium
TGCTGGGCTACCTCGACGTGCGGATCAACAGCCCCGGCTACCTGCACGAGCACGTCTGGCTCTACCAGCCCCTCATCGCGATGCTCGTGGCGTGCGTCGTCGCGGCGGCCGCCGGGATCGCGCTGTGCTGGTGGACCCCGCTGGGCAGCTGGCTGGCCCGCCACCGCCGGACGCTGGGCACCGTGGCGCTCTGGTCGGTGCTCGCGCTCGCCGCGCTGCTGGCCAGCCGGCCGCTGTGGATGGTCCGCCGCGGGATCGAGCCGGGCAGCAACCAGGAGTGGTTCATCGCCGCGGCCCAGCGGGTGGCGGGCCTGCCGGTGGATGGCCGGCGCAGCTACGACGAGATGACGCTGGTGTGGTTGGGGTGGTACCTCGGGCCGGTCACCCTGGTGCTCGCCGCGCTCGGCGCGGCCCTCGTGGCCCGTCGCGCGGTGCAGGGCCGCCGGCCGGAGCTGGTCGTGCTGCTGGTGGCGCTCGGCGTGCCGTCGCTGCTGTACCTGCTGCGGCCGAGCATCACCCCGGACATGATCTGGGCGATGCGCCGGTTCCTGCCGGCGGTCATCCCCGCGGCGCTGCTCGGGGCCGGTTGGTTCGTGCACTGGGCCGCCGTTCGGGCACGCGCGACCTGGGCCCGGGTGCTCACCGCGCTGGCCGCCGTCGCGGTGCTGGGCGCCCCGCTCGCCACGTGGGGTTCCATCCTGCGGACCCCGGAGTACGTCGGGCGGGCTGGCGAGGTGGCGGCCCTGTGCGAGCAGGTCGAGGGCTCCCGGGTCGTGGTCGTGCGCGGGCGCACCGACCCCCCGCTGCTGCCCACGTTGCGGATCGTGTGCGACGTGGACGTGATCGAGGTGCGCGGACCGGCCAGCCAGGCCACCCTCGCGGCCGTGCGTGAGGCGTGGGACGGCCAGCCGGTGCGGCTGGTCACCATGTCGGGCGATGCCGTGGACTGGCCGTTGGGCACGCCGGCCACCCTGGTGACCCCGATGGCGCGCTGGCCGCACGCGATCCTGCCCACCAACGACCCGATCCGGTTCACCAGCCGGGTCTGGGTCGCCGAGGTGGCGGCCGACGGCAGCGCCGACCCCGTCGCCCCGCAGGGCGCGCAGACCGCGGGGTCCGCCGAGTGACGGAAACCGGGCCCGGCAGCGGGGATCTCGGCACCGGCGGAGCCCGGCGGGGCCGCGCAGTCCCCCGCGTAGGATGCCGCGCGTGTCGCGCACCCGGCTCGTGGTCCTGATCTCCGGCTCGGGGACGCTGCTGCAGGCGCTGCTCGACGCCGCCGCCGATCCGCACTACCCCGCCGAGGTCGTCGCCGTGGTGGCCGACACCCACGCGGCCACCGGCCTGCAGCGGGCCCGTGCCGCCGGGGTGCCTGCCGTGCCCGTGCCGCTGGCCGAGCATGTCGATCGCGCGGCCTGGGACCTGGCCCTGCGCGACGCGATCGAGTCCTTCGAGCCGGACTGGGTGGTCTCCGCCGGCTTCATGCGGCTGCTCGGCCCGGCCGTGCTGTCGGCCTTCCCGCTGCGCGTGGTGAACACCCACCCGGCGCTGCTGCCGAGCTTCCCCGGGGCGCACGCGGTCCGCGACGCCCTGGCCCATGGCGTGCGGGTCACCGGATCGACCATCCACCTCGTGGACGAGGGCGTCGACACCGGACCGATCATCGACCAGCGGGCGGTCGAGGTGGACCCCGACGACGACGAGGCCTCGCTGCACGAACGCATCAAGGTCGTGGAACGGGCGCTGCTCGTCGACGTCGCACGCCGCCTGGCCACCCACAACGTGCACGTCTCCGGCAGGAAGGTCACGCTGACATGAGCATCCCGGACCCCAGCGCCGAGGGCAGGCTCCCGATCCGGCGCGCGCTGGTCTCGGTCTACGACAAGACCGGCCTCGACGAGCTCGCCGCGGCCCTGCACGCCGCCGGGGTGACCATCGTCTCGACGGGTTCCACCGCCGCGCGGATCGCCGCGAACGGCATCCCGGTCACCGAGGTGGCCGCGCTCACCGGGTTCCCCGAGTGCCTGGACGGTCGGGTCAAGACGCTGCACCCGCGGGTGCACGCCGGGATCCTCGCGGACCTGCGCCTCGACGAGCACCACGCGCAGCTCGAGGCCCTGGGCATCGAGGCGTTCCAGCTCGTGGTCGTGAACCTCTACCCGTTCACCGACACGGTGGCCTCGGGCGCCGGGCCCCAGGAGTGCATCGAGCAGATCGACATCGGCGGGCCGGCCATGGTGCGTGGGGCAGCGAAGAACCACGCGAACGTCGCCGTGGTCACCTCCCCCGAGCGGTACGCGGACGTCGCGTCGGCCCTCGCCGCCGGCGGCTTCTCGCTGGCCGAGCGCGCGCGCCTGGCTGCTGAGGCCTTCGTCCACACCGCCACCTACGACATCGCCGTCGCCTCGTGGCTCGGCAACGTGGTGGCCCCCACCGACGACGGCTCGGGCTTCCCCGCCTGGGTCGGCGCGGCGTGGAACCGGTCGGCCGTGCTGCGCTACGGCGAGAACCCGCACCAGCGGGCCGCGCTCTACGCCGACGCGCACTTCCCCGGCGGGCTGGCCACGGCCGAGCAGCTGCACGGCAAGGAGATGTCGTACAACAACTACGTCGACGCCGACGCGGCC
>DASVBK010000263.1:0-8122 GCA_036375875.1 Candidatus Nanopelagicales bacterium
GGGCGAACTCGTTGCTCGCGACGAAGGCCAGCGCCGGGTCGGCCGCGACGGCGTAGGCCAGGACCCGCTTGCCGCTGCGCTGCACGTGGACGCCGAGGTCCAGCAGCGCGCCCGTCGGCGGCGGCGCGCCGATCTCCTCGGCGAACTCCCGGAACGCCACCGCGATCGGATCGGCCTCGTCGGGCTCGAACTCACCCTTGGCGATGCTCCACCCGCCGTCGTCCTTGGCCGCCCAGAACGGCCCGCCCATGTGCCCGATGAACACGTGCAGGACGCCAGCGGCATCCACGTGGTACGGCAGGAGCCCCGCGCTGGTGCGGTGCGTCGGTCGGCCGGGCATGCGACGAGCCAAGCGCGCGAGGCCCATGGCCGCAACCGCTCCGACGCCCGTGCACGCAGGCCCCGGTACGCACGCCACGGGCGCCGGGCCCGGGGCCCGTCCCCGTGGCGGGTGTCCGGCCCTCAGCCCTGCGCCGGCGCCGGGGACGGGGTCGTCCATCCTGGTGCGGCAGGATGGACGGGCACGCCCGTGCGGGAAGGCGGCCCCCCGACATGATCGACCTGGACGACCTGCTGCTCCGGCTGTGTGCCGTTGGCCCCGATCGGCGTCCCGGCAGCCCTGGCAACCACGCGGCCGTCGAGCTCGTCGCCGAGCAGGCGCGCGAGCTGGGGTGGTCGGTGGCCTGCCCGGCGTTCCCGGTCGTGGACTGGGCCGGCGAGCCCGGCACGCTGCGGGTGGGCGACCAGGTCTGGACCGCGCACCCCAGCCCCTACGGCACCGGGTGGTCCGGCTCCGCGCCGATCCATGCGGTGGCGACCGAGGCGGAGCTCCTCGGCCGGCACGCTGGCGCGATCGTGCTGCTGCACGGGGAGCTGACGACCGGGCCGCTCACGCCGAGGGACTACCCCTTCTACGGCTCCGACCGCGACGCTCGGATCACCACAGCGCTCGAGGCCTCCGGGGCAGCGGCCGTGGTCGCGGTGACCGGCACCGCGCCGGAGGTCGCCGGGGCGGTCGACCCGTACCCCCTCATCGAGGACAGCGCCTTCTCCCTGCCGGTCGCCGACCTGCGGGCCAGCGACGGCGCCGACCTCCTGGCGCACCTCGCCAACGCGGGGACGGCGCCCCTGGCCACCCTCGAGCTGCGGGCCGAGCGCTGGCCCGCCACCGCGCGCAACGTGCTGGCCCACCGCGGGGACCAGTCCGATCGCGTCACGGTCGTGGCCCACCTCGACACCAAGCCCGGCACCCCTGGGGCGGTCGACAACGGCACCGGAGTCGTCACGCTGCTGCGCGTCGCCGAGCTGCTGGCCGACCTGCCCGCCGAGGCTCGCCCGGGCGTGGAGCTGCTCTGGGTGAACGGCGAGGACTCCCATCAGGCCGCGGGCGAGCTGGACTACCTGGCGTCCAACGACCTGCACCAGGTGCGGCTCGCGATCAACATCGACGGCGCCGGGTTCCCCGGTGGGCCGACGGCTTTCAGCACGTACGGCACGGTGCCCGAGCCCGCGCTGGCCCCGCTGCGGGACCACGGGCTGGTCGAGGGTCCGTCCTGGCCGCAGAGCGACCACATGGTGTTCGCCATGGCCGGCCGGCCCGCCATCGCCCTGACCTCCCACGACCTGGACGGCGTCCTGGCGCAGGTGGCGCACAGCCCCCAGGACACCCCGCAGCGCGTCGACACGGCCCTGCTCGAGCAGGCCGCGCAGGGCATCGCGGCCCTCGTGCGATCGCTGCCGGAGGCCGAGCAGTGAGGATGGCGCCGACACCGACCCCGTGGCCGGGCCCGGCCACGGCGCCGACCCCCACCCCGAGCCACGAGGGCTGCCCATGACCCACGCGAGTGACCCGGTGCCGGCGGTCCCCCGCTCGTCGGAGCCCGCAGCGCGGGGCACCCCCCTGACCGCCGAGGCGTGGGCCGCCCTCACCCGTGGCCGCAACTCGGTGCGCGACTTCCGCGCCGACCCGATCCCGGAGGCCGTGCTGCGCGCGGTGCTCGAGGACGCCACCACCGCACCCAGCTGGTCGAACACCCAGCCCTATCGTCTGGCCGTCGCCTCCGGCGAGCTGCGCGATCGCATCAGCGCGGAGCTCTGCGCCCAGTACGACGCAGGCATGCGGGCCCGCCGCGGGGGGGTGCTGGACCGCGCGCGGCTGGCGATCACCCGTGACGGCTTGCCCGACGGCGACTTCCGGGTGCCCGAGCGCTATCCCGACGACCTGCAGCCGGCGCGCGTGGCGTGCGGTCGGGGCCTGTACGAGGTGCTCGGGATCGACCGCTCGGACCGCCCAGCCCGGGACCGCCAGATGCGCCGCAACTTCGAGCTGTTCGGCGCGCCGACGGTCGTGTTCGTGCTCGTGCACGAGGGGCTCGGCTCTTACGCCGTGCTCGACGCCGGGGTGATGCTGCAGACCCTCATGCTCGCCGCGCACGCCCGCGGCCTGGGCAGCTGCGCACAGGGGGCACTGGCCATCTGGGCCGGGCCGGTGCGCCGGGCCTTCGACATCCCGCGGCAGTACCAGCTCATCTGCGGGGTCTCGCTGGGCTACCCCAGCGACCATCCGGTGAACGCGTTCCGCCCGGGCCGCGCACCGCTGGACGACGTGCTGCTGGCGCCGCGCGCAGGCTGAGGGCGGCGCGCCGCGACGCGAGCGCCCGTCAGGCCCCCTCCGCCACCGCCTCCGGGTGGGCGTGCGCCCAGGCGGCTGCCGCCGTCCGCGACGGCACCTCGAGCTTGGCCAGGATGTTCGAGACATGCACGGACGCCGTCTTCACCGAGATGAACAGCTCCGCGGCGATCTGGCCGTTGCTGCGTCCCGCCGCGACCAGGCGCAGCACCTCGCGCTCGCGTGGCGTGAGGGCTTGCGGTCCGTCGGCAGCCGCCCGGCCCTCGCTGGCACCCGGCAGCGCGACGCGTGCGGTCACGGCCACGCGCTGCGCGAGCGGCAGCAGCGAGTCGGCGCGCAGGGCGTGCAGGCCCTCCCACGCCTGCAGCACCTGGGCGCGGGCAGCCTCCCGATCACCGTCGGCGAGCAGCTGGACGGCCCACCGCAGCCGTGCGTCCACCAGCTCGTAGCGCAACCCCTCCCCCGCCTCGATCGCGGCCACGGCCCCCGCCCAGTCCGGGGTCCGGCCGGCGAGCGCCGCGTCCTGCGCCTCGGTCACGGCACACCAGCCGGGATGGCTGGCGGTGGCCATGAGCTGGGCGCGCATCGCGACGAGCGCTGCCGGCACCGCCTGCGGTGCGACCGCGCGATCAGCGACCACCCCAGCAGTGGCCCCACCGTTCGCTCCCGCCCGGTCACCAGCGCCCGCCGCCCGCGCCTCGAGCAGGGCCCGGGCCCAGGCCCAGGCGAACGGCCAGCCCACCGTGGGGGGCGCGTCCAGCCCTGCCTCGGCAGCGGCCACCTCGAACACCTGCAGCGCCTCGCCACGGTGCCCGCTGCAGAGCGCCACCTCGCCCCGGGCCAGCGCGAGCGGCAGCCCCTGCTGCGGCTGCCGCGCGGCACGCGCCAAGTAGTCAGCACCCTGCTCGGCAGCCTCCGCGGCCGCATCAGCCTCCCCACGGCGGGCCAGCAGCCGCGCGCGCACGACGTGCAGGTAGCCGCGGCTGGTGGGCGGCGGTGCCATCCGCAGCTCCTCGTCGACCACGGCGAGCGCCTCGTCCCACTGCCCGGCGAGCAGGTGGGCCTCCGCCTCGTTGCCTGCGAGGAACGTCCCGTAGGTGCGACGCAACCCGTGCGAGGCCGTCAGCCGTCGGCCCTCCTGGGCGAGGGCCACCGCCTCGGCCAGCCGCCCCTGGCCCATGAGCGCATCCGCGTGGTTGCCGTAGTAGCGCACCAGCTCCGCGGTGCGGCCCGACGCCTCGGCGAGCGACCGGGCGGCGGCGAAGTGCTCGGCGCTGGCCTCGTGGTCGCCGAGCAGGGCGAGCACGCAGGCCAGCGTGTCGTGCAGGCTGCTCTGGAGCCCGAGGTCCTCGATCTGCTCGGCCGCCGCAAGGCCCTCGAGGCTCGTGGTCCGGGCGGCCTCCAGCCGCGCCTCCACCATGTGCACGGCCGCCTGGGTGGCCAGGGCAGCGGCCCGGTCCCGGGACCCCTCGGGCGCCAGGGCCAGTGCCCGGTCGAGATCAGCGGACGGATCGCGCTGCGCGCTGTCGCCGACCCTCGCCCGCGCCACGAGCAGGTGCGCGACGCGGCCCGGATCCGTGGCGGGGTCCAGTTCCCCGATCGAGGCGTCCAGCAGGGCCAGCGCTCTGTCCGACTGGCCGTCGCTCGCCGCTGCGCGGGCCGCGACGGCGAGCAGCCGCGCGTGATCCATTCCCGCCAGCTCGGCGGCGTCCGGGACCCGCTCCCAGAGGTCCAGGGCGCGCTCGAGGTGGGCCAGCTGCTCGCCGAAGGCATAGATGCCACGCGAGTACTGGGCGGCGCGCAGGGACCAGGTGAAGGCGCGCTGGGCCTCGTGCGCCGACCACCAGTGATGGGCGATCTCCCCCGCCTGCTCGGGCCCGGCCGCCCGCTCGAGGGCCTCGGCGTAGCGGGCGTGCAGCCGCGCGTGCTCGCCGGGCAGCAGGTCGTCGTGGACCGCCTCGCGCATGAGCGCGTGGCGGAACGAGTACGCCTCGGCCTCGGGGTCGACGGCGAGCACCTGCGCACCGACCGCCTCACGCAGCGCCGCGTCGAGCGCGTCCTCGTCGCCCACCACGTCGCGCAGGACGGCATGGTCGATCCGTGACGTGGCGGCAGAGGCGATGCGCAGCATCTGCCGGGCCGTCGGCGTGAGGCGCTCGAGCCGGGTGAGCATCACGTCGCGCAGCGTCTCCGGGATGCCGTTCCCGCCCTCGGCGCAGGATGCCAGCTCCTCGGCGAAGAACGGCACGCCCTGGCTGCGCTGCCGGATCCGGGCGACCGCCGCGGGGGCGACATCGGCAGCGATCCCGCGGACGAGGGCCTCGACGTCGACGTCGCCGAGCCGCTCCAGGGTCACCCGGTGGGCGTTCGGCAGGCGGTCCATCTCCACCAGCCATGGCAGCAGCGGGTGGCTGCGGTGCAGCTCGTCGCGGCGGTACGTGAGGACGACCAGGACCGCGGCATCGCCCACCGTCCGGGTCAGGAACCGCAGCAGGTCCCGGGTGGCGGCGTCCGACCAGTGGAGGTCCTCGACCACGAGCAGGAGCGGGCCCTCGGCGGCGGCGCGCTCGAGGAGCGTGGCCATGGCCTCGAACAGTCGTCCGCGGCCGAAGGGGTCCTCGGCGCGGGCCGGGCCGAGCTCGGGCAGCAGGCCTGCCAGGTCGCCGCGACCGGGCCCGGCGAGCGCTGCGAGGCCCTCGATCCCGAGCTCCGAGGCGAAGTCGCGCAGGACGCCGACGATCGGCGCGAACGGCGGTCCGTCGGGCCCCAGCTCCAAGCAGTGCCCGACGACCACCCGCGCCCGGCCGTCCACCCAGCCTGCCAGCTCGGCCACGAGCCGCGACTTCCCGATGCCGGCCTCGCCACCGAGGAGCACGACCTGTGGCGCCCCCGAGGCCGCGACAGCGAACCGCTCCCGGAGCTCTGCGAGCTCGCGGGAGCGGCCCACCATCGGCCCACCCCGGGGGTGGGTCAGGGTTGCCCTGGACATGGCCCCCATGGTGCCAGTGGTCACGGCCTACCGGCCGGCCATCAGGCGGGCCTGCGCCCGGACCAGCTCGGTGCGGGTGTCCACCGGCACGGTGGCCACGGGCTGCCAGGCCCACATCGCCTCGGCCCGGCGACCGCGCAGCCGGGCGACCCAGCTCGTGAACCGGGTGCCCCGGGCCCGCGTGATGCGGTACTCGGTGAAGGTCGGGGTCGTGGCCTGCGATGCGCGGGCGGTGGTGGTGCAGGTGATGGTCTGGGCGGTCATCTCGTCCTCCTCGTGGTGTTCCTTCCGGCATGCACCACGGTGCTCGCTGAGGCCCACCCGCCACATCGGCGGAATGCCGCATCTTCACGGCCCACCGCGCGAGGCCGGCGCCCCTGAGGTACCTCAGGGGGCTGCGATGCCCCACCCCTGCACCCCCGTTCGGTTACCGGGCAGTAGGGGGGACTTGGACAGGTCCTGACGGGACGATGGACCTACGGCGCGCGCGCACCCCGGATCTACGCTGACCGAACGACTGCAGTGGTGACGTGAGGACAGCAATGACCCAGATCATGGACAGCCATCCCGCGCACGAGGTCGGCCCCGCCGACGTCGCGACGTCGAGCGACTCCGGGGCCGACGGCCAGGCACCGCGGTTCCCGGGCACCCCGGCCGTCATCAACGGCAACGGGGCGCTGGCCCACGTGATGAAGCACGTGTGCGGCGGCGTCATCGGGTATCCGATCACCCCCAGCACCGAGATCTCCGAGCTCTACGAGGCCTACCGGGCCGAGGGCGGGGTCAACGTCTGGGGCAAGCACCCCTTCTTCTTCGAGCCCGAGGGCGAGCACTCCGCACAGTCCGGGGCGCTGGGCGCGGCGCTGACCGGCGGCCAGTTCATCTCCAACGCCTCGTCCAGCCAGGGGATCCTCTACGCGATGGAGTCCCACTACGTGACGGTGGGCAAGAAGATCGGCGGCTTCGTGCTGCAGATCGCCGCGCGCGTGGTCTCCAAGCACTCGCTGAACGTCATGGCCGGCCATGACGACGTGTACGCGCTGCTCAGCGCCGGCTACACGATCCTGTTCGGCTCCAACCCGCAGGAGGCCGCGGACCTCGCCGCGATCGCCTACCGCACGTCGGCCCTGAGCCTGATCCCGGTCGCCAACGCGATGGACGGGTTCTCCACCAGCCACATGCTCAGCGAGGCCGTGCTCCCCGAACCCGAGCTGCTGCGCGAGTACCTCGGCGACCCGTCCGGGCGCATCCCCTGCCCCACCGTCGCCCAGGAGCTGCTGTTCGGCGCCAAGGGCCGGGTGTTCCAGCTCGAGCAGTGGCTCGCGCGCCACCGCGACGACCTGCGCCCCGACGACCTCACCGCCATCTCCGCGCACCTGGCCGCCCATGCGGACGCGGTCGAGGCCGACGCCGACGGCGTGCTGGTCGCCGACACGCTCGAGTGGATCCCCGCCGAGCTGCACGGGCCCTGGCGCCGGCAGTGGCGCAACGCGATGGCCAAGGGCACCCGGCAGCTCGTCCCCGCCCTGGTCGACGTGCACAACCCCGGCCTCACCGGGCCGGTCCAGAACCAGCCGGACTTCCAGGCCGGCGCCGTCGACCACCGCACGCACTTCGTGAGCGCGGTGCCCGCCCTGGTCCGCCAGGCGATGACGGAGTACGGCGAGCTCACCGGCCGCGACTACCACCCGGTGCAGGCCTACGACTGCGAGGACGCCGACTACGTGCTGGTCGGCCTGGGCTCGATCACCGACGACGTGCGCGCGGTGCTGCCGTACCTGCGCGCGCAGGGCCTCAAGGTCGGCGTCGTGTCGGTGAAGCTGCTGCAGCCGTTCCCCGAGGCCGAGCTCGTCGAGGCACTGCGCACGGCCAAGGCCGTCACGGTCCTCGAGCGCTCCGACCAGACCGCGCTCACGACCTTCGTGACCCAGGCGCTGTTCAAGGCCCGCGCGAACGCCGACGCCGGCGACGCCCCGCAGCACGAGGGCATCGCCGCGCTGGACCGCACCCCCCGCGTCACCACCGCGATCTTCGGCCTCGGCGGCCACGACGTGCAGCCGCGCCACATCATCGCCGCGTACCAGAACATGGCCGACGGCTCGCCCTCGCCGCTGGTGTACCTCGGGTCGCAGTTCTTCAGCAAGGACCCGA
This sequence comes from Candidatus Nanopelagicales bacterium, assembly GCA_036375875.1. Lineage (GTDB taxonomy): Bacteria > Actinomycetota > Actinomycetes > S36-B12 > CAIYMF01 > Prado023. The sequence continues at coordinate 7,770 of DASVBK010000263.1, forward strand.
GCGGCCAGATGGCCGTCCTGCAGGCCAAGCTCAAGGCGGCCTACCCGGAGACCGAGCTCATGGCGCTGCAGACCGCACCCAACCCGGTGCTGCTGCCCACCGAGGCGATGCGCATCCGCTTCCACTCGGTCGGCGGCTACGGCACGATCGCCACCGGCAAGCTGCTCACCGACGTGCTGGCTGGCGTCCTCGGCATGCACTCGAAGTCCGCGCCGAAGTACGGCTCGGAGAAGTCCGGGGCGCCGACGAACTACTACATCACCCTGAGCCCGGAGCCCGTGCTCATCACGAACGCCGAGCTCGAGGACGTCGAGGTCGTCATCAGCCCCGACCACAAGGCGTTCATCCACACC
>DASVBK010000264.1:0-4212 GCA_036375875.1 Candidatus Nanopelagicales bacterium
GGCTCGATGATGCCGCTGGCCTCGTCGGCGCGCAGGGAGGTGGCCGACTGGATGGCGAACGCCGTGGTGACGATGCCGATCATCATGAGCAGCATCGACAGCAGGGCGTCGATGCCCGTGCCGCGGATCAGCTGGTTCACCGCCCCGCCAGCGTCGCTGAGCAGGTCGGCCATCGAGGTGACCACCGAGCCGAACATGAACCCGCAGAGGGCCACGGTGAGCGTCCAGCCCACGATCGGCAGCCGCTGCAGGCGCAGGCCGAGGCCCAGCGGGCTGGTCCAGCGCGCGGGTGCCCCCGCGCGGCCCGGCCGCTCGGGCAGCAGCCCGGCGCCGAGGTCGCGGCGCGCCTCGAGGCGCAGGGTGAGCGCCAGTAGCCCGATCAGCAGGCCCAGCATCAGCAGCAACGGCCACCACCGGTTGGCCCCCCACGGCTGCATCTGCTGCGCCCACCCCACCGGGGAGGCCCAGGTGAGCCGGCCGTCGCCGAGGTCGCCGATCATCCGCAGCAGGTAGGCCAGGCCGAGCAGGGTGGAGCCCAGCGCGTTCGCGCCGCGGCCGGTCGAGGCCAGCTGGCCGGCCAGGGCGCCGATGCCGATCGCCACCAGCCCGATCCCGGCCGTGGAGGCGCCGAGCACCAACGAGCCGGTGACGCCGGTGCCAGCCGGGTCCAGGCCGCCGAGGATCGAGGCCAGGGCCATGCTCGCGCCGATGGCCACCGACAGGCCGGCGAGCACGAGCCAGGTCGCCACCGAGGCGGCGTGCTGGCCGAGCATCCGGGAGCGCAGCAGCTCGGTGCGCCCGACCTCCTCGTCCGCCCGGCCGTTGCGCGTCACCAGGAACACGATCCCGAACGCGAGGGCCAGGGTGCAGGTCATCCAGATCTTGGTCCAGACCGCACCGCCCAGCGTGTTGGGCGCTGCGGCCAGGCCGGTGAGCGCCTTGATCGAGGGCACGTTGCTCACCGAGGCGAAGTCGTCGAGCGCGGCCTGGTTGTCGAGGATGTCGCGGTAGTAGACCATCACGTACGCGAACAGCCCGACGATCGTGAGCCACCAGGCGGCCAGGCGCACTCGGTTGCGGCGCACCACGAACCGGGCCATCGCGCCGAGGCCGGTCATCGGGTGCGCGGCTGGGAGCGGTGCGGCGGGGGCGGGGGTGGGCACCCGTGCCCGGGTCGCGGTGCTCATCGCTCGCCGGCCTTGAGCGCCTCGAGCTCGGGGCCGTAGTGCCGCAGGAACAGCTCCTCGAGCGAGGGTGGGTTGGCCACCAGGGAGCGCGGCTGCAGCGCCGCCACGGCGGCCAGCACGGTCGGCAGCTCGGCGTCGTCGACGGCGAAGGTCACGTGACCGTCGCTGCGCTGCAGGTCGTGCACGCCGGGCAGCGCGGCCAGCTGCTCGCCGCCCTGGTCCACGCCGACCGTCACCTGCGAGCGGGTGAGGTGGCGCAGCTGGGCGATGGTGCCGGACTCGACGGTGACCCCGTCACGGATGATCGTCACCTGGTCGGCCAGGCGCTCGACCTCGGCGAAGATGTGGCTGCTCAGCAGCACCGAACGACCCTCGGCGCGCACCTCGCGGATCGACTCGGTGAACGCGGCCTCCATGAGCGGGTCGAGGCCCGAGGTGGGCTCGTCGAGCAGCAGCAGCTCGGCGCGGGAGGCGAGGGCGGCCACCAGCGCCACCTTCTGGCGGTTGCCCTTGGAGTAGGCGCGGGCCTTCTTGGTGGGGTCGAGGTCGAAGCGGTCGAGCATGGCCTGCTTGCGGGCCGGCTCGAGTGGGGCGGACAGCCGGCAGAGGATGTCGATGGCCTCCCCGCCGGTGAGGTTGGGCCACAGCGTGACGTCGCCGGGCACGTAGGCGATCGATCGGTGCAGCGCGACGGCGTCGGACCACGGGTCCCCGCCGAGCACCCGGGCCTGGCCGCCGTCGGCGCGCAGCAGGCCGAGCAGGATGCGGATCGTCGTCGACTTCCCCGACCCGTTCGGGCCGAGGAAGCCCGTGACGGAGCCGACGGGCACCGACAGGTCCAGGCCGCGCAGGGCGGCGACGCTGCCGAAGTGCTTCGTGAGGCCGGTCACCTGCACGGCGAGCTCGTCGGTGGCCGGTCGTGCCTCGAGGCTCACGGTCGTTCCCTTCGGGTTGGGCGGGCGGTGGTGTATGTGGGGGGACCTGCTGGCGAGCCGGGCGCCGGCTTGCCTGGGGCTGGCGGGCCTGGGGCTGGCGGCCCGGGCGCTGGCGTGGCGGCCGCCTTGGCCCGCGGCGGGTCGTCCGGCGCCCGCTGCAGGTACCGCAGGTAGTCGTCGAGCAGCTCGCGGCTGGCCAGCAGGCCCTCGGTGTAGAGCTCGAGGGTCGGCAGGATGCTGTCGCGCTGGCCGGAGCGCAGCGAGGCCACGAACTGCTCGGGCGTCGGCTGCGGCTCGGTCAGGAACTGCACGAGCAGCGCACCGAGGCTCTGGTAGGTGAGGTAGCGCAACCGGGCCTCCTCGTCGCGGGAGGGCCGCACGAGGCCGGCGGCGACACTGGCCGTCATGACGCCTCGGGCGTCCTCGATGAGGCCCTCGAGGAAGTGACGCGCTGCTGGGCCGCCGGCCGCGATGGCACGCAGCACGTAGACCAGGATCGTGGCCGAGGTGCCGGGCGCGGTCAGCGCCGCGGTGAGCTGGGCTCCGGGGTGCGCGATGCCCTCGGCCTTGACGGCGCGATAGCGGCGCAGCACCTCGGCGTCGCACGCCTCCCGCAATGCGGACTTGGAGCCGAAGTGGTGCGTGATCAGGCCAGGGGAGACGCCAGCCTGCTCGGCGATGGTGCGGAAGGGGGCGCCGAAGCCCTGGTGAGCGAAGCGCTCGATGGCCGCGTCCCGGATGCGGGCCCGGGCGGTCAGGTCGGACATCGGGGGCGCCGGTGCGGCACCTGCTGGTTGCACGACCAGCAGACTATACATGTGACCAGCAGGCGGCAAGAGCCGCATATCGGCCGACCCCTACGCAGGTGGCGCCGTCGCAGCCGCCCTGCAGCTGCACCTGGCCTGTCGCCCCGCGCGGGCTGTCCTCTGAAGGGGCCCGGCGAGTAGGTTGCAGCTGTCACAGGGGAGGCCTGCATGGGCGAGTCGGGCGCGGTCGCGGGATCCGCCGTGCCCCGCCGTGACCCTGGCCCGACCGCGGCGGACGAAGGCGCGATGGCGGCGCTGACGCCGAGCTCCGTGGCCCTCGCCTGCGGGATCCTCATGGAGCGCCACCACATGGGTGCCGCCGAGGCGGCCCAGCTCCTGGAGGACGTCGCGGGAGCGTTGCGGCTCGAGCCGGTAACCCTCGCCGACGGTTTCCTGGCGCTGCTCAGCCCGGAGCATGTCGCCTCGCCCGCCGACGGCTGGGCCCATCGCGAGGGGTCGCTGGGGCTGCGCGAGGTGGGCAGCACCGCCGAGGCGTGGCGCGTGCTCGAGGAGCTGCCGCAGCTGCGCGCCTCCGCCGTGGACAGCATGGTGCGCGCCGTGGCCCTGGCCAACGAGGACGGCGACGCCGCCGCGCAGTTGGTGGCCGACCTCACCGGCGCGTCGCCCGACCGCGCCGTCATCTACGCCGTGGGGGAGGACAACGCCCTCATGCTGGTGGGCAACGTCGGGACCCCGGCCGACGTGCTGGGCGCGTGGCGGCAAGTGCCCCTGGTGCTCGACATCCCGCTGTCCGCCGCCGTGAACCAGAACCGTTCCATCTTCATCGAGTCCGGCGACGAGATGGAGGCCACGTTCCCCGCCACGCGGGGCAGCCGGGAGGGTTCCGAGGCGTGGGTCTCCGTGCCGATCCGGGAGGGTCGCCTCGTCATCGGCGTGCTCGGCCTGAGCTGGACCGCACCCCGCTCGTTCGACGAGACCAGCCGCGCCCGGATCACCCGGGCCGTCGAGCGAGCCGGACCGATCATGGTGCGCAGCCTGCGCGGCGCCGATCCGGAGCCCGGCCTGCTCGCGGACCTCATGCATTTGGTCCCGGATCCCTGGCTGGTGGTCACGCCGGTCGGCCCCGCCGAGGAGGAGTCCTTCGTCATCGAGGGCGCGTCGCCGACCCTGCCCGGTGGCGACCTGCTGGTCGGGCAGGCCCTCGACGACGCCTTCCCGAACCTGCTCCCCGAGGGTGAGACGCTCGGCGACATCCGCCAGGTGCTGCGCACCGGGGCCCTGCTGGTCCGCTCGATCCAGCGGACGCGGCCCGATGGTTCGCCG
>DASVBK010000271.1:0-2193 GCA_036375875.1 Candidatus Nanopelagicales bacterium
CCCGGAGCCGCCCGCCGGCCAGCACGTGACCGCGGGGCCGAACAGCGTCGTGGCCTTCGACGCGATCGGCAAGGAGGGCCGCCGCTTCGTCCTCATGGCGCTGTCCGCCGACGAGATCACCGCCGTGATGGGCGAGCCTGCAGTGGAGCCGGTGCGAGCCGTGGCGGGCTTCGGCAGCGCCGCGAGCCCGCAGGACCGCGCCCGCATCGCGCTGGCGGAGCTCGAGCGGCTGGGCGGCTTCGAGCGCTCGCTCATCGTCGTGGCAGCACCCACCGGCGTGGGTTACGTCAACTACTCGTTCGCTGAGGCCGTGGAGTACCTGGCCCGGGGCGACTGCGCGATCATCGTGCCGCAGTACGCCCTGATGCCCAGCGCCCTGTCGCTGCACCTCACCCGCGACGGCGAGGTGCAGCAGCGCCTCATCCTCGAGGGCATCCGCGACCGGGTCGCTGCCCTGCCGGCCGAGCGCCGGCCGCGCGTCGTGCACTTCGGCGAGAGCCTGGGTGCCGAGGTGGCCCTCGACGTCGCCCTCGAGGGCACCTGGCGCTTCGAGGAGCTCGGCCTGGCGGCCGGGCTCTACCTCGGCACCCCGTTCCGGGCCGCCCTGTGGCGCCGATGGATCGAGGACCCGTCGGGGGTCGACCCGCACGGCATGCTCGGGCAGGTGGCCCGGGCCGACGAGATCGCCGCCCTGCCCGGGTCGGTGCGCCACGTGCAGGTCATCCACCACGACGACCCGGTCACGAAGTTCGACCCGTTCATGGTCGTGCGCACGCCGTCCTGGATGGGTCCGCCCGCGACCCGGCCCCCGGGCGTGCCGCGGGAGACCGCGTTCCGGCCGGTGATCACGTTCATCATCGGGCTGGTCGACCTCAAGAACGGGATGAACAGCAAGCCGGGCAGGTTCGTGCGCGTGGGCCACGACTACCGGATCGAGCTGGGCGAGGCGGTCCGGCGGGTGTACGACCTCGAGGCCACCCCTGAGCAGCAGGCGGCGATCGAGGTGGCGCTGCGCGAGCGCGAGGTCGCGTGGGCGACCCGGCGCATGGTGGCCTCGCGGTTCGCGCGAGCACGGGACGCGGTGCGCCAGCAGCTCTCGCGCTGGGGCGAGGACGCCGAGGGCTTGGACCTCGACGAGCTCACCGCCGGTGCCCTGGCCCGGGGCGAGGTGAGCGGGGGGCGGGTCGCCGGCGGGGTCGGGTCCACCGCGCCGGCGGGGACACCGTCCGTCGAGGACGCGCAGGGGGACACGGTCATCGTCGGGTGAGTCCCCCGGTGTAACCGTTCCACCAGGGCGGCATCTCGGAGCAACGAGGCCGGCCACGGGGCATGATGCGCCACGGGCGTGCGGCCAGGTCGGTGCCGCCGGGGCGAGAGGGGTTGCGGCGTGTCGGAGCAGAGCGGCCAGGCGACGCCGGGCGGGGAGGCGGACGACCTGGCCCTGCTACGGGCCTACGAGCCGGTGGTGCGGTTCACCCAGGGGGAGTACTTCTTCCCCGTCTCGGTGGCGGGCTACGTGGCGCACGCGGCGCTGTGGAGCGATCCGGAGTCCCGGGGGGAGGCGGCGCTCGCGGCCCCTGCCGGCAGCCTGGACCTGGCTGCCCTGGCCGCGCGCGGGGCGAGCACCCAGGGCCTGGGGGAGTCGCTGTCGGGCATCGTGCGCGGCGAGAAGGCGCAGCGCGCCGTCATCCCGCTGCAGGACCGGCCACCGCGCCTCAAGGGGGCCAGCCGGCTGGCCGCGGTCGGCCTGCTCGCCCGCCTCATCGATGCGTTGAACCGCGTGTCGCTGCTGTTCCGGGGCAGCGTCCCCGGCGGCAGCGCCGCGCGCTCGTTCCTGCTCCAGCGCGACCACCTGGCCCCGGAGCGCCCGACGTACCACGCCCGCGTGGTCCGGGACGGGCCGTGGATCATCTGCCAGTACTGGTTCTTCTACGCCTTCAACAACTGGCGCTCGGCCTTCGGCGGCGTGAACGAGCACGAGTCCGACTGGGAGCAGGTCACCGTCTACCTGGACGGCACCGGCCAGGTCGACGCGCAGGGCTTGCCACAGCCCCGCTGGGTGGTGTTCTCCGCGCACGACGAGACCGGCGACGACCTGCGCCGCCGGTGGGATGACCCGGACCTGTCGCTGGTGGACGGCCGCCACCCCGTCGTCTTCGCCGGGGCCGGCTCGCACTCCGGTGCGTACCTCGC
>DASVBK010000274.1:0-12453 GCA_036375875.1 Candidatus Nanopelagicales bacterium
CCTTGCTCGCCCATTCCAGCGCCAGCGTGCGGGTGAGGTTGACCACGCCGGCGCGAGCGGCGCCGGTGTGGGCCATGCCCGGGAACCCCCGCCACATGTTCGCGACGATGTTGATGATCCGGCCCTCGCGACCGTTGGCGAACAGCGCCCGCGCGAAGGCCCGGCTCATGAACCACGTGCCGTTGAGGTTGGTGTCCACGACGGCACGCCACCCCTTGGCGTCGATGTCGAGGGCTGCCGACGGGTACTGCCCGCCGGCGTTGTTCACCAGCACGTCCAGCTGGCCGAAGTGCTGCTGCACGTCGGCGACCCAGGCCACGCAGGCGTCCGGGTCGCGGATGTCCAGCGGGGTGGCGAAGACCTCGGCACCGCCGTCGCGCAGCTCCTGCGCCGTGGCCTCGAGCCGTTCGGGCTTGCGCGCCCCGATCGCCACCCGGGCGCCGAGCGCGGCGCACTCCTCGGCGATGGTCCGACCGATGCCCGAGCCGCCACCGGTGACCAGCACCACGCGACCGTCGAGCAGCCCGGGCCGGAAGACCTCACTTGGACGCATGCCACCCTCCTGGTCGTGGTGCCGGCAGTCGGGCACACGCTAGCCCGCAGGCACCGGCGCGGACGCCCACGGGCGAGGTACGTCATGACCCGGCGTGCTGCGGGGGCTCGTCACCCGCGGAGCAGCACCTCGCGCAGCTGCCGCTGCAGGTCGTCCCCGAGGCCCAGCGCGCTGTCGAAGTACCCCTCGATCGAGCCGTGCTCGGCGTGCACGAGGTCCAGGGCGGTGCGCAGGTACGAGGGCTGGACGCCGAGGACCGGCCGCAGCACCTCGGGGTCGCCACCGGCCTCGGCGAAGCGCGCGAACAGCGGGGCCAGGTAGGGCAGCAGCTGCTCGTTGGTGAGCAGGTACTCGGCCAGGACGTCGGACTCGGGCACCCCGAGCAGCAGCAGCAGCGCGGCCGCCGCCCAGCCGGTGCGGTCCTTGCCGGTGGTGCAGTGCACGAGCGCCGGGCCCTCCCCGCCCGACAGCAGGCCCCGGTACAGCTGGCTGAAGGCCATGTGGGCGCTGGGCAGGGTCACGAACTCGCGATACGCCTGCTCCAGCAGTGCCTCGCCCACCCCGTCGCGCAGCGCCACGCTGGCCCGCGGCGGGTCCTCGAGCAGGTCCAGCATGTGGGCTGGGACCGTGTCGAGGTGCCCGTCGAGCACGTCCAGGACGACGGCCGTGGCGGTGGTCGGCAGCAGGTCGGGCTGGCGCTCCCGTTCACCGCGCGTGCGCAGGTCGTAGACGGTCCGCACGCCGAGCGCCCCGATCGCCTCGACGTCCGCAGGGGTTGCCCATCCCAGCCCGGCGGAGCGCAGCAGGACACCGCGGCGCACCCTCCGGCCGCCGGTCGTGGCCCACCCCCCGACGTCGCGCAGGTTGGCCACGCCCTCCAGCCGGATGTGCGCCCCGGGCGCGGCACTGCTCACCGGCACAGGCTACGCAGCCTCAGTCGCGCAGGGTGACCCCGCGAGGCAGCGCGAGTCGGTTGCGCGCCATGAGCTCGGTGTCCCCGAGCAGGGCCCGCGTGGGCCCGTCGGCGACGATCGAGCCCTCGGCCATGATGACCGCGCGCTCACAGAGCTCGAGGGCGTAGAGCAGGTCGTGGGTCACCATGAGGATGGTGACGTCCAGCGAGCGCAGGATGTCGGCGAGGTCGTTGCGGCTGGCGGGGTCGAGGTTGCTGGACGGCTCGTCCAGCACGAGGATCTCGGGCTCCATCGACAGCACCGTGGCGACCGCGACCCGACGGCGCTGGCCGAACGACAGGTGGTGCGGCGGCCGATCGGCGAACTCCGCCATCCCCACGAGCTCCAACGCGTGGGTGACCCGGGCCTCGAGCTCGTCGCCGGTCAGGCCCATGTTCGCCGGCCCGAACGCGACGTCCTCGCGCACGGAGGGCATGAACAGCTGGTCGTCCGGGTCCTGGAACACGATGCCCACGCGTCGGCGCACCTCGCGGATCGCGTCGCGGTCCTCGCGGTCGACCGGCATGCCGGCCACCGCCACCGTGCCCAGGCCCCCGGTGAGGATGCCGTTGAGGTGCATCACGAGGGTGGTCTTGCCGGCGCCGTTCGGTCCCAGCAGCGCCACCCGCTCGCCCCGCTCGATGTGCAGGTCGATGCCGAACAGCGCCTGGTGCCCGTCGGGGTACGAGTAGGCCAGGCCGCGCACGTCGAGGCTGGGCGGGGCGGGCGGGGACGCCAGCGGCGGGACGTCGCCGACGGCCTGCGGCAGCCGATCGGCCGGATCGGACTGCGCCACGTCGAGCACCTCACTCATCGCTGCATCCTCCATGCGACCAGGCAGATCACGAGCGCCACCGCGGGCAGCGCGAGGCCGAGCAGCCACTGGCGCCGCGTGGCGTGCAGGTCGTCGAGCATCGGCATGCTGCCGCTGTAGCCGCGGCTGAGCATCGCCAGGTGCACCCGCTCGCCGCGCTCGTACGAGCGGATGAACAGCGCGCCAGCCGAGTGGCCGAGCACCGGCCAGGACCGCGGCCCGGTCGCCTCGAAGCCGCGGGACTCACGCGCCACCTTCATGCGGGCCATCTCATCGCCCACCACGTGCAGGTAGCGCAGCATGAACGAGGCGATCTGGACGAGCAGGGCGGGCACATGCAGGGCTCGCAGGCCGCTGAGCAGGTCGCGGGCTGGCGTGGTCGCCGCGAGGATGATCGCGGCCAGCACGCCGATCGTGCCCTTGGCGACGATGCCGAACGCCGCCCAGAGCCCCGGCTCGGACAGCGTGAGGCCGAGCACCTGCACCTGCGGATCCGGACCAGTGAACGGCATGAGCGCGGCGAAGAGCAGGAACGGCACCTCGACGACCATCCGCGGGGCCACGACGCGCGCGGGCAGCTGCGCCACCGCGGCGAGCGCCACGAGCAGCGCGGCGTAGACGCCGAACGCCCAGACCTGGTGCACCGGCGTGGCCACGACGACGAAGATGAACGCCACGAGGCAGGCGATCTTCACCTCGGGGGGCAGCAGGTGCACCGGCGTGTGCCGATGCACGTAGAGCTGCTCGCCCACGTCGTGGCCGTGACGGTGGCCGCTGCCCTTGGGCGCAGCGGCGGGTGCTGGTGCGCGGTGATCGGGCGCAGCACCCGGGTGCACGTGGGCCATCAGGCGACCGGCGTGTGCGTCGGCTCGTCCGCCGTCGCCCCACGGTTGCGACGCCCGAGCCACAGGAACAGCCCGAACGCCAGGGCTGCGGTGAGCAGCACGCCCGCCACGCCCGCCAGGCCCACGGCCAGCCGGTCGTGCTCCACCCCGCTCGCCTCGTAGCCGGCAAGGGGGGAGCTGGAGGTCGCCGAGTCCTTGGCGTCGCTGGCGAAGCCGAGGTCCTCGGCCACCTTGTTGAGGCCGTCGGGCGAGCTGCTGGCGTAGTAGCTCACGACGCCGGCCAGCAGCAGGCTCACCGTCAGGCCGACCCCGATGACGATCCACACGCTGCGGCGCACGCTCATGGCTGGCCTCCCTCGACCTCTGCCGGGCTTGGGGTGGGGGACGCTGCCGGGCCGGTGCTGGATCCCTGGGCGGCCGGGCGCAGCGTCGGCTTCGGCAGCAGGTCGCGCACGCCGAGCACCAGGTCCGGGCGTGCGGCGAGCACGGCACCGACCGTGAGCGCAGTGATGATGCCCTCCCCCACGCCGATGAACACGTGCGTGCCGACCATCGCGGCCAGCACCGAGGTGACCGAGAAGGTGCCCGTGCCGCCGATGGCGTACTCCGCGGTGAACGCCAGGGCGGCCGCCGGCACGGACAGCAGGCCGGCCACGAACGAGGCCCCCATCCACGCGGACTTGGTCCGCGGCAGCACCTTGGCCAGCCCCCGGAACACCGGCCACGCCACGAGCACGGTCACGAAGGCCATGTTCACGATGTTGAGGCCCAGCGCGCTCAGGCCGCCGTCGGCGAACATGAGCGCCTGGACGATGAGCACGACCGAGACCGCGAGGATGCCGGTGGCAGGACCGACGAGGATCGCCGCAAGCGCGCCGCCGAGCAGGTGCCCACTGGTCCCGGCCGCGACCGGGAAGTTCAGCATCTGCACCGCGAAGATGTAGACGGCCACGAGGCCCGCCATCGGGGCTGTGCGGTCGTCCAGCTCCCGGCTGGCGCGCTTGAGGGCCAGCCCGACGCCGCCGATGGCCACGACGCCCGCCGCGATCGAGACCGGCGCGTCGACGAACCCGTCAGGGATGTGCATGGTGACTCCTCTGCTCGGTCCGGGCCACACTCTAGGTTGTTGCCAACGTTTTGCAACAAGCGCCAACCGGGCGAGCACGAACGCTTCAGGCCAGGGCCTCCACGGAGCGCAGCACGGCCGCCACCCGTGCCACCTCGTGGGTGCGCAGGATGTTCACCCGGCCGAGCACCGCCAGCACGGCGAAGAAGGCCTCCGCGCTGCGGAACTCCTCCTCGAACAGGTCGTACGCGTGGGGCAGGGCCTGGCAGATCGGCACGCCGAGGCTGCGCAGCCGGAAGGAGCTGAGCAGCACCTGTGCCTGGTGGCGGGCCCGCACCAGCGGGTCGGTGAGGTTGCCGTAGAAGAACCCGAGCCCCGGATCGATGGCGATGTCGGTGACGCCGTGGCGCCGCGCGGCGTCGAGCCGGTGGGCGAACCAGTCCTCGAGCACCGGGATCGGGTCCCGGTCGAGCGCCACCTCGCCCACCTCGCGCACGGTGCTGCCCGGGACGAAGCAGAGCACGACGGCGGCGCCGTGCTCCGCGGCCTCGTCGTAGATGGGCTCGACGCCGGAGCCCGCCGTGAGGTTCACCACGTCCGCCCCCGCCAGCAGGCAGGCGCGCACGACGGCCGGGCTGTACGACTCCACCGAGACCGGGATGCCCTCGGCCGCCAGCGCCTCGATGACCGGCACGAGCATGTCGACCTGGGCCTGCTCGCCCACACGCCCAGCGCGCAGGGTCGTGGACTCCGCCCCGACGTCGATGAGGCCGGCGCCCTGGGCACGCAGGATGCGGGCACGCCGCACGGCGGAGGCCGTCGAGACCGCCACGGAGTCGCGGTACGTGGAGTCCCGCGAGAGGTTCACCACCCCCATGACCAGCGGCTCGGCGTCGAGGTCGTGCACGACGTCGCCGATGCGCAGCGGCGCGACAGGGGTGTCCAGCTCGCCGCGGTGCGCCGCCGCAAGGTCGGCCAGTGCCTGCAGGGTGAGCATCAGGGGACCTCGCGGCGATGGCGCAGGAACAGGAAGCCCTCGTCCTCGAGCACGTGGGCCAGCACCATGCGGCTGGGCACCGGGAACGCCTCGAGTCCTGGGTGGGCCGCGCCGACCAGCGGGGCCAGCGTGAGGTCGAGCTCGTCGACGAGGCCTGCCGCCAGCAGCTGGCGCAGCAGGCTGGGGCCGCCCTCGGCAGTGATCCTGGTGAGGCCGAGCCCGTGCAGCGCCGCGAGTGCGGCGCCAGGCTCGACCTGCTCGGCACCGACCACGACCACCTCGCACCCCGCGGCGCGGGTGGCGTCGCGGTCAGCCTGCGTCGCGCGCTCGGTGGTCAGGACGATCGGCGGCTCGTCGCCGTGCTGGAACCGGGCGGCGTCCCAGTCGAAGCGACAGGAGCCGGAGACCACGGCCAGCACCGCCGCGGGGCGCTGGCCGGCTGCTGCCCGCAGCCCGGCGTGCTCGGCCTTCGCGTGGACTGGGCTGTAGCCCTCGGCCCGGACCGTCCCGGCACCCACCAGGTAGGCGTCAGCCAGGGCCCGGGTGGCGGCGAGCACGCGTCGGTCCGCCGGCGAGGAGATCGACCGCGAGACGCCCTCGGGCCCGGCGATCCCGCCGTCGAGACCCATCACCATGCAGGCCCGCAGCCAGGTCGGCTCCGGCCAGTCGTACGTCGTGACGAGGGCTGCTGCAGGCACGTCGCAGGGCTCTGGCAGCAGCTGGCGCACCGGAGCACCGTAGACCGCCACGGCCCCGGCCGCAGCCACGCCCCGGCGGCCATGCGACGCGCGCCGGCGGCGTGCGACGATCCGGGTCGTGGTCGACGCCCATCACCTCAGCCCGCTCGAGGCCCAGGCCGCGCTGGCCGGGTTGCCCGGCTGGCAGCGCGACGGGGAGGTCATCACCGCCACGTACGCCATGGAGAGCTTCCTCACGGGCATCGAGCTGGTGCGCCTGGCGGGCATGTCGGCTGAGGCCGCCAACCACCATCCCGACATCGACGTCCGCTCCCGGCAGGTGACCTTCCGGCTCACCACCCACGAGGGTGGGGGGCTCACGATGCGCGACGTGAACCTGGCCCGCCGGATCCAGGCGCACGCCATGGCGCTGGGGTGGGTGTCGCCGTGACGCCGGCCCCCGGCCGCTAGTCGTCGTCCGGCTCCGCCACCGCCTCGGTGACGGCCTCGGCCACGGCCTGCGCCAGCTGAGGGTCCAACGGTTGGCCCCGGCGATCGACCAGGAAGAACACGTCGACCACCTCGGAGCCGAGCGTGGCCACGCGCGCTGCCGCGATGTCCGTGCCCGTGCTGGCGATGGCCGTGCCCACGCGGTGCAGCAGGCCGGGCACGTCGTGCGCCCGGACCTCCAGCACGGTGGCGCGGCTGGAGGCGCCCTCGATGAGGTCCACGCGCGCGGGGACGGGGGCCGGTGCCTCGGGCCGGCGCGCCGCGTGGTCCCGGGCCGCCAGCCGGGCGGCCACGTCGAGCTGCCCGGCGATGGCCCGGCGGATGTCCTCACGCAGCCGGTCGGCAGCGGGCGGGTCCCCGAACAGCGGGGCGACGTTCCACACCTCGACCGCGCGGTCCCCGATGGTCTCGGTGAGGGCTGCGCGGACCTCCAGCCGGTGCATGGACAGCACCCCGGCGACCAGTCCGAGCAGGCCCACGCGGTCCGGCGCGCCGACCGTGACGTCGTAGCCGGAGTCCCGCTCCTGCAGCAGCACCCGGACCCCGTCCCCCGCGGCCATGGCGAACTGGTCGTCGGTGAGCCGCGGCGCGACCGGCAGCGCCTCGCCGGCCAGCTCGCCGCGCACGCGCTGCACCAGGTCCGCCACGAGGGTGCGCTTCCAGGCCGTCCAGGCCAGCGGCCCGGTCGCCAGGGCGTCGGCGACGGTCAGCGCGGCGAGCAGGTCCAGCAGCTCGTTGGTGCCGACCGTGGCGGCCACCGTGCGGATCACGTGCGGGTCGTCGAGGTCGCGCCGGGTGGCGGTCTCCGGAAGCAGCAGGTGATGGCGGCACATCGCCACGAGGGTGTCGGTGTCCGCGGCGTCGAACCCCAGGTGCGGGGCGATCTCGGCGATGAGCTGCACGCCCACCTGGGTGTGGTCGTGACCGGGGCGACCCTTGCCGATGTCGTGCAGCAGGGCGCCGACGAGCAGCAGGTCCGGCCGCTGCACCTCACGGGTGGCCGCACACGCCTGCACCGCGGCCTCCAGCAGGTGCCGGTCGACGGTGTAGCGATGCACCGGGTTGTGCTGCGGCGCCGAGCGGACCACCTCCCAGTGCGGGATCAGGCCCGCGATGATCCCGGCCTGGTCCAGCGACTCCCAGACCGGCACCGCGCTGCGCCCGGCCCCCAGCAGGGAGACCAGGGCGTCCCGTGCCGCCCCGGGCCATGGCACCGGCATCGGCGCGGACTCCCCGGCCAGGCGCGCCACCGCATGCCGGCTGAGCAGCACCCCGTGCTGGGCAGCCGCGGCGGCGGCGCGCAGCACGAGCACGGGGTCACGGTCGGGTCGGGTGTCGGCCGCCAGCACGGCCTCACCGTCCTGCAGCACCACGCCGTCGGCCAGCGGGCTGCGCCCCGGGGTCCGTGACACCAGCTTCTTGAAGCCCAGCTTGGGCCGGGCGCGCAGCACTCGGCCCACGGTGTGCCACGTGACGTCGGAGGCCACGCCGATGGACCGGCCCGCGGCGGAGACCTCGCGCAGCAGCGCGTCGGAGTCGGGCAGCCCGAGCAGCTCGGCGACGGGGCCCTGCTCCTGGTGGGCCAACCGGTCCGTGGGCCGGGCGGCTGCCCGGTGCAGGGCATCGCGGGCGTCGAGCAGCAGCGCCTTGGCCGGGGCCAGCTCGGCGTGGGGGGCGTCGCAGACCCAGGACGCGGTCACCGCCCGCAGCACCGTCAGCTCGCGCAGGCCGCCATAGGACTCCTTGAGGTCGGGCTCGAGCAGGTGGGCCAGCTCGCCGTGGGTCGCCGTGCGCTCACGCACCGAGGCCTGCAGGTCCGGCAACCGGGTCGGGGCGAGCGCCCGCCAGTCGGCGAGCACCGAGGCCTTGAGGGCCTGGGTCACCTCGTCGTCGCCAGCCAGCGTGCGGGCGTCGAGGATGCCCAGGACGACGCGCACGTCGCTGGCGGCCATGCGCCTGGCCTCGGCCACCGTGCGGACCGAGTGGTCCAGGCGCAGGCCGGAGTCCCAGATCGGGTACCAGAGCGCGTCGGCCACGTCGGCGATCTGTCCGCCGGGATGCACGAGCACGAGGTCGAGGTCGCTCCCGGCGCTGAGCTCGGCGCGGCCGTGGCCACCCACGGCGATGAGCGTCGCGCCACGGGCGTCAGCGCCGGAGCGGTGGTAGAGGCCGACGAGCCAGTCGTCGGTGAGGGCGGTGAGGGCCCTGCGTGCCTGGGCCGACGGGCGGCCCGGCGCCTCGAGCAGCGCGGTCCGCTCGGCCAGGTAGGCCGCCGGCGAGGGCTGCTCGGAGATCTGTGCGGACATGGAAGTCCTCCCGGTCAGGGGGCGTGCGGTTCGAGGACAGCGATGGCTGGACACGACGCGATCCGCCGCCCGGCCGGCATGGCCGGGCCGGACGGCGGATCGTGGTGTTGCCGCCCCTACAGCGCGGCGGGGCCGCGCTCGCCGGTCCGCACGCGGACCACGGTGTCGACGGGCATGGTCCACACCTTGCCGTCGCCGATCCGCCCGGTCTGCGCGCTCTTGGTGATCACGTCCACCACCGCGGCGGCGTCGTCGTCCTCGACGAGGACCTCGACGCGCACCTTGGGCACCAGGTCCACGGTGTACTCCGCACCGCGGTACACCTCGGTGTGCCCGCGCTGGCGGCCGTAGCCACTGGCCTCGGAGACCGTCAGGCCGTGGATCCCGTAGGCCTCCAGGGCGCTCTTGACGTCCTCGAGCTTGAACGGCTTGATGATCGCGGTCACGAGCTTCATGCCGTCACCTCCTCCTTGGTCGCGTCCTTGCTGCGGATGTCGGCGCCGAGCTTGCCGGCGAAGATGCCGCCGCCGCCCGAGGAGCCGAACTCGTAGCCCGTCTCAGCGTGCTCGGCCAGGTCGATGCCGCCGACCTCGTCCTCGGGATCGATCCGGAAGCCGACGACCTTCTTCAGGAGCAGGCCGATGAGCAGCGTCACGATGAGCGAGTAGAACAGCACCGAGAAGGAGCCGATCGCCTGCTTGCCCAGCAGGCTGAAGCCGCCGCCGTAGAACAGCCCGTCGACCGTGCTGTAGCCGGAGCGGGTCGTGGCGAAGAAGCCCAGGAACAGGGAGCCGACGAGGCCGCCCACCAGGTGCACGCCGACCACGTCGAGCGAGTCGTCGAAGCCGAAGCGGTACTTCAGGCCGACGGCCAGGGCGCACAGCACGCCGACGACCAGGCCGAGCACGACCGCGGCCCAGGGCACGATGAACGCACAGGCCGGGGTCACGGCGACCAGGCCTGCCACGGCGCCCGAGGCCGCACCCAGCGAGGTCGGGTGGCCGTCGCGGATCTTCTCCAGCAGGGTCCAGCCGACGATGCCGGCAGCGGTGGCGACCATCGTGTTGGTGAAGGCCAGGGCCGCGGTCTGGTTGGCGCCCAGCGCGGAGCCCGCGTTGAACCCGAACCAGCCGAAGTACAGCAGGCCGCTGCCGAGCAGGACCAGCGGCAGGCTGTGGGGCTTCATCGGCGTCTTCGGCCAACCCACGCGCCGCCCGAGGACGATCGCCAGGGCCAGGCCCGCGGCGCCGGCGTTGATGTGCACCGCAGTGCCGCCGGCGAAGTCCAGCACGCCCAGGCCGGCCAGCCAGCCGTCACCCGCGCCCAGCTCGGTGGAGCCGAAGTCGAAGACCCAGTGCGCGACCGGGAAGTAGACCAGCGTCACCCAGATGCCCACGAAGATCGCCCAGGTGGAGAACTTGGCCCGGTCGGCGATCGCGCCGGAGATCAGCGCGGGGGTGATGATCGCGAACATCAGCTGGAACATCGCGAACACCAGGGCGGGGATCGGGTAGTACCCGCCGTTCGACGCCGTCTGCCCGATCAGCTCGCCGAGGCCGAGCTGGCTGAGCCCGCCCCAGAAGCCGTTGCCGGTGTCGCCGAACGCGACCGAGTACCCATAGAGCACCCAGAGGATGCTGACGATGCCGATCGTGATGAACGACATCATCATCATGTTCAGGACGCTCTTGGTGCGGACCATGCCGCCGTAGAAGAACGCCAGGCCGGGCGTCATGAGCAGCACCAGGGCCGCGCTCATGAGCAACCAGGCGGTATCGCCGGTGTTGATGTCCGGCATGCCATCACCTCTTCTGTCTGTCGTTGACCCCCCGCGGGGTCATGCCGGAAGGGTTGTCGGCGCGTGTTGCAGCAGGGGCTGTGGCGTGTTTCGGCGCCGTGACGAAGCGGTGGTGTTCGTTACGAGCATGTTGCGCGGGCCTACGCTCGCGTCGTGACCGATTCCCTGCTCAGCCCCGGCAGCTCCCCCCACGGCCCGACCCCGCAGCCGGGCCCGGCGGCGCCGACCAGCGCCACGAGGCGGGGGCGCGACGCCCTGGCCGCGTGGCTCGACGCGCAGCCCACGGACCTGTTCGCCGATGACGCGGACCTGGCGTCGCTCGTCGCGCACCACGGCCTGGCGGCCCGGCGTCCGGCGCTGCACGCGGCCGGCCGTGCCGTGGCTGGTCCGCTCGACACGGCAGCTCGGACCAACGACCTGCCCCGCAACCATCCCGTGCTCGAGGCCTGGGACGGCATCGGTCGGGAGACCCAGGCGGTCACGCACCATGCCTCGTACCGCGAGGCGGGCCGGGCCATCTACGGCACGGGCGTCATGGCCGCCTACGGCGAGGTCGGCGTCGACGGCCGGCACCGCGGCGACAGTGCGCGGCGACCCGTCACCGCAGCCCCGCACCGCTACATCCTGAGCTTGTTCTACCTCACCGCCCAGGCCGGGGAAGCCGGGCACAACTGCCCGCTCGCGTGCGACGCGGGCGCCATCCGGACGCTGCAGCACCTGGGCACCGGCGAGCAGCAGGCTGCCTTCCTCCCCGGGCTGCTCGACCCGGACTTCGACACCAACCTCACCGCGTCGCAGTTCCTCACCGAGGTGCAGGGCGGCTCGGACGTCGGGGCGAACACGGTGGTCGCCGCGCCGATCGGTACCCACGACGGCGGGGCGGGCAGCGCCTGGTCGATCACCGGCGAGAAGTGGTTCTGCTCGAACGCCGACGCCGACGTGTTCCTGGTCACCGCGCGGGTGGCCGACCCCTCGACCGGCACCCGGGGCCTTGGCCTGTTCCTCGTGCCGCGGCGGCTGCCGGACGGGTCGCTCAACGGCTTCCGGATCCGACGGCTCAAGGAGAAGCTCGGCACGCGGTCGATGGCCTCGGGCGAGATCGACTTCGCCGACGCCCACGGCACTGCGCTCGGACCGGTGCGTGACGGCTTCAAGCACGTCATGGAGCTGGTCATCACCACCTCGCGGCTGTTCAACGCGGCGGGCTGCGCCGCGCACGCCAGGAGGGCCTGGGTCGTCGCCTCCACCTACGCCCAGCACCGTGCCGCCTTCGGCCAGCCGATCGGGCAGTTCCCGCTGGTGGCCGAGACGCTGGCCTGGATCCGTGCCGACGCAGCGGCCTGCCTGGCCGCCACGCTGCTGCTGGCCGGCCTGCAGGAGCAGGTGGACGAGGGCTCCATCACCGAGGCCGACGCGGCGTTCTTCCGGGTGGCGGTCAACCTCACCAAGCTGCAGACCTCCGTGCTCGCCCACGATGCGGTGAACCGCGGCATCGAGGTGCTGGGCGGCAACGGCGCCATCGAGTCGTTCAGCGTGCTGCCACGGCTGCTGCGCGACAACGTGGTGTACGAGAATTGGGAGGGCAGCCACAACGTGCTGCGCGCCCAGGTGCTGCGCGACTGCGCACGCATGGGCGTGCATGAGGGGTTCTTCGAGGCGCTGGCTGAGCGGCTGGGCTCGGAGCACGCCGACGCCCTGGCCGCCGACCGCGCGGCGTTCGAGGCGCTGCTCACCGCTCCGACGGCCGAGCGGGACCTGACGTTCCGCCGGGTCGGCTCCCGCATGGCCATCTGGGTCATGGTGGCGGCGATGACGCCGGTCGCCGGGTTGGACGACGCCCGCTGGCTCACGATGCGCCACCTGCAGGAGCTGCCGATCGACGACGCGTACCTGGGGGCGGTCGCCGCGCTGCAGCGCTGACCCGCCGCCATTGG
>DASVBK010000286.1:0-3274 GCA_036375875.1 Candidatus Nanopelagicales bacterium
GCGCGCCCCACCGCGGCGCCGGCGGTGCGCCAGGCGGCATCCGAGGCGTCCCCGGTGCCGACGTGCAGGACGCGGCGCACGGCGTGCTCGCCGGGCGGCAGGGGCACCGTGGTGACCGCACCGGCCTTGGTGGCGGGCTCGTGGGTGGCGAGCACGGCGTCGGCATCCAGACCGAGCGCGGTCAGCGCCTCTCGCGCCGGGCCGCTGCCGCCGGCCGGCGTGCTCCCGGCCGCTGCGCTGCCGTCGGCGAGCGGGACCACCAGCACCGACTGCTCCGGCTCCCCCGTGCCGGTGGCCGCCAGGGCCCCGGCGAGGTCGGGTCGCACGCTCCACGCGGACACCAGCGGGCTGAGGATGACGTCGTCGCGAGGCACCCGGCGACCCTACCCACCCGCGCGCCCCCACGTGGCCGCCGCACGCGACGCGGCCCCCGACCGGGAGGTGGGGGCCGCGTCAGCGGTGCTCAGCTGCGGGTCAGGCCAGGCCCTCGCAGTTGTCGATGGCCTCACCGAGGGCACGGACCTCGTCGGGCGTCATCTCGACGACGAGCCGGCCGCCGCCCTCGAGGGGCATGCGCAGCACGATGCCGCGACCTTCCTTGGTGACCTCGAGCGGGCCGTCGCCCGTCCTCGGCTTCATTGCCGCCATGGCTGAATCCCTTCATCTCCACGGCTGCGGGGATACGCGCCGCGTGTAGCCCGGCGCGGAACTGCCGGGTGTAGGGGTCCAGTATCCCGTAGCGGTGCGACAGAGAGAAATCCGCGGGGGACCGTTCCTCGCAGGTCAGGGCGGGAACGAGCCCCACGGGGTGTAGACGAGCAGCGAGCAGGTCCACCAGAACAGCCCCGCGACCACGACGAGCAGCACGACCGCGACCCGGCGGCGCCAGTGCGGCACCACGCTCTGCCCGTTCGCGGTGCGCATGGCCACCGACGCGAGCAGCGCGGCCAGGGGGAAGTCGAGCAGCAGGAAGCGCCACATGCTCGTGATCGGGCGCACCACCGCGAAGAGGTAGAGCGGGTAGGCCAGGGCCCAGGCGCGCGCCTCGATGCAGATCCACCGGCCGTGCCGGCCGAGCACGAGCGCGACGTAGGTGCCGGCCAGCGCCACCAGCACGACGACCCCCGCGACCCCCTTGCTCTGCCAGGCCCACTCGAACCACAGCACGAACGGTCCCTTGTCGGGGCGTTGGCCCCAGGCGGCCTGCACGTCGAAGAAGGCCGTGGGCACCCCCGTGGCCAGCCCGGCCACGACCGGCCACGCGACCGCGCTCACCGCGAGCGCCGCGAGCATGACGACGGCACTGGCGCGCTGGCCTCGCAGCGGCCGGGTGCCGGCGGCGCGCTCCTCGCGCCAACGCACGACGAGGTGGATGAGGGCGGCCACCCCCAGCGCCGGGGCGATGCCGCGGGTGAACCCGAGCGGCAGGGCGACCAGGGCCACGAGCAGGTACCGACGCTTGATGAGCAGGAGCAGGGCCCCGGCGACCAGGGCCACTGCGAGCGCCTCGGTGTAGGGCTTCAGCATCACCGCCGTCGTGGGGTAGAAGCACCACAGGCACGCCGCGACCAGGGCGAGGCGCTCGCGCTGCGGCTGCCGGTCGGCGTGCACGCCGGACCGGAGCACCTGCCAGATCAGCACCGCCGCGGCGCCCGCCAGCACGAGGTTGAGCACCCCGCCGGCCAGCGCGAACGGCATCCCGCTGAGCATGACCACCTTCACCAGGTACGGGTAGAGCGGGTAGAACGCCCAGGCGCTGTAGGTGACCCGGCCCGTGTCGGCGTCGACCGGCAGGGGCACGGGGTAGCCGTCGCGGACGATCCGCTCGTACCACTCGCCGTCCCAGAGCCCGAACATGTCGCCGAGCCCCGGCGCCGCGTGGCCGACCCCTGCGGGGTTCTGGAAGTACGTCGCGGCCACCCACAGGGCGGCGAGCGAGACCACGCGCGAGACGACGTAGACGACGAGGATGGTGACGACCGGGTGCAGCAGGGCCCGCGCCCCGATGGCGTGCCGCCCGGCGGAGGTGAACGGCGTGGGTCGCTGCGGCGCGCTGCGCCTCGACGCCTCCGCCTCAGCCAGCGCCATCGGTCTCGCCCCGCACGTCCCACACGTAGACGCCTCCGGTGTGCACCGGGGTGCCGAACGCCGACGTCAGTGAGCTGAGCAGCACCGGCGCCTCCGGCCGGGCGTCGGGCAGCACGATCGCGTCGACCCGCCCGGCCCGCAGGTCGTCACGGAAGGTGGCCACCTCGGCCGGGTCGGCCACGCGGGCCTGCCCGCTCGTGGTGATGTCCGACATCCACTGGGTGAGCGCGCTCGGCGTGGCGCCGTACTGGCCGCCGCGTGCCGTCGTGGAGTCGGGCCCCACGAAGTAGCCCGCCACCACGGGGAAGCCCCACCTGGCCTGCGCCTGCCACTCCAGGGCCCGGGTGTCGGCCACCCAGGGGGCCGGCGCCGCGAGCACCGACCCGCCCTCGTCGACCCAGTCGCGCCAGGTGCCGTCGCTGAAGAACGTCGGCATCGGGGCCCGCTGGTCGACGATGAGCGGGGTGGGCAGCACCGGAAGCAGCACGAGCAGCGCGGCGGAGCCGCCCACGACGAGGCCCGCGCCGGCGTTCCCGGCGTACCGGGTCGTGACCCGGCGCAGCTCCTCGATGCCGAGGGCGAGCAGCGCACCGAGGGCCGGGACCGCCACGAGGGCGAAGCGGGTCGGCAGCACGTTGCCGAGCACCGGCAGCTGCTCGAGCAGCGCCCACGGCCCGGGGATGCCGGTGAGCCGGCCGTTGACCGACACCTCCTCACCGAGCGAGAGCCAGCACGACACGAGGACGACCGCAGCGAGGGCCTGCACCAGGGTGCGGCGCCACAGCAGTGCGACGACGGCCGCGCAGGCGACGAGCAGCGGGATGCCGAAGAACGAGTTCTCCTCGGTGCGGTTCATCGACACCGCGGCCGAGGCGAACGGGTCGGCCCCGAGGCTGCGGGTGGCCCGCCCGAAGAGCTGGGCGAGGTCGTTGCCGGCCGGGGGGTGCCAGATCTCGCCGTAGCTCTGCGGGCCGGCGAACTGCCACCACAGCGGCACGGCGACCACCGCGACGCAGACGCCCGCCGCGGTGCCGAGGCCCGGCACCATCCGGCGCAGCGGCAGCCGCCCGTGCGCGAGGTAGACCAGCGCCCCCACCCCCAGGCCGAGCGCGGTGAGCAGCAGCACCTCCTCGCCGATGAACACCTGCCACGCGGCGAGCAGGCCGAGCACGACGCCGTTGCGCAC
>DASVBK010000002.1:0-9476 GCA_036375875.1 Candidatus Nanopelagicales bacterium
CGGTTGAGCTGCTCGTTGAGCGTGTCGATGTTCGACTGGATGGCCGCGCGCACCTCCGGCGACTGCGACAGCGTCGCGAAGTCGCCCGTGAGGCCCTTCTCGGCAGCGAACTTCTCCAGCGCCTCCGGGTCCAGCGAGACCAGGGCGGTTGCGTAATTGCGGTTGTTCGCGTGCACGACGAGGTTCGAGGCCAGCGGCGAGATCACCTTGAACTGGGCGGCGATCTGCCCGGGGGCGATGTACTTGCCGCCCGAGGTCTTCACCAGGTCCTTCTTGCGGTCGGTGATCTTCAGCCGGCCCTTGTCGTCGAGCTGGCCGATGTCGCCCGTGGCCAGCCAGCCGTCAGGCAGCAGCGCCTCGGCGTTGGCCTCCGGCAGGTGCCAGTAGCCCTGCATGACGTGCGGGCCGCGCAGCAGCACCTCGCCGTCGTCGGCGATCATCACCTGGGTGCCGGGGAACGGCTGGCCGACGGAGCCGAAGACCATGTCGTCCGGGCGGACGATGCACGCGGCGGCGGTGTTCTCGGTCAGGCCGTAGCCCTCGATGATCGGCAGGCCCGCGGCGTCGAACCAGCGCGCCACGTCGCCGTTCAGGGCAGCGGAGCCCGAGACCATGAGGCGCATCCGGCCACCGGTGAGCGCCTTGATCTTCGAGAACACCAGCTTCTCGGCCAGGGTCATCTGCAGGCCAGCCAGCGGCCCGGCCGACTGCCCGGCGCGCTGCTTGGCCTTGATCCCGGCCGAGGTGGCGAACGCCCAGGAGAAGATCTTGGCCTTGGCCCCGCCGCCGGCCTTGGCCTTGGCGTTGGCACCCTGGTAGATCTTCTCGAAGATGCGCGGCACGCCGGCCATCACGGTGGGCTTCACCACCGGCAGGTTCTCGACGATCTTGGGCACGCGGCCGTCGGTGTAGGTCACGAAGCCGATCTGGTACTGCGCGGCGAGCAGCACCTTGCCGAAGACGTGCGACAGCGGCAGCCACAGGAAGTGCACGTCGTCGGGCAGCAGGATGCCGAGCGCCTCGATGCTCGAGCCCTGGAACACCCAGTTGCGGTGCGGCAGCATCACGCCCTTGGGCCGGCCCGTGGTGCCCGAGGTGTAGATCATCGTGGACAGCGTCTCGGAGGTCAGCTGCGAGACCCGCTCCTCGATGGCCTTCGGGTCCTCGGCGAGCTTCGCCACGCCGAGGTCGCGCAGCTGCGCCCACGACATCACGAAGTCGCCGTCACCCTCGCCGTCGATCAGGATGATCTTGGTGAGCTCCGGGATCTGGTCGCGCTGGCTGACGGCCTTGTCGGCCTGCTTCTGGTTCTCCGCGATGAGGTAGCGCGCGCCGGAGTCGTTCATGATGTAGCTGAAGTCGTCGTCGGCCGTGCTGGGGTAGATCGTCGTGTTCGCGCCGCCGGCAAGCATGACGCCGCCGTCGGCCAGGATCCACTCCGTGCGCGTGCTGCACGCGATGGCGACCCGATCCTCGACCTCGAGACCCAGGGCGAGCAGGCCCGCGCCGAGCTTCATCATCTCGTCGCCTGCCTCGCGCCAGGTGATCGTCGACCAGCTGCCGTCGGCCTGCGGCGAGGCGAAGGCCGGCCGGTTCGGCGAGGCCGCCACCCGATCCAGGATCAGGCGCGAGAGGGTGTCAGCGGTGGGCGGGAGCGGCGTCTCGAGGGAGCCGGCGATCTGGGTCATCCAATGCCTCCGGGAATGGGGGATGAAGGGGCGGCGTACGACAGTGTGACCTAGGACACTCTGCCGGGCGTCACCGGCCCTAGCAACCGCACCACGCCAAGAAGTCCGACATCACGGGCGATCCCGCCCGTCGACCCAGCGGCGAGATTCAGCTGTACATCGCCTCGAGCTGCTCGGCGAAGTGCTCCTCGACGACCTTGCGCTTGACCTTGAGGCTCGCGGTGAGCTCGCCGGCCTCCTCCGACAGGTCACGGTCGAGGATCGTGAACTTCTTGATCGTCTCCCACCGGTTGAGGCCCTCGTTGAGCTTGTCGATGTCCGCCTGGATCGCCGCCCGCACCTCGGGGGCCTGCGACAGCGTCGCGAAGTCGCCGGTCAGGCCCTTGTCCGCCGCGAACGCCTGCAGGGCCTCCGGGTCCAACGAGACGAGCGCGGTGGCGTAGTTGCGGTCGTTGGCATGCACGACCAGGTTCGACGCCAGGCGGGAGATGACCTTGAACTGGGCCGCGATCTGCCCGGGGGCGATGTACTTGCCGCCCGACGTCTTCACCAGGTCCTTCTTGCGGTCGGTGATCTTCAACCGGCCCTGCTCGTCGAGCACGCCGATGTCGCCCGTGGCCAGCCAGCCGTCGGGCAGCAGCGCCTCGGCGTTGGCCTCCGGCAGGTTCCAGTAGCCCTGCATCACGTGCGGGCCCTTCAGGAGCACCTCGCCGTCGTCGGCGATCTTCACCTGCGTGCCGGGCAACGGCGACCCCACCTTCCCGAACACGATGTCCTCGGGGCGCACGACGCAGGCGGCCGCGCTGTTCTCAGTCAGGCCGTAGCCCTCGAGGATCGGCAGCCCCGCGGCGTCGAACCAGCGCGCCACGTCGCCGTTGAGCGCGGCCGAGCCCGAGACGAACAGCCGGACGCGCCCACCGGTGAGCGCCTTGATCTTCGAGAACACCAGCTTCTCGGCCAGGCCCATCTTCACGCCCGCGAGCATCCCCGCGGACTGCCCCGCTCGCTGCTTGGCCTTGATGTCGGCGGAGGTCGTGAACGCCCAGTCGAAGATCTTGGCCTTGGCCCCGCCGCCCGCCTTGGCCTTGGCGTTGGCACCCTGGTAGATCTTCTCGTAGATCCGCGGGACGCCGGCCATGACGGTCGGCTTCACCACCGGCAGGTTCTCCACGATCCTGGGCACCCGGCCGTCGCAGTAGGTCGGCATGCCCACCTGGTAGGCCGCCGCGATGAGGACCTTGCCGAACGAGTGGGCCAGGGGCAGCCACAGGAAGTGCACGTCCTCGGGGGTGAGGATCTTCATCTGGTCGATGCTCGCGCCCTCGAACACCCAGCAGCGGTGCGGCAGCTGCACGCCCTTGGGCCGCCCCGTGGTGCCCGAGGTGTAGATCATCGTCGCGAGCGACTCGCTGGTGAGCCCGGCGACGCGCTCCTCGATGGCGTTGGGCGCGTCGGCCAG
Source organism: Candidatus Nanopelagicales bacterium (assembly GCA_036375875.1). GTDB lineage: Bacteria > Actinomycetota > Actinomycetes > S36-B12 > CAIYMF01 > Prado023. Next base: position 3,148 of record DASVBK010000002.1, read on the forward strand.
GTGCTTGGCCCCGAGTTCCGTGACCTGCTGCCAGCTGAGCACGAAGTCGCCGTCACCCTCGCCGTCGATCATGATGATCTTGACGAGGTCGGGCAGCTGGTCACGCTGCGACAGCGCCTTGCCGGCCTGCTTGGCATCCTCGGCGACGAGGAAGCGGGCCCCGGAGTCGGTCATGATGTAGGCGAAGTCGTCCTCACCCGTGCTCGGGTAGATCGTCGTGTTCGCTCCGCCGGCGAGCATGACCCCACCGTCGGCCAGGATCCACTCGGTCCGGGTGTTGGACGCGATCGCGACGCGATCGGCTGGCTGGAGGCCCAGGGCGATGAGTCCCGCGCCGAAGCGGGTCATCTCGTCGCCGGCCTGCTTCCACGTGTAGGTCACCGACCAGTCGTCGTTCGGCCCCGGGGAGGCGAACGCCAAGGCGTCGGGGGTGGCAGCCACCCGGTCCTGGATGGCCTTGGCCACCGTGTCGGCGTGCGGCGGCAGTGGGGTGTCGAGCGAACCGCTGATCGTGGGCATCGGGACCTCCGTGGCGGGGTGAGGGATGGCGGGCGCCGGTCCTGCTGCCACTGTGCCCATCCCAGACCCCGGGAGGCAACCGGGGACAGGTCAGCGGCCGTCCCCACCTGGCCGGGGGGGACGGCCGCGCCCCCGCTGCGCACCGGCATCACCGGGCATCCGGCCAGCCTCCGCCAGGGCACGCCGCAGGAGGAACTCGATCTGCGCGTTCGTGCTCCGCAGCTCGTCGGCGGCCCACCGCGCAAGGGCGTCATGGACCGCCGGGTCCAGGCGCAGCAGGACGCCCTTGCGCTCGGCCACGTGCTCAGCTGTACAGCGTGCCGGCGTTGACCACGGGCGTCGTGTTCTGCTCGGAGCACAGGACCACGAGCAGGTTCGAGACCATCGCGGCCTTGCGCTCGTCGTCGAGGACGACCATGTCCTTGTCCTCGAGCGCCTGCAGGGCCTGCTCGACCATGCCCACGGCACCCTCCACGATCCGGGCGCGCGCGGCGACCACGGCGTCGGCCTGCTGCCGGCGCAGCATGGCCTGGGCGATCTCAGAGGCGTAGGCCAGCCTGGTCAGCCGCGACTCGAGGATGGCCACGCCGGCCGGCGCCACCCGCTGCGCGATCTCGCGGCTGAGCTCGGCCGTGATCTCGTCGGCGTTGTCGCGCAGGTTGAGCGTGGCCCCCGAGGTGTGGTTGTCGTAGGGGTAGGTGTTGGCGATGTGCCGCACCGCGGTCTCGGTCTGGATGCCGACGAAGTCGACGAAGTCCTCGACGTTGAAGCTCGCCATCGCGGTGTCGGTCACCTGCCACACCACCACGGCGGCGATGTCGATCGGGTTCCCGGCCAGGTCGTTGACCTTGAGCACGGCCGTCTCCTGGTTGCGGATCCGGGTGGAGACCGACTTGCGCGTGGTCAGCGGGTTCACCCAGCGCAGCCCGTCGCGGCGGATGGTCCCGGCGTAGCGACCGAGCAGCTGCACGACGCGTGCGCGACCCGGCGCCACCGGCGTGAGGCCGGTCAGCAGGAAGATCACCAGGACGAGCACGACGATGCTCGCGATGCCGTAGCCCGGCAGCCCTGCGTCGGTGTCCGCCACCGCCTGGATCGCCCGGACCAGGCCCCAGGTGCACAGGCCGAGGACCACGATGCCGAGGGCCACCACCACCCAGCCGTTGACGCTGGCGGCGGGGCGCTCCCGCAGCGGGTTCGAGGCGGCGATCGGGGCCGGGGCGGAAGTCGCACGCGGGGCGACGGTGGTGCTCATGCTTGCCTCCTTGGCACTAGCAATGTGATATCACATTACTGCGCCGCGGGGCTGGGACGGAAGCCGGGGTGCTCGTCCGGGGCTACTTGCCCTTCGCGCCTGCGTCGCCGCCCTCGGTGGTGAGGGCAGCGATGAAGGCCTCCTGCGGGATCTCGACCCGGCCGACCATCTTCATGCGCTTCTTGCCCTCCTTCTGCTTCTCCAGGAGCTTGCGCTTGCGGGTGATGTCGCCGCCGTAGCACTTGGCGAGCACGTCCTTGCGCATGGCGCGCACCGACTCCCGGGCGATCACCCGCGACCCGATCGCCGCCTGGATGGGCACCTCGAACTGCTGCCGCGGGATGAGCTCCTTGAGCTTGCCCGCCATCGCCACGCCGTAGGCGTAGGCCTTGTCCTTGTGCACGATCGCGGAGAAGGCGTCCACCGGCTCGCCGTGCAGCAGGATGTCGACCTTCACCAGGTCGGCGGCCTGCTCGCCTGTGGTCTCGTAGTCCAGGGAGGCGTAACCCCGGGTGCGCGACTTCAGCGCGTCGAAGAAGTCGAAGACGATCTCGGCCAGCGGCAGCGTGTAGCGCAGCTCCACGCGGGTGTCCGACAGGTAGTCCATGCCCAGCAGCGTCCCGCGCCGGTTCTGGCAGAGCTCCATGATCGCCCCGACGTAGTCCGTCGGGCTCAGGATCGTCGCGCGCACGACCGGCTCGCGGACCTCGGCCACCTTGCCCGCCGGGTACTCCGAGGGGTTCGTGACCTCCATGGCCCGGCCGTCGTCGAGGGTCACCTGGTAGACCACGTTCGGGGCCGTCGAGATGAGGTCCAGGTTGAACTCGCGCTCGAGGCGCTCCCGCACGATCTCCAGGTGCAGCAGGCCCAGGAAGCCGCAGCGGAAGCCGAAGCCCAGCGCGGCCGACGTCTCCGGCTCGTACACCAGCGCCGCGTCGTTGAGCTTGAGCTTGTCCAGGGCGTCGCGCAGCAGCGGGTAGTCCGAGCCGTCGATCGGGTACAGCCCGGAGAACACCATCGGCTTGGGGTCGCGGTAGCCGCCCAAGGGCGTGGTCGCGGCGGTGCGACGGGACTCGGCGGTGACGGTGTCGCCGACCCGGCTCTGCCGCACGTCCTTGACGCCGGTGATGAGGTAGCCCACCTCGCCGGCCCCGATGCCGGCCGAGGGCATCGGCTCAGGGGAGATCACGCCCACCTCGAGCAGCTCGTGATGGGCTCCGGTGGACATCATCTGGATGCGCTCGCGGGCATTGAGGTGACCGTCGACGACGCGCACGTAGGTGACCACGCCGCGGTAGCTGTCGTAGACCGAGTCGAAGATCAGCGCCCGCGCGGGCGCGGCGGGGTCACCGGCCGGTGAGGGCACCTGCCGCACCACCTCGTCGAGCAGCTCGCCCACCCCCGCGCCGGTCTTGGCGCTGACCTGCAGCACGTCGGCCGGGTCGCAGCCGATGATGTGGGCCAGCTCGGCGGCGTAGCGCTCGGGCTGCGCGGCCGGCAGGTCGATCTTGTTGAGCACCGGGATGACGAGCAGGTCGTTCTCGAGCGCGAGGTACAGGTTGGCCAGGGTCTGGGCCTCGATGCCCTGCGCGGCGTCGACGAGCAGGATCGCGCCCTCGCAGGCCGCGAGGCTCCGCGAGACCTCATAGGTGAAGTCCACGTGGCCCGGCGTGTCGATGAGGTTGAGCACGTAGTCGACGCCGTCGGAGGCACGGTAGGGCAGCCGCACAGCCTGGCTCTTGATCGTGATGCCGCGCTCGCGCTCGATGTCCATCCGGTCCAGGTACTGCGCCCGCATGCTCCGGCCGTCGACCACGCCGGTGATCTGCAGCATCCGGTCGGCCAGCGTGGACTTGCCGTGGTCGATGTGCGCGATGATGCAGAAGTTGCGGATGATCGACTGGTCGGTCGAACCGGGGACGGGTGGCACGCAGGCAATCGTCCCATACCGGCCGGTGCCCGTCGGCGTGCTCGGACGCCGCCGGTTCGGTCAGCCGCCCTGCCGGTGCAGCCTCAGGACTTGGGCTCCTCGATGCCCTCGACGATGCTGTCCGACAGGCTGTCCGCCGCTGCGTCGATCTCGGCGGCGAACTGCTCGTCGACCGTCTCCGGGCTCTGGGTGGCGGCCATGCCCTCCTCGAACACCTCGGCCGTCTCGGGCGCCTGTGGCTCCGGCAGCTCGACGGCGTCGACCAGCTCGTCGGCGAACTGGGCGGCCTCGGCGTCGACCTCGGCCGCGAACTGCTCGTCGACGACGTCCGGGCTCTGGGTGTCGGCCATGCCGGCCATGAACGGCGTCGTGGCTTCAGGCGGGGCGCCCCACGCTCCCTCGCCGGTGAGGTGCGCCTCGGCAGCCGCCTGCCGCTTGCGCCACACGTAGTAGCCGCCGCCGACGGCGGCCCCCACCAGCAGCACCCCCACTGCGGCCTTGAGCACGCGCCCACCCGACCTGGCTTCCGACATCGCAGCCTCCTTCACCGCGGCGACGCTCGCCACCGCTGACTCCGCCAGGGCCGCTGGCGCGGCCTCGTGACCCGTGCTGTCCGCTGCTCCGACGTCCGGCTCCTCACCGAGCACGGCGTGGAGCAGGCTGCGCACCGGGGCGCCCAACTCGCCGTGCTCGGCCTTCTCCAGCAACCGCTCGGGGACCGCCTCGCGCACCTTGGCGAGCGCATCCGTGGCCGCAGCCAGGACGACGGTCGGCGTGGTGACCTGCATGAGCATCCTCCGATGGATCCGGCCCCGCGGGGCGTGCCGACGGACACGCTACCCACCTCACCGGGCACGAGTCGTGCCCGGTGGCGGACCGGCGTCGTGACGGTGGCGGACCGGCGTCGTGACGGCGGCGGACATGACGAAGCGCCACCCGCTACGGCGGATGGCGCTGGTCGTGTCCCTCGGCCGCGCCGGGGAGCCCGGTCAGAGGGCGGCGGCCCGCTGCTGGATGGCCGACTTGCGGTTGGCCGCCTGGTTGCGGTGGATGACGCCCTTGCTGGCTGCCTTGTCGAGCTGGCGCGAGGCCACCCGGGCGTACTCGCGGGCCTGCTCCACGTCGCCGGCCGCGGCCGCCTCACGGAACCGGCGCACGGCCGTCTTGAGGCTGGAGGTCACCGCACGGTTGCGCTGGCGCGCCTTCTCGTTGGTGATGATCCGCTTCTTCTGCGACTTGATGTTCGCCACTGCTACGCCTTCATCCTCGTGGGTCCTGGCATGCCGGAGCCGTGCTGGATCCCGCGATGCTGTCGTCGGCCGCCCGAGAGAAGGGCGGACAGGCTGCCAAGGGTACCCGAACACCCCCGTGCGGGACCAAATCGCGGCTGTGCCCGCCGCAGCTCGGCGTTCGGCCCGACCGCTGGAGAGCGACCGCTCCACCGGCGCATGCCGACTGGGCCACCGTCCTACCGACGCCGGGCCGGGCGCTCGGCCAGGCCGCAGGTGCGGATCAGGAAGGACTCCAGGGCGTGCACCTTCTGGGCGGGCTCCAGGCTCTCCCCCGGCCGCAGGCCCCCCTTGACCTGGGCGTCGACCTCGGCCAGCTCGATGACTGCGTCGGCCAGCTGCCCGGCCTCCCAGCCGCCGTACGCCGCCCGCAGCGCCCGCACCTTGAACGGTGGGACGCCGGCGAGCCGGGCCACCTCGGCCTCCGCCATGCCCCTGGGGGTGCCGCCCACGCGGACCATGGCCCGCAGGCCGGCAGCCAGCGAGCCGACCGCTCCGGCGCCGCTCACCGTCTGGGTCGCCATGCCCCAACGCAGGCGCTGCAGGGCCAGGGTGCCTCGGCCCTCCCACACCGCGTCGGCGAGCTGGAAGCCCGAGACCTCGGCCACCCCGGCGAAGGTGCGGGTCACGACCGCGGCGTCGATCGGGTCCTCCGGCTCGTCGGCCATGAGCTGCTCGAGGCCACCCACGAGCAGGGCGAGGTCGGCGCCCAGCGCCATGACCAGCGCCTCGGCGCCGTCCGTGGTGAGCCGCCGCCCAGCGGCCCGGGCCTCGGACTCCAGCAGCTCCCGCATGGGCCGGCCGCGCTTGACCTCGCCGCACGCGACCTCGACCACACCGCCAGGGATCGCGGCCGCGCGCAGCGCGTCGAGGGACTTCTTGTTGCGGCTGCCGGCGTGCAGCGCGACCACCCAGGTGCGCTCCGGGAGGTCGGCAAGGCCGGCGAGCAGGGCGGCGTGGAGCGCGTCGGATGCGTCAGCCAGGCCGGAGACGACCACGACGGCGGCCTCGCCGAACAACGAGGGCGACAGGGCGGACTGCAGCTGCCCGAGCGCCGCCGGATCCTCGGCATCGACCTCGCGTCGCTCGACCGCGGGGTCGACGGCGCGAGCCGCGGCCACGGCCCGGCGCACGGCGCGGCCCACGAGGAAGGACTCAGCCCCGACCAGCAACGTGCAGCCGGGCGGCGGGCCCGGCTCGGCTCCCGCTCGGGCGCCCACACCGGCAGTGCCGGAGCGGGGCGTGGTGTGTCCGGTCATCGGGCGACAGCATGGCACGTCGCACGGACACGCAGGGGCGGGGCCGGGCGGGAGCCGCACGCTGGTCGGCACCGTCG
>DASVBK010000005.1:0-3189 GCA_036375875.1 Candidatus Nanopelagicales bacterium
CACGATTTGAGGACTGGACCTCCCGAAGTGCTTCAGGGCAGGTCGGGCGGCCTCGGACCTTGATCGATCGCGGCTGTGATCGGGGGGTGGGCGCGGGCCCCTCTGCTGCCGTGATGGACAGTGGCAGCTCATATCCAGATCCCCACCGACCAGTTCCCCCACCTCACCGACGTCATCACCCACTGGATCGAAGCGGGCTACGACCCGACGCCGACTTCGACTTCGGCCTCGGCCTCATCCTCGACAGCCTGAAACGACACCTCGACAACGCCACCCAGCCACACGATCCCGCCACCTGACCCGACCCCCGAACTCGTGCCGCCGCCGCGACGGCCGACCGGCACGCCGACGTCGGGGTCACGGCGCGGGTTTGAGGGGAGCCTGCTGCTCACGCCGCCGAGGGCGACGCGGTTGGCAGCTTCGCCGTCGCCCAGGTGCCCGTGTCGGTCACCACCTCGAGGCCGGTGACGTCGGTGTCCGGGTGGGCGAGCACCCACGTGGTCCCGGACTGCTGGGGCAGGACCCACGACCCGGCGGACTGCCGGGTGCCGTCGGCGAGCACGAGCTGGCAGTCGTAGCGCTGACCGACGGAGCCGTCGGTCAAGGTCACGATGAGCACCGGCCGCCCCTGGTACCGGCTGGTGAGTACGGTGCCCACCCGGGCCCCGTCGCCGGTCACCAGCGCCGCGCCGTCAGCCGCGACCGTCATGCCCGGCGTCACCGGCCCGCGCAGCAGCGCTGCCGCGCCGGCCGCGCCCAGGAGCAGCGCGGCGACGGCCGCCACAGCCGCCAGCCAGACCCGCGGTCGCTGCCATGCCCGGACGGCTCGAGCGGTGCTGGGTGCCCGGCCCTCTGCAGCGGCATTGGCGGCCCCGACTCCGGGGCTCGTCCCTGGCTGTGGTCCAGCGATGCCCAGGGCGGTCATCACCGACTGCGAGAACCCTGGCGGCGGGGCAACTCGCGGTGCCGCGGCGAGCACATGGTCGACACTGTCCGCCAGCGCCGTATACCGCGTCCGACACGGCTCGCACAGCGCGAGGTGGCTGGTCAGCGAATCCCGCCGTTGCTCGTCGACGTCCGACAGCGCCAGGTCCAACAGCAGGTCGTCCTCGGGGTGTCGGTCACTCATGGTCGGCCTCCATCGCCTCGCGGACCCGGCGCAGCCCGGTGCGGATCCGGGTCTTCGCCGTGCCCAGCGGGATCCCCTCGAGGGCACTGACCTCGGCGGCAGTGCGCCCGCCGATCACTGCCAGCACGACCGCGCGCGCCTGCTCGGCGGGCAGCGTGCGCAGGTGGGCGACTGCCGCGTCCTGCTCGGCGTGCCGCAGGGCCGCCTCCTCGGGGTCGGGTCCCTGCATGGTCGCGGTGATCATCTCCTCGAGCACGTCGGCCTCGGTGGGGGTGGGCCGGTGCGCCCGCATCGCGTCGATGGCTGCGTTCCGGGTGATCGTGAGCAGCCAGGTGAGCACCGACGCGCGTCGGGTGTCGTAGCTGCCCGCGGCCCGCCAGGCCCGCACGAACACCTCCTGGCTGACGTCCTGGGCCAGCCCCTGGTCGTGCGTGATCGAGATCGCGAGGCCGAACACGGCGCTCTGGAACCGCCGGACGAACGCGGCGGCTGCTGCGTCGTCACGCACGGCCAGCCCAGCCACGAGGGCCGCGTCGGCGGCCCGGTCGGCGGCGGAGAACAACGGCACATCCTGCTGTACGTCCACGCAGGCCGGATGGATTGCGGCGCCGACGCACGGCGCCCGGCGGACGACCACGTGCGCTGCGGTCAATCCCTGGCGGGTCGTGCCCCGTACAACCCGCATCGGCCGCCCCACCGGGGACGGCTGAGCCCCATCGGACCCGGGAGGAACCATGAAGGCACGATCGCGCGTCTCGGTGCTTGCCGCCACCCTGCTGATGACCGGCTCCATGGCCGCGTGCGGGAGCAACGCCGCCGGCAGCGGCGCGGGGGGAGGGTATGGAGCGGCGCCGGGCACCACCTCGGCACCGGCGTCCGCTCCGGCCGCCGCCCCCGGCGCCAGTGCGGCCGTGACCGTCGGGACCTCCTCGTCGAAGTTGGGGACGATCCTCGTCGACGGCCGGGGCATGACGCTCTACCTGTTCACGAAGGACACCCGTGGCTCCGGCGCGAGCACCTGCGAGGGGTCCTGCCTGGCCGCATGGCCCCCGCTGCTCGGCACGCCGGAGGCCGGCAGCGGGGCCGACCAGGCGCGGCTCGGCACCATCACCCGCAGCGACGGGGCGATCCAGGTGACGTACAACGGCTGGCCGTTGTACTACTGGGCCCAGGACAGCGCGCCGGGCGACACGAACGGCCAGGGCGTGAACGGCGTCTGGTGGATGGTCAGCCCGGCAGGCGAGCCCGTCGGATCACGGAGCGGCGCATGAGCGACCCCAGGACCTTCGTGATCGTCGGCGCCGGCCTGGCCGGCGCAAAGGCGGCCGATACGCTGTGCGAGGAGGGCTTCGACGGCCGGGTGGTGCTCCTCGGCGACGAGCACCACGTGCCATACGCGCGGCCCCCCCTGTCGAAGGGGTACCTGCAGGGCGCTGACCAGCGCGAGAGCGTGCTCGTGCACCCGGCCGACTGGTTCGTCGAGCACGACATCGACCTGCGCCTCGGCGTCCCGGCCACGGGCCTGGATCGGCACGCCCGAGCGGTCGTCCTGGCGGACGGCACCCGGGTCGGCTACGACGCCCTGCTGCTGGCTACCGGATCCAGTCCCCGCCAGCTGGCGGTCCCCGGCGCGGACCTGCCCGGTGTGCACTGCCTGCGCACGCTCGACGACTCCGACCGCCTCAAGCAGGGGCTGGCGCGGGCGAGCCGGGTGGTCATCATCGGCGGCGGATGGATCGGCCTGGAGGTGGCTGCGGCGGCCCGTCAGGCCGGGGTCGAGGTCACCGTCCTGGAGCAGCTGCCCCTGCCACTGCTGCGGGTCCTCGGCTCCGAGGTGGCCGCGATCTTCGCGGACCTGCACCGGTCCCACGGCGTCGACCTGCGCGGCAACCTCAACGTCCGGAGGCTGCACGCGCATGCGGGCAGGCTCGCGGGTGTCGAGCTAGGCGATGGCAGCCGGATCGACGCCGACCTCGCTGTCGTCGGGGTGGGCATCACGCCGAACACCGCAATCGCGGAGGCCGCCGGGCTCGAGGTCGACAACGGCGTCAGGGTCGACG
>DASVBK010000007.1:0-5474 GCA_036375875.1 Candidatus Nanopelagicales bacterium
CGCTGAGTCCCGGTCCGGCCGGCGGCGGCGGGTGAGGCGCTTGAGCGGCTGGTTCGCCAGCGCGGAGGCCATGGCGATGGAGGCCACCCCGTGCAGGGCCGCCCGACGCCCGGAGCTGCCCCCCACGAGGGCCATGACACCCGCCGTGCCGAACCACAGCTTGGAGTGGTCCGCTGCCGCAGTGAGCGGCCGCAGCACGCGGTCCAGCCGCGGTGTCGGCGTCCCCGCGACGGCGACGTAGATCGCCGTGTCGAGCGCCAGCAGCTCTTCGCCCCAGGAGCGCGGCTGCCGCGGCTGGGCCGGCTCGACCGGCTCGGGCTGGCCGGGCTCTGGGGACGCCACCGGCTCGACGGGCTGGGGCTGGGCGGGCGCCCCGGCCGTGTCATCGCGGCCCCCTGAGGGCGCGCCAGCCGGCTCGACTGGTCGGTCAGGCGTGAGGTGCTCCACGCCGGTCAGTATCGTGCGCCCGGGCGGACGACGTGCGTCGAGGGCCGCAGGGCGGCTTCCGCCGCGCAGCAGGTCACCCGGGCACGGCCGACAGGCGGCGCGCTGCCAGACTCGGGAACGGCACCGGGGCAGCACCCGGAGCAGGCGCGGCCGGCGGGACGCAGAGCTGGGGAGGGAGTGGGGCGATGGGCGGCCAGGCGGTGCGCACCGGGGACCGGATCGCGGCGATCGTCGCGCTGCTGCTGATCGCCCTGCTCGGGCTGGCCCTGGTCGCGTTCGTGATCACGGACGTGGGCGCGGTCGTCGTGGGGCTGATCGGCCTGGCGCTGCTGGCCGGTGGCACGTGGTGGGTGATCACGGAGCGCCTGCCCCGCCGCGCGCTCGGCGTGGCGGGCGTGCTGGGCGGTGCGGCGCTCATGGTGGCGGGCGTTGTGCTCGCCGCCGACGAGGGCCAGGACCCCTTCCTCAAGCTGCTCGTGCTGGCCGGGCTGGCGGTGGCAGCCGGCACCTCCGCGCGCATCGCCGTCGTCTCGACCCTGCGACGCCTGGACCTGGCAGCCGTCACCACGCCGTTCCGTCCGCAGCATCCGGTGCTCCTGGCGAACCCCCGCTCCGGCGGCGGCAAGGTGGACCGCTTCGACCTCGCCGAGGGAGCGCGGGCCCGTGGGGTCGAGGTCGTCCTGCTGGAGCCGGGCCTCGACCTCGAGCAGCTCGCCCGCGACGCGGTCGCCCGCGGTGCCGACTGCCTGGGCATGGCAGGCGGCGACGGGTCGCAGGCGCTGGTGGCCTCCGTGGCCATCGAGCACGGCCTGCCGTTCGTCTGCATCAGCGCCGGCACGCGCAACCACTTCGCCCTGGATCTCGGCCTCGACCGCGACGACCCCAGCAAGGGCCTGGCGGCCTTCACCGACGGGGTCCTGCGGCGGGTGGACATCGCCCGCGCCAACGGCCGGCTCTTCGTGAACAACGCCTCACTCGGGGTCTACGCCGAGGTGGTCGAGCACGACGAGTACCGCGACGCGAAGCTCACGACCGCCGCCGCGACGCTGCCCCAATTGCTGGGCGCCCGCAGCGAGCCCTTCGACCTGCAGTTCACCGCGCCGGACGGCCATGAGGTGGACGGCTCGTTCGTGATCCTGGTCTCGAACAACCCCTACGTGCTGGGCGCCGCCGCGGATGCCGCCCAGCGGCGCTCCCTGACGACGGGGACCCTCGGGGTGATGGCGATCAGCGCCCGGACCGGCCGGGAGGCCGCGGCACTGGCCACCCTGGCGATCGCCGGCGCCGCCAGGCGCGACCCCAACCTCCACGAGTTCACCACGGAGCGCTTCGAGGTGCGCTCGCGCTCGGGCAGCGCCCGGATCGGTGTCGACGGGGAGGCCCTGGAGATGCCCACGCCCATCACGTTCACCATCGAACCCGGGGCGCTCACGCTGCTGGTGCCGCCGGACAACCTGCGCGAGACCCTGACCAAGCACTACCGCGCGCTGGGCATCGACGGCCTGGTGGACATCGCCCGTGGCCGCCAGCCGCGCGCGCTGGAGGCCGTCGGCCTGCTCGCCGCGGACCCCGCCGCGCCCACGAGCCCCGGTCGAGGAAGCACCTCACGATCCTGAGGCACTTCGCCGCCGCCCCCAACCCGCCCGGCGTTTGCTCCGAGTGCTGGACCGCCACAGGCCACTTCCTCCAAGGTTGAGCGCGCCGGGTGGGCGCGAACTTGGAGCAAGCCGCGCCCGGCTCAGCCCGTGTTGCGCAAGCCCGTGGCGATGCCGTTCACGGTGAGCAGCAGGGCGCGGCGAAGCTGCGGATCGGCCGGCGTGCCCTCGCCCTCGTGCCAGCGCACCCGGGCCAGCAGCGAGACCTGCAGCAGGTGCAGCGGGCGGAGGTACGCGTCACGCACGGCCAGGGTCCGGGCCAGCGTCGGCTGGTTGCCCAGCAGGGAGTCGGTGCCGAGCACCGCGGTCACCTCCGCGACCGTGCGGGCGTGCTCGGTGCGGATCACCGCGGCCACGTGCTGCAGCGGCTCGGGCACCAGCCTGGCGACGTAGCGGTCGGCGACCGCGAAGTCGGCCTTGGCGGCGGTCATGGCCACGTTGGACAGGAAGTTGGCGAAGAACGGCCAGCGCCGCGCCATCTCGGCCAGCGTCTGGGCGTGACCGGCCTCCCGCGCAGCAGCGAGCCCGGTGCCCACCCCGTACCACCCGGGCACGATCTGGCGCGACTGCGTCCAGCCGAAGACCCACGGGATCGCGCGCAGGCTCTCCAGCCCCGCGGCCGCGCTCGGCCGGCGGGCGGGCCGGGAGCCCAGGTGGAGGTCGCCGAGCTGCTCGACCGGGGTGGCGTAGCTGAAGTACGCCGGCAGGTCAGGGTCGTCCACGAGGGCCCGGTAGGCGGTGAACGCCGCGCCGGACGCCAGCGACATGACCTCGTCCCAGGCGGCGAGCGTCGCGTCGTCGAGCAGCGAGGTGCGGTGCAGGACCGTCGCGCGCAGGGTGGCGGCCAGCGTCTGGCGCAGGTTGTCGCGCGCCAGGGCCGGCAGCAGGTACTTGTCGGAGATCACCTCACCCTGCTCGGTGACCTTGATCTGGCCGTCGAGCACCCCCCACGGCTGGGACAGGATCGCCTCGTAGGTGGGGCCGCCGCCCCGGCCGACCGTGCCGCCCCGACCGTGGAACAGCCGCAGCCGCACCCCGTGCGCCGCGCACACGTCGCGCAGCCGCCGCTGCGCCAGGTGGATCTCCCACTGCGAGGTCGTGATCCCGGCGTCCTTGTTGGAGTCGGAGTACCCGAGCATCACCTCGAGGGCGTCACCTCGCAGCCGCACGAGCTCGCGGAAGCCAGGGTCCGCGAGCAGCGCCCCGACCAGCGCACCCGCGCTCCGCAGCTCCGCGACGGTCTCGAGCAGCGGCACGAACCCGATGCGGGCAACGCCGGCGGGCAGGTCCACCAGCCCCGCCTCACGGGCCAGCAGCACCGCGGCCAGTACGTCGTCCGGGCCCTTGGTCATCGAGATGATGTACGACTCGCAGACCTCCGGGCCATACCGCTCGAGCGCCCGCCCGATCGCCACGAACGCGCCGTACGTGGTGCGGCCCGCCTCGTCGAGGGGCGGCGGCGTGGGCGCCAGCGGGCGCTTGCCCACCAACTCGCGTGCCAGCGCGGCGAACCGCTGCTCGCGGTCGAGCTGCGCGTAGGGCGCCGGCAGCTCGCCGACCCGGTCGAGCAGCTGGCCGATCGCGTGGTGGTGGGCCAGCGCGTGCTCGCGCACGTCGAGCGTCGCCAGCGACAGGCCGAACGTGGCCACCACCCGCATCGTCCGCGACACCGACCCGCTGGCGATGAGCGACCCGCGGTGCTCGGCGAGCGAGGCGCGCAGCAGCTCGAGGTCCGCCAGCAGCTCCTCGGTGGTGCGGTAGTCCCGCCCGGGCTCGTGGGGCCGACCCTCGGCCTGGCGGGCCCGGGTGTGGCGCAGCTTGGCGTGGATGCAGGTGAGCTTCAGGCGGTAGGGCTCCTCGGCGTTGAGCCGCCGGAACCGGGGGTCGAGGTCCGGCAGGGCCTCGAGGTCTGCGGCCAGCGAGGCCTGCAGCGCAGGCGAGGCGGGCGCGATCCGCTCGCTGACCGACAGCTGCGCGGAGAGCGCCTCGATGTGCGGCAGCAGCGCGCGCACCGCGTGGTCGTGCTGCAGCGCGAGCACCCGCAGCGTCACCTCCGGGGTGACGAAGGGGTTGCCGTCGCGGTCGCCGCCGATCCAGGAGCCGAAGGTCAGCACGCGCCGCGCGGGGTCCACGGGCGCCCCCACGGCAGCTCCGGCCTCGGCCAGCTCGGCGAGCACCGAGCCGGCGGCCCCGGCCGCCAGGTCGTCGAGGTAGAACAGCGCGTTGCGCGCCTCGTCGGTGACCTCGGGCTTCTCCAGGCGCAGCTCGTCGGTCTGCCAGAGCAGGTCGATCTCCTCGGCGATGTCCCGGTCACTCGCGGGGCTGCGCGGTTGGTCGAGCAGCTCGGCGATCCGGGTGAGCTTGAGCAGCACCGAGCGCCGCGAGGCCTCGGTCGGATGGGCCGTGAACACCGGTCGTGCGCCCAGCTTGGCGAACCCCTCCACGACCTCGGCCGGGGCCACGTGCCCCTCGGCCAGCGCCTCGCCGATCGCCACCCCGGCGCGCACCAGGGGCCCACCGTCGACGGCGCGCTGCGCCGCCAGGGCCCGCGCGCGATGCACCTGCTCGGCGATGTTGGCCAGCGCGAAGTACAGCGAGAACGCCCGGGCCAGCGTCGTGGCCTGCGCCAGGGGCAGCGCGTCGATGAGCTCGGCGGCCTCGTCGGGATCCTCCCGCACCAGGCCGCGCACCTGCTCCACGATCGCGAACATCTCCGGGCCGGCCTGGCGGATGAGCGCCTCGCCGAGCAGGTCGCCGAGCCGCCGGATGTCGTCGCGCAGGGCGGGCGCGTCGCGCAGCGCGGCCAGCGGGGTCATGTCGGCGAAGGATAGTGGCGCCGGGCAGGGGCCGCCGGGTGCCATGGGCGGCCCTTCGCGCAGCGCAATGTGGCGATGCGGTTTGTCAGACGTTTCCGTTTCACCCCGGCCATCGGCAAAGTGGGCCGTGAATACGGCGGGCGTGATCGAACTGGAGGTGGCGCCGGGAAGGAAATGCAGTTACGCTTGCCGGCATCATTTGAACGGGGCCGAATAGCAGGAGCAATGACAATGGCTCGCAAGGTGCAGGTCCTGTTGGAGGACGACCTCGACGGCGGCGCAGCTGATGAGACGGTCTCCTTCGCCCTCGATGGCAAGTCCTACGAGATCGACCTCAACGAGAAGAACGCCAAGAAGCTGCGCGAGGCGATGGCCCCCTGGATCGGGGTGAGCCGCCGCGCGGGCTCCACGACGGAGTCCGGCCGCTCGCGCAGCGCCCGGCGCGCCACCGACACCGCCGACATCCGCCGCTGGGCTGCTGAGCAGGGCATCCCGGTCAGCGCCCGTGGGCGCATCTCGGGCGACCTGCGCGCCAGGTACGAGGCCGCCCACTAGC